>JACQTO010000122.1 GCA_016210745.1 Betaproteobacteria bacterium
CACCTGGTGCCCGCGATGTACGCCATCGAAGTTGCCTATGGTCAGGGCAACCGGCGGCAATGCTGCGGTGCGGGCGCCGTGTGTAATCGCCATGGGAAAATCGCTGAAGTGGTGCAAAGTTTTGAATTATAGCGAGATTTTTCGCGGATCGGAATGTGTAACTGCGATTGGCACGGTCTGGCGACCGGCAGCGCGCCCAACCACCAGGCGCTATGCCCCGAGCCGGCCCAGGCGCCCTGCTGCCACGTCGCACCGGTCGGTTGTCGAGACGATCGCCAGCGCCCCGCAGGCTGGCGCGCGGGCAGCCGGGCGCGAAAGCCTTGAAGTATCGAGAAGTATTAGGGGGACTGAAGTGCCGGGTTGAGCGCGTAGACCCCGGTCAAGCTTGCCCGGTCGACGATATGCCCTTCCATCGCGGCAAGAGCATCAGCACCCCCGAACGTGCCTCGCAAGTCCAGCTTCGGGCAATCGAGCGCGCAGACCGTGAACACATAGTGGTGCAGCAGTTCGTCGTTCCACGGCGGGCACGGACCATCGTAGCCGAAGTAGTTGCCCTCCATGTCCTTGTCGCCCTTGAACCAAGCCGTGTAATCGTTGATTCCCTGGCGTGCGCCGTGCAACGTCTCCGGCCCCTTCTTGCCGCGCGGCGTGACGCCGTCGGAGAATTCGGCCTCGCGTATCTCGGTGACGCTCGGCGGCAGGTCGACGAGCACCCAGTGGTAGAAGTGCACCCGTGGGAGCGTCTTGGGCACCACGCGCCCCTCCTTGTTCACGTCGTCAGCGCGACTGGGCACATCCCGGTCGTGGCAGATCAACGCGAACGACTTCGTGCCCGCGGGCACGCCACTCCACTGCAAATGCGGATTGCGATTCGAAGACAGTTTGATGTGCGCTGCCGTGTCGGGCACCGCGAACGCAAGCGCTCCGGGAATGCGGCCGTTGTCGGCAAAGTTGCTACTGATGATTTTCATCGCTGCCCTCCGTCGTTAATTCAGTTGAGCTTCCCACACGCCTTCCTGAGTTCGACCACTTTGCTGTAAATGTCGCCGGCATCAGGGGCCTCGGGCCGGCGCCGCAGGTAATTCTGCAGGTCTGAGAGCGCCGCCCGATAGCATTCAAGTTGCTCATATATCATGCCACGATCGCGCAGTTCCTCGGCCGACTCGGGTACCACGAGCAGCATGCGGTGCATGACCCCAAGCGCGGTTTCCAGCTTGTTGGTCTGCATATAGATGTTCTTGAGATTGCGCAGCATGCGGGCAATGATTTGGCGCGGAGTTGCGGACTCGAGAAATCGGTCCAGCGGCACATGCTCCGCACTTCCTGGCGGCAGCACCTGCGCCAGGCGCTGCCGCAGCTCCGACTCGGATTGCGCTTCGCCTCCGGCGAAAGGGTCGAGCACGAGATGGCCGCGCGTGACGGCAAGCTTTACCAGAAAATGCCCCGGGAACGAGACCCCCCTGAGGTTGAGGCCAAGTCTGCGCCCGACTTCGAGGTAAATGATCGAAAGCGTGATCGGAATACCGCTGCGCCGCTCCATTACCTCGTTCAGGTAGCTGTTGCGCGGATCGTAGTAATTATCGATATTGCCGGAAAAGCGCATCTCGTTGAACAGAAAGTAGTTCAGCGCAAACACCTTCTGCTCGGCAAAGGCGTCCGATGCGATGCGTCGCCGGATCGCAGCCGCGATGTCGTCCAGCCGCGCAAGGTATCCGGCAACGTCGAGTCCCGGGTAGGCGTCGCGCGCGAGCAGAAGGCTTGCCTCGGCGACGTCGAAATGTTCGCGCGAGACAAGCGTGGCGAAATGCTCGAGATCCTGGTTCACGCTGACCTCAGAAAATCCACCGGACGCAAGCCAACCAGCCACAGACAGGCGAAATACACTAGCGCGCCGCCTGCCACCATACCCGAGAGCGCCAGTGCGCGTACCGCGCCCGGCGCGGCAAACCACCAGGCATCGGTCCCCATCACCGCCCAGAGAGCAGCAACCATCGCCCCGGTTGAAGCCGCGACCTTGAGAAGAAACAGGCCCCAGCCAGGCTGCGGTTGGTAAATCGCATGTTCTCGTAGTTTTCGATACAGGAGCCCCGCGTTGAGGCAGGCGCCCAACCCGATGGACAATGCCAGCCCGGCATGCCCAAGCGGCATGATCAGGGCGGCATTGAGGGCCTGGGTCGCAAGCAGCGTCACGATGGCAATCCTGACCGGGGTGCGGATATTCTGACGCGCATAGAAGCCGGGCGCCAGTACCTTGACCAGTATAAGTCCGAGCAGTCCGACCGAGTAGGCGATGAGCGCCTGGCGTGTCATCCACACGTCGTGCTCGCCGAACTCGCCGTAGTGGAACAGCGTAGTGACTAGCGGTAATGCGAGCGCGGCAAGCGCGGCAGCCGCCGGAAGGGCGAGAATCAGAGTCAGCCTCAGGCCCCAATCGAGTAACCGCGAATACCGCTCGGTGTCGGCCTCCGCATGGTATTTCGACAGGCTGGGCAGCAGAACGGTGCCGAGCGCGACCCCGAGCAGCCCGGTCGGAAATTCCATCAGGCGGTCGGCATAGTAGAGCCAGGATACGCTGCCGTTGGCAAGAAACGAGGCGAATATGGTGTTGATGATCAGGCTTATCTGGCTTACCGACACACCGATCACAGCCGGCCCCATCAAGGCCAGGACCCGGCGCACGCCGGGGTCCCAGAACGTCAAGCGCGGCCGCGGCAACATGCCGATCATGGCCAGGGCCGGAAATTGCAGGGCAAGCTGGAGAATCCCGCCGAGAAATACCGCCCAGGCAAGTACCATGACAGGCGGATCGAAGTATGGGGCGGCAAACAAAGCGCCCACGATGAAGGAAACATTGAGCAGCGTCGGCGTAAAGGCAGGGACGGCAAAGCGGCTCCAGGTGTTGAGTACACCACCGGCGATCGAAACGAGCGAGATGAACAGAATATAGGGGAAGGTGACCCGAAGCATGGCCACGGTAATTCCGAATTTGGTCGAATCGGCGGCGAAGCCGGGCGCGGTGATATAGATGATCACCGGCGCCAGTGCAACCCCCAGCAGGCTCACCGCAACGAGCACGAGCGAGAGCAGCGTCGCGGTGCGCTCGACCAGCAATTTGGCGGCACTTTCTCCCCCCCGGGCCTTGTACTCGGACAGGATAGGCACGAACGCCTGCGAGAAAGCGCCCTCGGCGAACAAGCGCCGCAGCAGGTTGGGGATGCGAAATGCGACGAAAAAAGCGTCGGTGGCGAGGCCCGCGCCGAACATCCTGGCGATCACCGCGTCGCGCACGAAGCCTAGAATGCGCGACACCAGCGTCATGCTGCTGACGGTGGCGAGCGCTTTCAGTAGATTCATGCGGCCATTATAGCGGCCGTGCTTATGCCCTCCCGGCTGCGGGAACACCCCGGCCGCAGCCGGGGGGCGCATGCTTTCTTGCCCGGAAATGAAAACCCGATCGCAACACGCGGATCAGCCCCGAGCACACGGAATGCGCCCTCGCCGGTCATTGCCACACAAAACCTTGCGGCAACAGCCCTCAGCGATTACAATCTCGCCCTCCCGATTTCGCTATTAAAGGTCAACATGGCCAACACCGCAGGGGCACGCAAGGCGGCCCGGCAATCAGAGGCGCGTCGCCACCACAACGCCAGTCTGCGCTCGACGCTGCGCACGGCGATCAAGAGCGTGCGCACTGCCATCAAGGCCGGCGACAAGGCGAAAGCACAGACGATTTATCGCGAATCGGTCGGCATCCTGGACCGCATTGCCGACAAGAAAATCATCCATAAAAACAAAGCCTCCCGCCACAAGAGCCGTCTCTCCGCGCAGATTAAAGCGCTCGCCTGAGAACCAGGCGCCGAGGCCGATAGCCTCCGATCCGGACGCCCCGCACAAAGGCTATTGCTCCAAAGCAATAGCCTTTTTCATTGCACCTTCAGATCTGGCGAGGGTGCGTGGCGAGGGCCCGCCGGTTTGCCTGCTTCTCGTCCGGGCCTGCGTACAATTGTAAAAAGTCACGTCGAACCAACTATTTAGTTGTATATACCCAATTATGGTGGTATACCTTTCGCGAAACGGGGAGGGGAGCCAAAAAATATGCAGCTGTCATCGAGTACCACCAAATTCCGTTTTCGCATCCGCACGCGCCAGGGCTTGGAGGTCGGAAAACTCATGATTCACGGCCGCGACGAGGCTGACGCGGAAAGGAAGCTGCGCCAGATGTATCAGCATTGCGAAATCATCGGACGTGAAATCGTTCGCGCCGCAACGAGTTCCGATCCCGTGCGCTTTGGCGAGATCGTTTCCCACGTCACGCTGCAGCGCTCGGCGCTCTAGCGAGAAGAAGTCACCGCGTTTTTCTGTCGGACTTCACCGAGGCTGGACTTGCGAAGTCCCGCGTGCAGCATTGCGCAAATCCATACGCCGCGGTTCGCCGGGTGTGACTGAAACGTCCTAGCTTTGATTTGGCTCTAGACGAGAGCAGCGCCCTCGCGTCAATCGCGATTCGCACCGATAAGCAACGGCGGTCGCGGTCCTGCGCGCTCCCGATTTGGTCGAAGACTGCTGGTCGCGTCCGCATTTTCCGGAAAAACCGTGCTAAGATGTTGGCGCAGTTCGTAAAAATCATTATTGCACACGGCGGCAACAAGCCGCCGTTTCAAGTTCTCGGCCTATGACACACCTGATGAATACCTATGCACGCCTTCCCGTGGCGTTTATTCGCGGTGAAGGGGTGTGGCTTTGGGATCAATCCGGCAAGCGCTATCTCGACGCGCTCGCGGGCATCGCGGTCAACACGCTCGGCCACGCACACCCGGCGCTCGTGAAAGCCATCGAGGAGCAGGCGCGACGGCTCATCCACGTCTCCAACCTGTATCGCATCCTCGAGCAGGAGAAGCTCTCCGACAAGCTGGCAGCGATCTCCGACATGGACGCCGCCTTCTTCTGCAATTCGGGCGGCGAAGCGAACGAGGCGGCAATCAAGATCGCACGGCTCTACGGCAAGGGCAAAGGCGTGGAGAACCCCGCCATCATCGTCATGGAAAAGGCGTTTCACGGCCGCACGCTCGCGACGCTCTCGGCCACCGGAAGCCGCAAAGTGCAGGCAGGATTCGAACCGCTGGTGTCCGGATTCGTGCGCGTACCCTTCAACGATCTCGACAGCGTACGCCTGGTCGCCTCCAGCAACCGCAATGTGGTCGCGGCGCTGGTCGAGCCGATCCAGGGCGAGAGCGGAATCAACCTGTCCACCTTCGAGTACCTGCGTGGCTTGCGCGAGATCTGCAACCGCCAGGGATGGCTGCTGATGCTCGACGAAGTACAGTGCGGATTCGCGCGCACCGGTCATTGGTTCGTCTACCAGCACGCTGGCGTAGCCCCGGATGTGGTCGCGCTCGCCAAGGGCCTGGCCGGGGGAGTCCCTATCGGCGTTTGCCTTGCCCGGGGGGCGGCGGCGAGCACCTTCAAGCCCGGCAATCACGGCTCGACCTTCGGCGGCAACCCGCTTGCCTGTGCCGCGGCGCTGGCAACCATCGAGGCGATAGAACGCGAAGGACTGATCAAGAATGCCGAGCGCGTCGGCACACTTATCATGAACGGACTCGAAGCCGCGCTGGCCGGCACTCCCGGCGTCGCCGAAATCCGCGGCCGCGGACTCATGATCGGTATCGAACTCGACCGAGCCTGCGGCGTGCTGGCACAGCGCGCCGTAGATGCCGGCCTGCTGATCAACATCGCCGCGGACAACGTAATCCGTCTGCTGCCCGCGCTGGTCATGAACGAAGCCGAGGCGCGCGAACTGGTGGAACGGCTCGCATCGCTCGTGCGCGAGTTCCTCATGCATCCGGCCGCCGCTGCGCGTACCTGATCGGCTCCGGCATGGCAAAACCGGCAGAGGCGCCGCTCGCGCCGCGCCACTTCCTCCGCTTCAGCGACTTCTCGCACGCCGAGTACGAGCACATCTTCGAGCGCACGCGCTGGATCAAAGCGCAATTCAAAGGCTACAAGCGCTATTGGCCGCTGCAGGACAGGACGCTCGCGATGATCTTCGAGAAACAATCGACGCGTACACGCCTGTCCTTCGAAGCGGGCATGCACCAGCTCGGCGGTACGGCGATTTACCTGAACACGCGAGACACCCAATTGGGGCGCGGCGAGCCGGTCGAGGACGCCGCGCAAGTGATCTCGCGCATGGTCGACATGGTCATGA
Organism: Betaproteobacteria bacterium; assembly: GCA_016210745.1. Lineage (GTDB taxonomy): Bacteria > Pseudomonadota > Gammaproteobacteria > Burkholderiales > SG8-39 > JACQTO01. The sequence goes on from JACQTO010000122.1 coordinate 6,209, forward strand.
TTCGCACCTTCGAGCAGGAAATCATCGAGCGCTTCGCCGAGCATTCACGGGTGCCGGTGATCAACGGCCTGAGCAACGAATATCACCCCTGCCAGACTCTGGCCGATATCTACACCCTGATCGAGCACCGCGGCGCGATGCGCGGCAAGACGGTGGCATGGATCGGCGATTCGAACAATGTGTGCAACACGTGGCTGCAGGCCGCGGCGATTTTCGACTTCAAGGTGCGTGTATCGACGCCCCCCGGTTACGAGGTGGAGCCTGAGCGGATCGGACCCGATGTGCGCCGCCACTTCGAGGCGTTTTCCGACCCGATGGAGGCGGCACGCGGGGCAGATCTGGTCACTACGGATGTCTGGACCAGCATGGGTTTCGAAGCCGAAAACGAGGAGCGCAAGCGCGATTTCGAAGACTGGCAGGTCGATGCCGACATGATGCGCGTGGCGAAGAAGGGTGCGTTGTTTATGCACTGCCTGCCGGCGCACCGCGGCGAAGAGGTCGCCTCCGAGGTCATCGACGGACCGCAGAGCATCGTTTGGGAGGAAGCCGAAAACCGGCTCCACACCCAGAAAGCGCTGATGGAATTTCTCATCCTGGGGCGCGTCAAGGCGCGCCAGCCGGTGCGCGGCAAGGCAGACGGCAAGCACTAATGGAGCCGCGCCACCCTTTGCCAAGATGTCGTTACTATACATGGCGACCTAAATCGCGCCGCCCGTTGTTGGGGTTGCGATGTTGCGCGGACGAGAAGCCATCCGTGCACAATCGACGATCTCGGATAAAACCTTACCAAGTCCCTACCGTTAACCGTAACCGCGTTTTCTGCACGGATGGTGTTTATCCGTGCAGAAAACGCGGTTGGCGCGCGCAGCGCGCAAGTCCGCTGCTGGCATGAGACAGGACTTAAGACGCCGTATATAGCCGCTGCAGGCAAGAATCCAGTCTGGAAACCAATTCAACCCATGAAAACACCGCAAACGAAAATGCCCACCAAGACATCCGAAGTCAAGAAAGTCGTCCTCGCCTATTCGGGCGGTCTGGATACCTCCGTCATCCTCAAGTGGCTGCAGGACACCTATGGTTGCGAGGTGGTGACCTTCACCGCCGACATCGGCCAGGGCGAGGAACTCGGACCGGCGCGGCGCAAAGCGAAGATGTTCGGCGTCAAGAGCATCTTCATCGAGGATCTGCGCGAGGAATTCGTGCGAGACTTCGTCTTCCCGATGTTCCGCGCCAACGCGGTCTACGAAGGCGAGTACCTCCTAGGCACTTCGATTGCGCGGCCGCTGATCGCCAAACATCTGGTTGAGATCGCACGCAAAACCGGAGCCGACGCCGTTTCCCACGGCGCCACGGGCAAGGGCAACGATCAAGTGCGCTTCGAACTGGGCGCCTACGCGCTGATGCCCGACGTCAGGGTCATCGCGCCATGGCGTGAATGGGACCTGCTCTCGCGCGACAAGCTGCTCCAGTACGCCGAAAAGCACGGCATACCTGTCGACTACAAGAAAAGAAAAGGGGGCGGCGCACCCTACTCGATGGACGCCAATCTCCTGCATATCTCCTACGAAGGCGGCATCCTGGAGGATCCGAACTACCAGCCCGAGGAGTCGATGTGGCGCATTACGGTCCCGCCCGAAAAGGCGCCCAACCGGCCGGAATACGTCGAACTCAGCTACGCAAAGGGCGACATAGTCGGCGTCAACGGCAAGCGCCTGTCGCCGGCCAAGGTGCTCACGGAACTCAATCGTCTGGGCGGCAAGCACGGCATCGGCCGGCTCGATCTGGTGGAGAATCGCTACGTCGGCATGAAATCGCGCGGCTGCTACGAGACGCCCGGCGGCACCATCATGTTGCGCGCCCACCGCGCGATGGAGTCGATCACCCTCGACCGTGAGGTGCTCGCCCTCAAGGACGATCTGATGCCCCGATACGCGCGGCTCATCTACAACGGCGACTGGTTCAGCCCCGAACGCAACCTGCTGCAGAGTCTGATCGACCAATCGCAACGAAACGTGAACGGCAGCGTGCGCCTGAAGCTCTACAAAGGAACGGTGATCACCGTGGGCCGGTCCTCGAAATCGGATTCACTGTTCGATCCGGCCATTTCGACCTTCGAGGACGACCGCGGCGCCTTCGACCAGGCCCAGGCAGAAGGCTTCATCCGCCTGAACGCGCTGCGCCTGCGCATCGCGGCGAATCTGCGCAAGAAGAAACGCCGGTAAGCCCGCGTCCGCTCGCCAAGGCGACGCGCAACGCCGCAATGCGTCTTCACGTGCTCTCCGATCTGCACCTGGAGCGCGCGCCGTTCACGCCGGGCGCGCTCGACGCGGACATGGTCGTCCTCGCCGGCGACGTTCATAACGGCGCGGCCGCCATAGAGTGGGCAAAGCGGGAGTTTCGAGTTCCGGTGCTTTTCGTGGCCGGCAATCACGAGCCATTTGACGGCGAGTTTTTCGCCGTATCGGCGGCGATCCACGACGCGGCCGCCGGCACCCATGTCACGGTACTCGACTGCGGCGAGATCAGGCGCGAAGGCGTGCGTTTTCTCGGCTGCACGCTGTGGACCGATTACTCGCTCGCACCCGAGGCCGAGCGGGCCGCCATCGTCGAAATCGGGCGCAAGCTCAACCCTGACTACCGTCTGATCCGCTATGGCGCGCGCCCTTTCGCGCCGGAGGATTCCATTGCGCTTCACCGCGCGCAGCGGGACTGGCTCGAACAGCGGCTCTCCGAGCCCTTTGCCGGAACCACTGTCGTCATCACCCACTTCGCACCGCATCCCGGCTCGATTGCGAGCGCCTGGGCAGGCCATCCGGCCAACCCCGGATTCGTCGTCGATCTCGAGCACCTGATGGGAATCCCCGCGCTGTGGATTCACGGGCATACCCACACCTTCTTTGACTACACCGTGTCGGGAACGCGGATCCTGTGCAATCCGCGCGGCAATCCGGATGAGAAAACCGGCTTTCGCCCCGACCTGGTCGTCGAGGTCTAGCCAACAATATTTGAAATTTGGCTTCCAGTGTTGCGATGTTGCGCGGACGAAAAGCGTCCGCGCGGATCGTCTATTGTGCACGGATTAGAAAACCATCCTTGCAAAATCGACGATCTCATAGAAAACGCCAGGCCGTCCACGCCGTTATCCGTAACCGGGTTTTCAGCACGGATGCTTTCTATCCGTGCTGAAAACCCGGTTGGCGCGCGCAGCGCGCAAGGCCGCGGTCGCCTAACTGACCGTCGATTCCTTGGCAGGAAAAATCATTGTTGACCTGGTTCTGTTCAACATCTTGCGCGTAAGAATCTAAGGAAACTTGATCTGGCGCCGTTAATCACTGAGCGGGCCAGTGTCCGCGCGGGCGATGCATTGGGAGCGGCGAGTGAACGCTGAAGTTGAAAACCTGGATCGGCAGGCCGAGGAGTTCGAACGGGATGTCGGCATCCCGCCGTGCCCGGAGGTCCTCACCAATCTGCTGCGTGAAACGCGCGCCGACGAACCGGACTACAGGCGCATCGGACGGCTTATCGCCAACGACGTCGCGCTCGCCGCTTCGGTGCTGAAAGTCGCGAACTCGCCCTTCTATGGCCTGCGCACAAAAGTGACTACGGTACAGCAGGGCCTCACGCTGCTGGGCTTGTCCGCAGCCACGCAATTGGTCACCGGACTGCTGCTGCGCCAGGCGTTCCCGAACGGATCCGGCGAGGCAATGGAGCGCTACTGGAAATCCTCCATGGCCTCGGGCCTGATCGCCGCCCTGCTCGCGCGCGAAACGGGACGCTGCGATCAGGGCACAGCCCACACCTACGGTCTGTTCCGTGATTGCGGGATGGCGGTAATGATGCGCAAATTCCCGATTTATGCCGACATATTCGATGGCTCGGCGCTCGCCTCGGGCGAGCCGATCACCGAAATCGAGGGCGAACGCTATGCGACGAACCACTGCCGAATCGGCGCCCGATTGGCGCATAGCTGGCACCTGAGCGCAACGCTGGTCTATGCGATCCTCAACCATCATTGCCTGCTGACAAGCGCCGATTCGATGCGCGGGGCGACGCCCGACTCGCGGGTTCTCGTTTGCCTGGGTCTGGTCGCGCAGAAACTCTATTGCAGCGCAACCGGCCAGCACTGCCACGACTGGCGACACGGCGGGGAGATCGCGCTCGAATTCCTCGGTCTGCGTGCGGAGACGCTCGAAGGCCTCACCGGCCGGGTCAAGGCGTCGCTGCAGTCATTCTGAAACTGCGCGCCCCGCGCCGCAACTCAACTGCTAAGCGAGTTCGAATTCCAAGCCAAAGCCGGCCCGGCCGTCCTGTCCCAGGACTTTGACCAGGTAAGGCATGACCTCGCGTAGCGCACCGGGAAGCGTCCAGGGCGGATTCAGGATGAACATGCCGCTGCCGTGCAGACCCAGACCGCCGGCCACGGGCGCTTTCACGGTCAGGCTCACATGCAGCCAATCCTCGGCCTGCACGCGCTTGAGCTGCTCGGGAAATTGCTGCGATTCGCGGCGCTGAACCTGCGGATACCAGACTGCGTAGACGCCGGTCCTGAATCGCTCCAAGCCTTCGCGCAGTGCTTCGAGCACACGCTTGTAATCTTCCTTGTCCTCGTAGGACGGATCGATCAGCACCAATGCGCGCCGCGGCGGCGGGGGCAACAACGACTGCAGGCCGATGAAGCCGTCACCTGCCTGCGCCGCCACGCGGTGGCCGGCCTCCCGGGAGAATTCCTGCAGCAATTCGGTCTCGGTGCTGTGCAGCTCGAACAGGCGCAGCCGGTCCTGTTTTCTGAGGACCTGCAATGCAAGCTGAGGCGAGCCAGGGTAGAAGTGCAGCGCGCCATCGGGATTGAGCGCGCGCACCTGCCGCATGTAGTCGGCCACCAGTGGTGGCAGATCCGGACGCGTCCACAGGCGGCTGATGCCGGTTTGGTACTCGGCGTTCTTCGCGGCATAGCCCTTGCTCAGGTCATAGAGCGCCGCCCCGGCGTGGGTGTCGATGCACCAGAACGGTTTTTCCTTTTGTGCCAGGTAACGAAGCAAAAACACGAACACCACATGCTTGAGTACATCGGCGTGATTGCCGGCGTGAAAGGCATGGCGGTAACTGAGCATCGGGTATCCGATCCCGTTATTTTTTCAACACGTCAGGGGAGCGAATGCGAGCGCCGACGCGAGCCGGCACGGATCGCACTCAGTCGGCCGTGAAATTCGCCTTGCGTTTTTGGGCAAAGGCAAGCACGCCCTCGCGGCCATCGGCGCTGGCGCAAATTTCGGCGATCATGCGCGCCTCGCTCTCCATCTGCGACTCCAGGCTGTCGTTGGCGGCCATCTGCAGCAGTTTCTTCACGCCGCCATAGGCGCGCGTCGGTCCGCCGGCGAGCTGGCGCGCGAGCCCGGCGGCCTCACCAGCGAGATCTTTCGCCGCCACCACCCGGTTCACCAGACCCCAATCGAGCGCCTCTTGGGCGCTCAGCACCCGATTGGTCAGATACAGCTCCATGGCGCGCCGGTTTCCGAGCAGCCGCGACAGAAAATAGGTGGAACTGCCATCGGGGGTAAAGCCGATTCGCGTGTAGGCAGTGGTGAACTTGGCCCCGTCCGAAGCGATCGCGAGATCGCAGGCGGCCGCAAGACTCAGTCCGGCGCCGGCAGCGACACCATTGACCGCTGCAATCAGCGGCGCGCGCATCCACGCAAAGCGGGATACGGCCAAGTGGAGGTATCCGGTCATTTCCCTGACCAGCAGCTCGATCGCATCGGCGTGGGCCGCGAATTCCGCGATGTCGCCGCCGGCGCAGAAGGCGCGCTCTCCGGTCCCGGTGAGCACCGCCGCGCGCACGGACTTGTCGGCGCCGCAGCGGTTGGCGATATCGCAGAGTTCCTTGAGCGATTGCAGATTGATCGCATTCAGTGCGTCGGGGCGGTTGATGCGGATCCACGCCACGTTGTCTTGAACGTCAAAATCAAGTTCGCGGTACTTCATCGGGCCCTCTCCCTAGCCAACGAAATGCCCCTAAGCCGGCATAGCCGGAACCGAAGAGGCTGATTTTGCCGTCAATCAATCTCGTGTTTTCGTGCAGTTGCAACTGCACGAAAACACGAGACCTATATAACACCCAATTCTCCGTCGAAAACATGAACGGCTAACTGGAAGTGACCAGCTCCCTAATCCAACTTGATCCCGGCCGCGTTCACTGCATCGCGCCACACCGCCGCGTCCTGGCGCATGAATTCGGCGAACTCCGCCGGCGTATTTCCGAGCGGCTCCACGCCGATATTGTTCAAGCGCTCCGCGGTCGCCGGCTCGCGGACGATTTTCATGACTTCCTGTCCGATCCGCTCGATGATCGGCTTCGGGGCCGCCGCAGGGACAAGATAGCCGTTCCAGCTGTAGGTTCGAAAACCCGCATAGGTCTCTGCGACCGCCGGCACATCGGGAAGCTGCGCCGAGCGCTTATCGGTGGAGACCGCAAGCATTCGGACCTTGCCGCTCTTCGAGTGCTGGATGAGTTCCGAGGCGTTGCCGAAGGACATGTGCACCTGCCCGCCGACGAGATCGGCGATCGACTGGGCTCCACCCTTGTACGGGATATGCTGCATCCGCAGTCCGGCGCGCGCTAGAAACAGCGCCGCGGACAGATGCGACCCGGTTCCGGTCCCTCCGGAGGAGTAGTTCATCTGCCCGGGCCGCGTCTTGACGTAATCGACGAATTCCTTGACCGTCTTCGCCGGTACCGAGATATGCACGCCCATCACGAAGGGAGCGATGCCGACGATCGAGATCGGGGTGAAATCCCGGAAAGGGTCGTAGTTGACTTTTTGGATCAGCGGCAGCGAGAGCAGCGGCGACGCGGCAAAGAACAGCGTGTAGCCGTCCGCGGGCGCTTTGGCGACGAACTCGGCCGCGATGGCGCCGCCCGCGCCGACCCGGTTCTCCACCACGAACGGCTGGCCGAGCACGGCGGACAGGCGCTCCGACACGATGCGCGCCTGGCTGTCGGTGTTGCCGCCGGCCACGAACGGCGTAATGACCCTGACCGGCCGCTGCGGCCAGGTTTGTCCGGCAGCGAGCGAGGGCCCCAGCGCGGCCGCCAGCGCACATATCGTCGTCACCCACATTGCGCCCCAACTTTTCATCGGATTCTCCCAAAATTGCACGCCGCGCGAAGGCGCTGCCTGCCCCCGCTATTCTGCGATGCCTCTTGCGATCATTCAAGTCGATCGACTCGATTTCGGCTGCGGTACGTCGATGTTCCGCCGCACGAGGCTCCGCAACCCTTTCGGTATAATCTGGAACGCACCTACACAGCCATCCATACCGGGAAATCAGCCTATGCCGTCTTTCGATATCGTATCCGAAGTCAACAAGGTGGAGCTCAAGAACGCCGTTGAGCAGAGCAACAAGGAAGTTTCCACGCGCTTCGACTTCAAGGGCTCCGACGCGCGCATCGAGCAGAACGAATTGCAGCTAACGCTCTACGCGGACGATGAATTCAAGCTGAAACAGGTGACCGACGTGTTTCAAGGCAAGTGCGCCAAGCGCGGCGTCGACGTGCGCGCGCTCGATCCCAAGGAGGTGGAAAAGATCAGCGGCAACAAGGTGAAGCAGGTCGTCGAGGTGAAAAACGGCATCGAGACGGAGCTGGCCAAGCGCATAGTGAAGCTGATCAAGGAGGCCAAGCTCAAGGTGCAGTCCTCCATCCAGGGCGATGCGGTGCGCGTGTCCGGCGCGAAGAAGGACGATCTGCAGGCGGCGATCCAACTGGTGCGGGGCGCGGTGAAAGAGGTTCCGCTGCAGTTCCAGAACTTCAGGGACTGAGGGTCCTCGCGTCGAAGGCTGCAGCGGATCTCCGCTGCTGACAAGTCTCGTGGCGACGACGAGACATCGATTGTGCAGAGGTTGATGTTGCGCGGACGAAAATCGTCCGCGCGGATCGTCTATTGCGCACGGATGAAGAAGCCATCCGTGCGCAATAGACGATCTCGTATAAAAGCCCATGTCGTCGTGAACCGTAACCGGGTTTTCTGTGCGGATGCTTCTTATCCGCACAGAAAACCCGGTTGGCGCGCGTAGCGCGCAAGGGCTATTGGCGCTGAGTTTCAGCCACTGTGCTTCGTTTTTTCAATCGCGCAATCCCTCGATCCAGCGCGCGTAGAGCCGGTCGGCCACCGCGTTCAGGTCACGCACGCGCGGCTCGATGTCCTCGATGATCTGCGCGGGCGTCTGTACCGACGGCGTGAGCTTCGCCAGCGCTGCAACTTCCTTGTCCCAATCGCGGCACCAGGCGCGGATCAGCTCCGGTGTCATCTCGACGTGACACTGGAGCGCAAGATGCGGCCCCAAGGCGAACGCTTGATTGGCGCAGAAGGGGCTCTCCAGTATACGAGCCGCGCCCGTAGGAATGCTGAAGGTCTCGCCGTGCCAGTGGAACGCCAGGAATTCCCGCAGTTCCCCCAGCCAGCGCTGCGCCGCGTCGCCTTCGACTGCCCTCGCCGTTCCCCAGCCGATTTCCTTCACTGGATTGCGCGACACGAGCCCGCCCAGGGCCTTGGCCATCAGTTGGCCGCCGAGACAGTGGCCGATCACCGGAATCTCCGAGCGCACGGCCGCGCGGATTAAATCGAGCACCGGGGCAATCCAGGGAAGATCGTCGTTGACACTCATCGGGCCGCCCATGAAACACAGACCCGAGAATGCCTGCGGCTCTTCCGGAACCGGTTCGCCGGCATCGATCTTGGTGAGCCGCCAGGGGATGCGGTGCGCGTCGAGGACTGTGGCAAAATAACCCGGCCCTTCCGTCGCGCTGTGGCGGAATATCGCAACCGGCTTCATTTCTGGAGGCTTCCCATGAGCAGCCGCCATTTTATTGCATCGGCGCTGGCCAGCCTATTGGGGTGCGCGATCGCCGGCACCGCGATCGCAACCAACGTGACCGTAGTAGGCCTGTTCCCGAACAAGGCCGTGGTACAGATCGACGGAGGAGCGCCGCGCACCCTGTCGATCGGCACGAAGACCGCCGAAGGCGTCACGCTGCTCTCGGTGGAGCGCGACAGCGCGACCTTCGACATCCAGGGCAAGCGCGCGACCCTTAGGATGGGGCAGCAGCACGCATCGAGCAATGCGCCATCGAGCGCCACTGTGGTACTCAAGGCTGACAGCCGCGGACACTTCATCACCGAAGGTCAGGTCAATGGCCTGCCGATCCGCTTCATCGTCGATACCGGCGCCACCGTGATCGCCATCCCCTTGAGCGACGCGCGGCGCCTGGCTCTCGATTATCGGCGCGGCCAGCCGGTGATCATGAGCACCGCCAACGGCCAGGCGAACGGCTACCGCATCCGGCTCGACACGGTGCGCATCGGCGATATCACGGTGAACAACGTCGACGCCGTGGTCCTGGAGTCAAGCGCCATACCCGCAGCGCTGCTGGGCATGAGCTTCCTGAACCGCATGCAGATGAGGCGTGACGGGGAGACGATGACTTTGATCCGAAGATTCTAAGGGCAGGCTCTATACGGCGTCTTATAAGTCCTGTCTCATGCCATCAGCGGAGTTGCGCGCTGCGCGCGCCAACCGCGTTTGCCGTACGGATGAAAAGCATCCGTACGGCAAACGCGGTTATGGGTTAAAACCAGGACGGCTTAGGCTTTTATACGAGATCGTCGATTGCGCACGGATGGCCTTATCATCCGTGCGCAATCGGCGATCCGCGCGGACGGTTTTTCGTCCGCGCAACATAGCAATCCCCCCACAACGGGCGGCGCAATTTAGCTCGCCACGTATAGCCACTTACCAGTTTATTGTTGATAGACTTGGCGAAGACTTGGTTTCTAAATTCGTCTCCCCCTTTTCGTGCAGTTGCTTGCAACTGCACGAAAAAGGGGAGATTGATAAACGGCAAAACCAGCTGTTCCGGCTCGTCCAGCTCAGGGCTAAGAAGTCAGGATTGAGGGGCCCGCGCGACCACACTCGCTTGCTGCTCAGGCGCCCAGTCGCCCACGGATCGAGACGAGGATGCCGTTTCGGTCCAGTCCGAGTTGCGCCAGGAGTTGCCCATGATCGCCGTGATCGACGAAGCGGTCCGGCAACCCCAGGTGCAGGACCGGCGTCGTGATTCGCCGCGCGGCCATGCTCTCGGCCACTGCGCTGCCGGCGCCGCCGGCCGCCGCATGCTCCTCGATCGTGACCAAGAGCTCGTGCGTGTGCGCCATTGCGACGATGAGATCCTCGTCGAGCGGCTTGGCAAAACGCATATTGACCACCGTCGCATCGAGTGCCTCTCCTGCCTCCAGCGCCGGCTGGAGCAGCGTGCCGAACGCCAGAATCGCGACCTTCTTGCCGTGACGCCGCACTTCAGCCTTCCCCAGCTGCAGCGAACGCAATTCCTGTTCGACGGGCGTGCCTGGACCGGCACCGCGCGGATAGCGCACTGCGGCCGGACCGTTGAGCTCGAACGCGGTGTGGAGCATCTGCCTGCATTCGTTCTCGTCCGAAGGGGTCATCAGCACTACATTGGGCACACAGCGCAAGAAAGCGATATCGAAGGCGCCGTTGTGAGTCGCGCCGTCGCCGCCCACCAGCCCGGCGCGGTCGAGCGCGAACACCACCGGCAGGTTCTGAATGCAGACATCATGTATGAGTTGGTCGTAGCCGCGCTGCAGAAAGGTCGAATAGATGGCTACCACGGGCTTCAAGCCCTCGCAGGCGAGCCCGGCCGCAAAAGTCACCGCATGCTGCTCGGCGATGCCGACGTCGAAATAGCGGTCGGGAAACTCCTCGGCGAATCGCACCAGACCGGAGCCTTCGCGCATCGCCGGGGTGATTCCCACCAGGCGCTTGTCGTTGCGCGCCTCGTCGCAGAGCCAGTCGCCGAATATTTGGCTGAAGCTCAACTTGCCGCCAGCGGATTTCTTGATTCCCTCGGCCGGATCGAACTTCCCCGGGCCGTGGTAGAGCACCGGGTCGGATTCGGCCAGCTTATAGCCCTGGCCTTTCTTGGTCACCACGTGCAGGAACTGTGGCCCCTTGAGCTCGCGGATGTTCTTCAGTGTCGGAATGAGCGAGTCCAGGTCATGGCCGTCGATCGGACCGATGTAGTTGAAGCCGAATTCCTCGAACATCGTCGAGGGCACCACCATGCCCTTGGCGTGCTCCTCCATTCGCTTGGCGAGTTCCCACAACGGTCGCACGCCGCCAAGCACCTTCTCGCTCGCTTTCTTCGCCACTGCATAGAAACGCCCCGACAGAAGCCTCGCAAGATAGCGGTTGAGCCCCCCGACCGCGGGTGAGATCGACATGTCGTTGTCGTTCAGGATCACCAGGAGGTCGGTATCCATCACGCCGGCATTGTTGAGCGCTTCGAACGCCATTCCTCCGGACATGGCGCTATCGCCGATTACGGCGATGCAATGGCGCTGCTCGCCTTTTAGCTTGGCGGCCTGCGCCATTCCGAGCGCGGCCGAGATCGAAGTGCTCGAGTGGGCAGTGCCGAAAGTGTCGTAAATCGATTCGCTTCGTTTCGGAAATCCGGAAATGCCGCCCTGCATGCGCAGCCGGCCCATCGCCTCGCGCCGCCCGGTGAGAATCTTGTGCGCATAGGTCTGGTGGCCGACATCCCAGACGATGCGGTCGTGCGGCGTATCGAATACATAATGCAGCGCGATCGTAAGTTCGACCGTCCCGAGGTTGGAAGACAAGTGGCCGCCGGTTTTCGACACCGAGTCGAGAACGAATGCACGCAGTTCATCGGCGAGTTGCGTCAACTGGCGGCGCTCCAGGCGTCGGACACCGGCCGGGTCGTCGATGGTCTTGAGCAGATCGAACAGCGTGGGGTCGTACGCCGGGTGCTCGGCAGCGTGCCCGTCCCCGGGTATCTCGGATGCGTGTCCCATAATACTCATTGAGTCCGATTGTCCCTCAGAAGTTGCGTCGCACGATGAAATCCGCGAGTTCGCCGAGCCGCGTGCCTCCCGCCTTCAGGTTACGCAAGGCGCTGTGTGCCTGTACGCGCAACTCCTCCGCCATCGCTCGGGCCTCGGCAGTTCCGAGCACGCTCACGTACGTCGGCTTATTGTCCGAGGCATCCTTGCCGGCGGTCTTGCCGAGGGTCGCGGTCGAGGCTTCGCAGTCGAGCACGTCATCTACGATCTGGAATGCAAGCCCTATGCACTTGGCGTAATCGTCCAGACTGGCGAGTTCGGCGCTTGAGAGCGTCGCGGAGCATCGAGCGCCAAGGGCCACCGAAGCCCGGATCAGCGCGCCGGTCTTGTGCATGTGCAGGTGTTCGAGCTCCGGCAGGGTGAGCGTTCTGCCCACCGCGGCAAGATCGATTGCCTGTCCGCCGGCCATGCCGCGGCTGCCGCAGGCGCTGGCGAGAATCTTCACCATCTCGAGCTGCGTAGCGGGATCGTCGGCGACGCGGTGCTCGGCAAGCAGATGGAATGCGAGCGCCTGCAGGCTGTCGCCGACAAGCAGCGCGGTAGCCTCATCGTACTCGATGTGGCAGCTGGGCTTGCCGTGTCGCAGTACGTCGTCGTCCATGCACGGCAAGTCATCGTGCACCAGCGAATAGACGTGGATGCACTCCAGCGCGCAGGCCGCGACCTCGACCCGGGCAGGGTCCGCAGAAGCCGCTTCTCCGGCAGCAAAGGCGAGCAGCGGCCGTACGCGCTTGCCGCCGCCGAGGACGGCGTAGCGCATCCCCTGGTGCAGCCGCTGCGGACCGATATCGCGGCCGGGCAGCAGCCGTCCAAGGGCGGATTCGACACGCCCCTGCACGCGCCCCATCCAGAGCGCAAAATCACTCTGCCGATTGGTCGTCACCGGGAAAATTCTTCAGCGCGTTCTCTTCCAGGACCCGAACCTGCTGCTGGGCCCTTGCCAGCACCGACTGGCAATATTGGGCGAGTTCGATGCCGCGCTTGTGAGCGGCAAGCGAGCCCTCCAGCGTGAGTTCTCCCGACTCCATGCTCGACACGAGCTTCTCCAACTCGGCGAGGGCCGATTCAAAACTCGCAGGAGGGTCGAACTTGGCAGACTTGGGCATAAGCGCAAGGGCGGCCAGACAATAGGCCAGGGGGAAAAACTGAATGATAAGCCATGCGGGCGGGCCCGTCCAAATCCGCAAAAAGCATCACGCATACGCCGGAGCCGATCGGTGACCCAAACTCTGGCGCGCAATGGCAGCCCCAATGCAAAAAAGCTAGAATCGGTTCAGATTTTTCGCCTGCGCGAAGCGGACCAATACCTATGACTGATCTTGCCAGCTCCTTGAAACTCGTCCCGAGCAGGTCGCTGCTGCCGGTTTCCTGGTACCTGGACGAGCGCCTGTTCGAGCTCGAAAGAAAGTTTCTTTTCGGCGAAGGTCCGGGCTATGTTGGACACGAACTGATGGTTCCCAATCCCGGCGACTATCGCACGCTCGGGTGGTCCGATCATGCCAAGATGCTGGTGCGCAATGCCTCCGGAGTCGAATTGCTCACCAACGTCTGCCGCCACCGGCAGGCGATAATCGTCGAAGGCCACGGCAACGCCCAGAGTCTCGTCTGCCCGCTGCACCGCTGGACCTACGATATGCAGGGGACGCTGCTCGGCGCACCGCACTTTCCCGAAAACCCCTGCAAGAACCTTTTCAAGACGCCGCTCACGAACTGGAATGGCCTGCTTTTCACCGGAAAGCGGGATGTTGCCGGGGACCTCTCCGGCTGGGGCGTCGGGCGCGAACTTGACTTGACTTCGGGCTATGTATTCGACCGCATGCTGGTCAGAGAATGCAAGCAGAATTGGAAAACATTCATCGAGGTCTACCTCGAGCTGTATCACGTGGCGCCATTCCACCCGGGTCTGGCAGGCTTTGTCTCCTGCAACGATCTGCGCTGGACCGTTGGCGAGCGATATTCTGTTCAGGTTCTGGGGCCTAACGACCACCTCAACCGGCCCGGCACACCGGTCTACAGCAGATGGCAGGAACAGGTGCGCCGCTACTACGAAGGCAAGGATCCGGAGCACGGTGCCATCTGGGTACTGTATTACCCCAACATTATGCTCGAGTGGTACCCCAACACTATCGTGATCAGCACGCTGATTCCTCAATCGCCGACGCGCACTTTGAACGTGATCGAGTTCTACTACCGAGAAGACGTGGCTTTGTTCGAGCGCGAATACGTCGAGGCACAGCAGGCCGCCTACGCAGAGACCGCCGCAGAAGACGAAATCATCGGCGAGCGCACGGATCGCGGCCGGCGCTCGCTCTACAATGCCGGCATCGACGACTTCGGCCCGCTCCAGTCTCCGATGGAAGACGGCATCTTGTACTTCCACCAGTACGTGCGCAAACAGTTCGAAGGTCAGGATTTAGGATCCTAGGCCGGACGAGCCGAAACCAAGGAAGCTGGTTTTGCCGTTTATCAACCTCCCCTTTTCGTGCAGTTGCAAGCAACTGCACGAAAAGGGGAGACGAGCAGAAACCAAATCTTCGCCAAATCTGTCAACAGTAGACTTGTAAGTGACTGAAACCATGCCCTACCGCACCCTCATACGCACCGCCGAACTGAGCAAACACCTCGGCGATCCTAACTGGGTCATCATCGACTGCCGCCACGAGCTCACGGATGCGCTTGCGGGCCGGGCCGAATACCGGCGATCGCACATCGCCGGGGCGCATTTCATGGACGCATGCGAAGATCTCGCCGGACCGCTCACCGGCAAGAATGGCCGCCACCCACTGCCGGATGCCGATGCGTTTGCTGAACGGCTCTCTCGGCTCGGCGTCGATTCCACCAAACAAGTGGTAGCCTACGACGCGCAGGCCGCCATCTTCGCTTCGCGGCTTTGGTGGATGCTGCGCTGGCTCGGTCACGATGCCGTAGCAGTGCTCGACGGTGGCTGGAGCAAGTGGCTATCGGAGGCTCGGCCCGTTGGCGCGGAAGTACCCACGCCCTCCGCTGCGCGCTTCATCCCCTCGCCGCGCAAGGCCGCGGTGAATGCCGGCTTTGTCCTGGCCTCTCTTGGCAGGCCCGAGGTAATGCTGCTCGACGCGCGCTCACCCGATCGCTTTCGCGGCGAGAACGAAACGCTCGATCCGGTGGGCGGACACATCCCCGGTGCAGCGAACCGCTTCTTTCGGGAAAACCTCGCTGCCAGCGGTCTGTTCAAATCCGCCGCCCGGTTGCGGGAAGAGTATTCGGCCCTACTGCAGGCAAGGCGCGCCGAGCCGCTGGTGCACTATTGCGGCTCCGGCGTGTCGGCCTGCCACAACATGCTCGCGATGGAGATTGCCGGCCTGCCTGCAGGAATGCTTTATGCCGGGTCCTGGAGCGAGTGGTGTGCCGACCCGTCGCGACCGCGCGCGCTGGACTAGGGGGCGGCGCTCCGACTCTGTCCTCGTTCGAGCATTTGAGGCCCTCGCATGACTTTGCTGGCCGATCTGGTCCTGGTCGCGCACTTTCTGTTCGTCTCGTTTGTCGTCGGCGGTTTCGCGCTGATCGTCGCTGGTGCGGCGCTCTCTTGGAGCTGGATTCGCAATCGGGCGTTCCGCATCGCGCATCTTGCAGCGATCGCAGTGGTCGCGGCGGAGTCGCTGGCCGGCATCGCCTGCCCGCTCACCCTGTGGGAAGACGCGCTGAGGCGCGCGGAGCCGGGCGGGGGCAGCTTCGTGGGCCGCTGGCTGGCGCGGCTGCTGTATTACGACCTCCCCGAGTGGATCTTCACCCTGGCCTACGGGCTGTTCGCCATTGCGGTGGCGTTGGTCTGGTGGTGGATACCGCCCCGGCGCGCAGACCGCGTTTGACGCTATCATTCAGCGCAGAACCACGAAGATCTCGGGCCATGACGACGCATCCGGAAATGCAATACCTCGAGCTCCTGCGCCAGGTCCTCGATCGCGGCAACCGCAAGGCCGACCGCACCGGCACGGGTACGCTGTCGCTGTTCGGCGCGCAAATGCGCTTTCCGCTCGCCGGCAGCTTTCCCCTGCTCACCACCAAGAAGCTTCACCTGAAGTCGATCATCTATGAGCTGCTATGGTTCCTGCGCGGGGAAACCAGCACCGCCTACCTGAAACAGCACGGCGTCACGATCTGGGACGAATGGGCCGACGAAAAGGGCGAGCTCGGGCCAGTCTATGGCTACCAGTGGCGTCACTGGAACGCGCCGGACGGACGCAAAATCGACCAGATCGCCGAAGTGATCGACTCGATCCGCAACAACCCGGATTCGCGCCGCCATATCGTCACTGCCTGGAATCCGGCCGACGTGCCACGACAGGCGCTGCCTCCCTGCCACGCGTTCTTCCAGTTCTACGTCGCCGACGGGCGCCTCTCCTGCCAGATGTACCAGAGGAGCGCTGATCTGTTTCTGGGTGTGCCGTTCAATATCGCCTCCTATGCGCTGCTCACGCTGATGGTGGCGCAGGTGACGCGCCTCGCGCCGGGAGAATTCGTGCACACGCTGGGAGACGCGCACCTGTATGTGAATCACCTCGAGCAGGCCCGTGAGCAGATCGCGCGCGCACCACGGCCATTTCCGACGATGAAGCTCAACCCCAGGGTTACCGAGCTAGAAGCGTTCGATTTCCCGGACTTCACCCTCGAAGGCTATGATCCGCACCCAGCGATCAAGGCCCCCATTGCCGTATGAGGAGCGTGAGGCGTGAAGACTGAGGAGGGCCAGGCGGCGCATCGCCTTCCACGCATAGCCATCATCGCCGCGCTCGACCGCAATCGAGTCATCGGCCGAAGCGGGGAACTGCCCTGGCGCATCGCCGAAGACCTGAAGCGTTTCAAGAACCTCACTGTGGGCCATCCGGTGATCATGGGCCGCAGGACCTATGAATCGATAGTCGCCATTTCGGGTAAGCCATTGCCGGGGCGCGACAATATCATCATCACGGGGACCGCTGACTATTCGGCCCCCGGCTGCCGTGTGGTGCACTCGTTCCAGGACGCACTGGCGGCGGCGAAACAAGCCGGCGACGCGTTCGTCATCGGCGGCGCGGAAATCTACGCCATTTCCCTGCCGTATGCGCGGCGGCTGTGGCTCACCGAGATCGATGCCGAATTCGAGGGCGATGCATTCTTTCCCGAATTCGACCGGAAGGCATGGCGCGAGCTATCGCGCGAAACCCACCATGTGCCGGGTGCGGCGGGCTTTCGCTACGATTTCGTCCTCTACGAGCGCTGAAAATGCAGCAACTGTCTCCCGGACCGCCGAGAAATGCGGCGAAGACGCCCGGCACCGCTTCTGCACAGACCCTGTTGTCAGCCGGCTAAATCGGGCTTACCCCTCAGACAGATCAATGTCTGCAGTCCCACGGCGCAGGTGGTCGATTTACCGGCTCTTATGGCGACAACCTCGAGATCGCAGATGGTGAGGGTGCGGCCGGTCTTTCTGACGCGTCCGGTCGCGATCAGCTTCTCCCCGTCGGCCGGTGCGATCAGGTTGATCTTGAACTCGACCGTGAGCACGGAGCTATCGGCCGGAAACAGCGTGTTGCCGGCGTAGCCACCGGCCGAATCGGCGATCGCACTGGTCATACCGGCGTGGAAATAGCCGTGCTGCTGTGTCAGGTCGGATCGAAAAGGCAACGCGATTTCAACCAAGCCCGGCTCGACGCGCTCGAGCGTCGCACCGATGAGCGCCATTGCGCCCTGGCGAGCAAAGCTGGCGCGGATGCGCCGCTCGAAATCCGTATCAGGCGGCTGCAATGGGGCCATAGTTTCTCCTCGGGTCTGAAGCGCGATCTGCCGAAAAAAAAGCGGGCTCGGCGCCCGCCTTTCCCGGTCCAGCCTCCCTGAGCTCAGATCACGCGCTCACCAGGCAACGGAAAGCCGTTGAAGTTGCTTGCGTAGGCCGTGGTATACGCACCGGCGTTGCAAATATAAATGAAGTCGCCTTCCTGCAGGTCCGACGGGAGCGATTCGTCGCGCATGATGACGTCGATCGAGTCGCAAGTCGGGCCGGCGACATTCCACTTCACATCCGGCCCGGAACGGTCGGTGCAGATCCTGTATTTCAGCCCTTCGGTGGTCTCGATGATACCGCCGAACAGGCCCGCGTCCAGATGCAGCCAGCGCTTGCCGCCGCGCTTTGCCGTGCCCATGACGCGGCAAACGAAATAGCCGGCGTCCGACACGAGATATCTCCCGGGCTCGGCGACGATCTCTACCTCCGGCGGGAACGCCTCCAGGGCGCGGTTCACCACGTCGGCGATCACTTCGATCGACGGAATAGGCTTCACGTGGCGCACCGGGTAGCCCCCGCCAATGTTCAGCAGGCGCGGCCGTAGGCCCGCCTTGGTCATCTGGTCGAAAATCACCCGCGCCTTTTCGAGGCCGACGCGCCAATTCTCCGGGTTGCGGCACTGTGAGCCGACGTGAAAGCCCACGCCAGCCAGATCGGCCTTGAGAGCACTCGCCGCGGCGATGATCTCGCGGATATCGGCCGTGTGGGCCCCGAACTTGCCTGCCAGCGGCCAGTCGCTGCCGATGTTGGGCGTATCGATGCGCAAGTACGACTTGGCATCGGGCTTGATCGAATACAGCTTCTTCAACTCGTCGAGGCAGTCGATGACGAACCACTCGACACCCTTCGATGCGGCATAGGCGATCTGGTCGCGCGAGCGCACCGGGTTCGAGTACAGGACTTGCATCGGGGAGACGCCGAGCGAGATGAGCAGGTCCAGCTCGCCGGGAGATGCGATTTCAAAGCGCGCGCCCTCTTCGATCAGCGCCTGCAGGACGCGCGGGTTCGGATTCGCCTTGACCGCGTAATGAGGCCGCACGCGCGGCATGGCGGCAAGCATGCGCCGCATCTTCTCACGCACAATCTGGGTATCAACGATGAGGAACGGCTTGGTATAGCCGTCTTTGAGAGCAGCCCGGACGCACTCGAAATCGAGGCTCGTCTCGGGGTGGGAATCGAAAAGATGATCAGCCGCGAACGAGGGCTGTCGGAGTGCTGATTGTTTTTTTGCGACACTGACTCGCTGCATCGAAGTCTCCGGAATATCTAGGTTACGGGGATGTCTTGCAGAAACAGACCACTCAGGCCGAAATGTATTTGGCGGCTTCTCATGATGACCTCCTCTCGCTCCAGGCGAAAAACAGCGTTCAAAATCGGTGAAAGGCAGATGACTCCCACTGCTCACGGCCCTCCGAGGCGCAACCCGGGGCCAACTTTGCGCGGATTATAGCGTCGCCTGCCCCGGGGTCAAGGGCAATTTTGATTGTTTTCAGGAGCAAAACCTGGTACGGGATTGCGCCGTTCCAGCCGCAAGGACCGCAACCTATAGTGGGGACACGGTTGCCAAAACTCAAGCTATGGGGCCCAAACGCCCCGGTAGGCCGAGGGTCCGCTTGCGCCTCCCCGCATCCTCGGCGCTCGCGCCGGCGCACCCTCGCCTGCGCTGCTAGACCCGCGGCGGGGTCACGCCACGCTGCCCCTGGTATTTGCCGCCGCGGTCCTTGTAGGAGGATTCGCAGACTTCGTCGGCCTCGAAGAAGAGCACCTGCGCCACGCCCTCGTTGGCGTAAATCTTGGCCGGCAACGGCGTGGTATTGGAGAACTCCAGCGTGACATGCCCTTCCCACTCCGGCTCGAGGGGCGTTACGTTGACGATGATGCCGCAGCGCGCGTAAGTGCTCTTGCCAAGGCATACCACGAGCACGTTGCGCGGAATTCGGAAATATTCGACGGTCCGCGCCAGAGCAAAGGAGTTGGGGGGAATGATGCAGACCTCGCCGGTGAAATCGACGAACGACCTCTCGTCGAAATTCTTCGGATCGACAATGGTCGAGTTGATATTGGTGAAGATCTTGAACTCACTCGAGCAGCGGATGTCGTAGCCGTAGCTGGAGGTGCCGTAGGACACCACCTTGCGCCCATTCACCAATTTGACCTGCCCGGGCTCAAAGGGCTCGATCATGCGGCTCTGTTCCACCATGCGGCGGATCCACTTATCCGATTTTATGGTCATAGGTTCAGGACTCAGTCACTTGCAAGTTTACCGCTGGCAAACTTGGTGAGCATTTGGTTTCCAAATTCGTCTCCCCCTTTTGACGCAGTTGCTCGCAACTGCGTCAAAGGGGGAGATTGATAAACAGCAAAATCAGCTTCCTTAGTTCCGGATCGTCCTGCGTAGGATCTCGGATTTGGGATCTAGGGGCCGCGCTCCGCGCGGCTATCTTCCCCGAATCCTGAATCCTGGATCCTGGATCCTACGTATTCTGCACCACTATATTGGGAAACTTGGAAGTCATATCCTTCGCCAGATCGGCTACTTTGACGGCCACGCGCCGGCCGATCTTGCGATAAATGTCGGCTACCTGTCCGTCCGGGTCGGCAACCACCGTCGGCTTGCCCGAATCGGTCTGCTCGCGGATATGGACGTCCAACGGCAGCCCGCCGAGCAGCTCGACGTTGTATTCGCCGCACATGCGCTGCGCGCCTCCTTCGCCGAAGATGTGCTCGGCGTGGCCGCATTTCGAGCAAATGTGGATGCTCATGTTCTCGACGATACCCAGGATCGGTATACCGACCTTTTCGAACATCTTCAGTCCTTTCCTGGCGTCAAGCAACGCGATGTCCTGCGGCGTAGTGACGATGATGGCGCCGGTGACGGGCACCTTTTGCGCGAGCGTCAGCTGAATGTCGCCGGTCCCCGGAGGCAGGTCTACGATGAGGTAGTCGAGTTCGCGCCATCGGGTGTCGCGCAGCAGTTGCTCCAAAGCCTGGGTAACCATCGGCCCACGCCACACCATGGGCGTGTCAACCTCGATCAGGAACCCGATCGACATGACCTGGAGCCCATAGGCCTCCAGCGGCTCGAGCATCTTGCCGTCGAGCGACTCGGGCCGCCCGGTTATCCCGAGCATCATCGGCTGCGACGGACCGTAGATGTCGGCATCGAGCACACCCACCGAGGCGCCTTCGGCGGCGAGCGCGAGGGCCAGATTGGCGGCGGTGGTCGATTTGCCGACTCCCCCTTTGCCCGAGGCGACGGCGATGATGTTCTTGACGCCCGGCAACAGCTTGACGCCCTGCTGCACGCTGTGAGCGACGATTTTGCTGGTCACGCTCACGCTCACCTGGCCCGCGCCGGGCAGCGCGCGAAGCTTCTCGGCGATGATTTTTCGTATCGGCTCGATTTGGGTCTTGGCAGGATAGCCGAGCACGACTTCGAGGGATACGCCGGCATCTTCGAGCTTGATGCTCTTTACCGATTTTGTCGTCACCAGATCCTTGCCGGTGTTGGGATCGATGATTTCCCTGAGGGCGTTTTGAACGATTTCCTGAGTGAGGGGCATTGCTTTCTCCAGCGTGCGCGCATCGGCCCGCAAGGCCGACGTCGGAAAAAAGACGGCCATTTTACCCGCAATCGTCTGCGGCAACGGCAATTCCCACGCTAAAATTAGGCCTTATCCGTCTCCGAGCAAGCCATGCCGCGCAGGATCCTGGTAACTTCGGCGCTGCCGTACGCCAACGGCGCCATCCACCTCGGCCATCTGGTCGAGTACATTCAGACCGACGTCTGGGTGCGCTTTCAGAAGATGCAAGCGGATGGCGATGGCCTGCTAAACGAAGTCCATTACGTCTGCGCCGACGATACCCATGGCACGCCCATCATGCTGCGTGCCGACAGCGAAGGCATCACTCCCGAGGCTCTGATAGCGCGCGTGCACGGCGAGCACACGCGCGACTTCGCCGGCTTCCACGTCGCGTTCGACAATTACTACACGACCAACTCCGCGGAAAACCAATGGTTCTGCAATGACATCTATGCGCAGCTAAAGGCCAAGGACCTGATTGCGGCGCGCTCGGTCGAGCAGTTCTACGACCCGGTAAAGGAAATGTTCCTCCCCGATCGCTACATCAAGGGGGAGTGTCCCAAGTGCGGCGCGAAAGACCAGTATGGCGACTCCTGCGAGGTTTGCGGTTCGGCCTATGCGCCGACGGAATTGAATAACCCCTACTCGGTCGTCTCCGGGGCAAAACCGGAGCGGCGCGCGTCGGAACATTTCTTTTTCAAGCTCTCGGACGAGCGCTGCGAGGAGTTTCTGCGCCGCTTCACCCAGAGCGAAGGCCGGCTGCAACCTGAAGCCGCAAACAAGATGAAGGAGTGGCTGGGCGAGGCCGGCGAACGCAAGCTCGCTGATTGGGACATTTCCCGCGATCCGCCGTATTTCGGCTTCCCGATTCCGGGCACCGGCGAAAAGAAGTTTTTCTATGTCTGGCTCGACGCGCCGGTCGGCTATTTCGGCAGCTTCCGCCACTATGTCGACACGAAGGCGAAGAATATCAACGCCGACGATTTCCTGCGCCCCGGCGGTGACACCGAAATGGTGCATTTCATCGGCAAGGACATCCTTTATTTCCATGCCCTGTTCTGGCCGGCCATGCTCGAGCACGCCGGCTACCGCACGCCCAGCAGGATCTTTGCGCACGGTTTTTTGACCGTGAACGGGGAAAAGATGTCGAAATCCCGAGGCACCTTCATCACTGCCGAGAGCTATCTGAAGCAGGGGCTCAACCCCGAGTGGCTGCGCTACTACTACGCGGCGAAGCTAAACTCGAGCATGGAGGATATCGATCTCAACCTGGACGATTTCTCGGCGCGGGTCAACTCGGATCTGGTCGGCAAGTACGTCAACATCGCCAGCCGGACCGCCGGCTTCGTGACCAAGCGATTCGGCGGACGGGTGAAGGCCATCGCGGCCACCGGCGTTCTGCACTCGATCCAGGCGCGCTCGCCGCTCATCCGCGAGTTCTACGACGCCCGCGAGTTCGGCAAAGCGCTGCGGGAAGTGATGCTGCTTGCCGACGAGGCCAATCAGTACGTTGACACCAACAAACCCTGGGAGCTGGCCAAGCAGGCGGGCCAGCAGGAGTACCTGCATGAAGTATGTTCGCAGGCGCTCAACATGTTCCGGATACTGACGCTTTACCTCAAGCCCGTGCTGCCGCGGCTCGCCCTGGAAGTAGAGCGGTTTCTCGCTATCCCTACGCTGCAATGGAAAGACCTCGAGGCGCTGCTGCCCGAGGGACACGCAATCCAACCATACCGCCATCTGATGGCACGGGTCGAACCGGCGCAGATCGCGGCGCTGGTGGAAGCCAACAAGGAGAGCCTGCAGAGCGCTCCGGCCCCGATACGCCACGCCGAGCGCCAGCAGCATGCGATCGCGACGCCGGCCGCGCCCCCCCCTCCCCAACTCTCCCCCGCGAGGGAGGAAGCTGAGAACGGCGCCGCGATTGCGGCGCAAATTACGGTGGATGATTTTGCCAAAGTCGATCTGCGCGTTGCGCGAATCACGAAAGCCGAGCAGGTCGAAGGCGCGGATAAACTCGTGAAACTCACGCTGGACCTCGGCGGGGAATCGCGAACGGTGTTTGCCGGCATCAAGTCGGCCTACAGCCCGGCGCAGTTGGAAGGACGGTTGACGGTCGTGGTGGCGAATCTCGCGCCGCGCAAGATGAGATTCGGGCTTTCGCAAGGGATGATCCTCGCGGCCTCGGGCGAGGGGCCGGGACTATACCTGATCTCGCCCGACGGCGGCGCACAACCCGGAATGAAAGTGAAGTGACGTCACTCCGGGGCCAGTCGGCTCCGCCCCACGAAAAAAGCCCTGCGATGCAGGGCCTTTTATCGGACCTGCTTCCGCTTACTTGGCGCGCGTACCGATTACCTCGATCACCACGCGGCGGTCAGGCTGCAGGCAAGCGATGACTTTCGGACTCTTCCCGCCTTTGCAGGCGCCCGGCTTGGTGACCGGTTGTTTCTCGCCCCTGCCCTCGGTATGAATCCGCTTCGCGTCGATTCCTCTGCTGACTAAATACGCTTTGACGGCCTCAGCGCGGCGCTGCGACAGCTTCATGTTGTATGCGTCGCTTCCGAGTCTGTCGGCATGGCCGATGGCGATAATGGTCTCGACGTTGACTGACTTGATCTGGTTGACCAGGCCGTCGAGCTTGGTCTTGCCGTCGGGCCGCACCGCCGATTTGTCGAAATCGAACAGCGCGTCTGCCGAGATCGTGACTTTCTGCGTGACCGGCACCACGCGCGGGGCAGGTGCTGGGGGTTTCGCCATCGGCTTGGGCGGCGCAGGCGGCGTTGCGCGCGGCGCGGGCACGGGAGCGGGTTTCTTCGGCACGAGATCGGGATCGCACTCTTCGGTCGCCATAGCAGGAGACCAGTAACCGGTGCGCCAGCATAAGTTGAAACCACTCTTCGAGACTGCGCCGCGCTGATCCTGCAGATAACCGGAATTCGGCGTCTGCGCACTCACATTCGCGGAAATAATACCCAGGACGAACGCCGCGGTCAGCAGCAGAGCCCTATTTCCAATGCCTTCGATCTTCATGTTATTCATGGCAACCCCTCGCCTAGACTTAGTTGAACGCGCAATATTCTTAATTAATTAGTGCTTATAGTGCCCCAAACAAGGGGGCTATGGCAACTCCCCGCCGGCTCCGGGGTATCTACGCCGCCGGCACACGGCAACTCGCGCAAACATACTATTGCGCCTACCCGGTCGCCCTCTTATTAATTATATGCGCATCGCATTAAATTGCAATGGTAATCAAATTATCATAAACTTCACATAGTCGCTCGATGGAAAGTTCGCCATGGAAAGCAAGACTGCCCGCTTGACGGTGCTGATCGATCCGCGGAAGAAACAGATATTCGAAGAGCTCTGCGCCGCACAAGATCTCACGCCTTCCCAAGTAGTGCGCCAGTTGATACGCGAGTACATAATCAAGCACGCCGCCAGTCGCGATTTACCGCCCTGGCTCGTGAAGGCTGCGCACCGCAAAGTGCCCACGAAGTGAGGGCGCTTCCGATACGTCTGCGCACGACCGCGTTCTTAGCCAAAGTTTCCTAAGATGGAATCCGTGTCCTCGCCGCTTTTGGGCTCGCTTATCACTGCTGTTTTTTGGCTGGTGATCGCGGCGCTGTCGCTGATTCCCGCAGGCAATGCGCTTATCGTGCGGCGCTTCGCGTTTCCGGCCGGGGCGTTGGCGGGTCTCGCACTGGCCGCATTCGGACTGCAGGCGATCTGGATGTCTCCGCAACAAATGACCCTGCCGCTTGGGATGCCCGAGCTGCCTTTTCACCTGCGCATCGACCCGCTGGCGGGCTACTTCCTCGTCCTGCTCGGCGCAGTTTCCGCCGGCGTGTCCGTATATGCAACCGGGTATTTTCGCAACGAGACGGCCGAGCGCCTCACGCTGATAGGCCTGGAATATCATGTATTCCTCGCCAGTATGGCCTTCGTCATACTCGCAAACGACGCCTATCTGTTCATGGTGGCGTGGGAGACGATGGCGCTGTCGTCCTATTTCCTGGTCACCACGGACCACAAGCTGCCCGCCGTACGCAGTGCCGGCTTCCTTTACCTGCTGGTGGCGCACCTGGGCGCGATCGCAATTCTGCTGTGTTTCGGCGTAATGAACGGCGGCCAGGGCGACTACACGTTCGATGCGCTGCGCGCCGCGGAACTGAAGCCCCCGTGGGCCACCGTGGCTTTTCTGCTGGCGTTTTTCGGTTTCGGGGCCAAGGCGGGGATGATCCCGCTGCATGCGTGGCTGCCGGAGGCGCATCCGGCCGCACCCTCGCCGGTTTC
Source organism: Betaproteobacteria bacterium (assembly GCA_016210745.1). Lineage (GTDB taxonomy): Bacteria > Pseudomonadota > Gammaproteobacteria > Burkholderiales > SG8-39 > JACQTO01. The sequence goes on from JACQTO010000122.1 coordinate 31,828, forward strand.
GGCGCTCATGAGCGGCATCATGATCAAGACCGCCATCTACGGCATGGTGCGCGTGATCTACGACCTCATCGGCGGCGTGCGCTGGGAGTGGGGC
>JACQTO010000124.1 GCA_016210745.1 Betaproteobacteria bacterium
CGTTCGCGATGTAATCGGCCAAGGAAACGGTAATGGTCGGCGCCGCTCCCACCGTCACAGTCACGGTGCCCGTGGCCGAGCCGCCACGGCCGTCTGCCACCGTATAGGTGAACAAGTCGGTGCCGCTGGTCCCGCTGCCGGGCGTATAGGTGACGCTGGTGCCGTTGTTGACCACCGTGCCTTTGGTGCCGTTGGTCACCGCGATCACGCTGAGCGGATCGCCGTTCGCGTCGGTGTCGTTGGCGAGCACGTTGACCGTCACCGGTGTGCCGAAGGCAGTGCTGGCGCTGTCGGCATTCGCCACCGGGGGCTGGTTTTGTCCCGGATTGACCGTAACGCTGACCGGTGCCGTAGCGGTGCCGCCCTGGCCGTCGGAAACGGTATAGGTGAAAGTCGCCGTGCCGGTGAAGAGCGAATTGGAGTTGAACGTAACATTGGTGCCGTTGTTCACCACCGCTCCGGCCGTGGCAGGCGACACCGCACTCACGGCAATTATGCTTAATGGATCGCTGTCGGGATCGGAGTCGTTCGCCAGAACCTCGATAGTGAGCGGCACACCCTGTAAGGTGACGCCAGCGTCGTCCACGGCTACCGGCGGCGTATTCGGATGCACCACTGGGGTCACCGCGATCGTCTGGGCCGGCGGGTCAGCCGGCGGCCAAGCCAGCACCGTCGCGTCTCCGTTGAAGGTACCCGCCGAACTCACGAAGGACAGGACCCGGTTGCTGGCGCGGCTCAGCGGGACCGTCGTGAAATTCGGATCGGAATAGGGTCCTTGCGGCAACCCGAGGAACAGTGGCGGCTGGGGCGGTGCCTGCAGTCGCGGATCCAGGCCTTCGAAGGGGAAAGGATCGAGCGGTTGGGGCGTGGCCTCGCAGGGCCCGAGGCATCCGCCCGGGCTCAAACGCCGGTCCAGATTCCAAGGGATGCCCGAGAAATTGATCGGCGTCTGAAACTTTGTCAAATCGATCTCGTTCATCTCTGCGACCTCGATCCCACCCAGGTTCATTCCCAGCGGGAACAGGTACTGGCCGTTGGTGGCCTCGCCGCCTTTGATGTCGAGGGTGATAAGCGGCGTGCCGCCGGGTGCCAGGCTCGCGAGCTTGCGGCCCGTGCGCGCCTGAATTTCGTGAGCCACGGGCTGCAAGATGCCCATCATCTCGGTGATATTGGTATCGAAATCGTTCGGGTTAGCCAGCACGCTGTTTGGGCAGACTGGCGTGGGGAAGTTGAATCGCGGTTCAAAACGCAGGTGCGCGCAAGGGTTCAGCTTCGCTTTCGCACCCACGCCGAAATCCACGTCGTAGCGGATGCGGAAAATATCCCAGCTTCCGAGGGCGATGCCCTGTCCTGTGCAGCTTTGCGGACTGTCTGCCGCATCACAGCCGAGGGTTGAGCCAAGCGGAAATTCATGGACCGAATTAGTGGCCGGATCGTAATGCAGCGACCAGATCAGCACATCCGCGGGGGCCACGGTGGTGAAGCCGATGAACATGTTGCGCATGCGCTGGTTCTGGAACCCCGGCGCCTCCATGAACACCTCGTTGAAGAACATGTAATCCGGCTGGTCGCCTCGCGTCGTGTCAGTGGTCAGGGCGGTCGACACCATGGTGGTGTGGGCTGACAGGAAATGTACGCCGGCCACCGTCTCGAAACTGCCTTCCGCGGTGATGCTGTCGCCCATCAGGATCGGGGCGAAACGCCTCGAGTCGGCCACCATGCCGCTCGCGCCGCCCGCCGGGCGGTTGGTTTCGGGACATAAAACGTCGCCGGTGCCGACGGACGAGGACTGTGCCGAAGTGGTGCCAAGTCCCAGCACGTCGGTGAACGTACGCACCGTCGTGCTCGGGATACACATCGGGTAGCCGGTGGTAAACACGTTGGTGTAGTTGTTAGCATCGAGCATAAAGCGCGGATCGGCGCTGCAGTTGCTGCTGCCGGCTGCGCAGCCCAATCCCTGCTGCAGCGTGTGGCGCGCCTCCGGGTCGTTCAAGCGAACCATGACGCCCGTGGTCGCATCCCCGGGGTTGCCGTTCACGCGAAAGTAACCGTCGGCGTAATTGATGTAGGTGATCTGGCCGGTCACCGACTCGGCAGCCTTCTCAATGAACACGTCGCCGGCAATGACGTTGCCGCCGCTGGTGCGGTTGGCAGAGATGCTGGCAATGCCGCCCATGCCGGTTTTGTTGCAGACGTCTCCCTTCGCCAGGCCGGTTTCCCCAAGTGCAACACACACAGCAGGGGCCTGCTCGTACAGTTGCTGGAGCGTGAGCCGGTTTGCCGGCAGATCGATCAGCAGGTTGCGCGGGATGATCACGTTCTGCCCGCCCACCACGATGGTGCCTCCGGACCAATGATCCCCCGGGGTATCGAGCGAGATGAATTGAATTTCGCCGGCGATGGGGGCTATGACCGCTGCCGCATGCGCCCCCGCGTACCAGACGCTGGCCACAAGGATAGCCAGCAGCCCAAGGCAACGATCCAAGAGCCTGCGGTAGGTGGCGGCAGTCTTTTGCGTTTGCATGCTTACGTTCCTATTGGTTTGAAGTCATACGAGTATTGATTGATCCCCGCCATGCCTTGCGTCGAATCAATTGGCGCCGCCGCGAGGTTTGGATCCATGACGCCGGGGATGCAGAATGGGTTTGGAGTCTTGTGCCGGAACCGGCCGTGCCGCCGAGTGCGCCGCAGGCGCCTGTTTGATCCCTGCCGGCATGCCCCCTTTTCCTCTGCGTGCCATCGCCGGATCGGCGATGAGGATCGACATCAGCGTCAACCCCACTAACATTCCGCGAAATAATCCGTTCCGCCCCAAGCCGGCGGAACTGGGGGCGGGACCCGCTACTTGTTTCATGGCTATCTCCTGAGAAATCGCTGTATGAGATACGCGATAGATAGCGAAGGGTGACTTGCAGCACCGCAGGGCCTTCATGGGATGTGCATCCCGTGAAGGCCCTGTAGCACGCCGGCAGGCACCGGCCTCAGTCTGGCCAACCCCACTGTCAGGCAATTACACCTGGGTTGGCCTGGTTCCCCTCGATTGCGCCTAATGCCAACCTCACACCACGACGAAAGTGGTGCCGTTGTTCAACAGATCCACTGTGGTGGCGCCGGCGGCGAACTGGAGCGTCAATACTTCGACGCCGTTATGGAAATCAAACCAGGTCAACTGACCTCCATCGACGCCATTGAAATCGAACGCCCACTCGCCTTCCACATCCACGTCGGCTCCCGTAGCTACTGCTAAGTCGGCGAGACCGCTGCCACCACCTGGTACGTCGATCTTGTCGCCCCGGAGACCAAATCCAATGTCGACGTCATTCGACAGATTGCGGATTGTGGAACCACCGAATGAAGTAGCGCCGACGATGAATTTCTCCGCTACATCGAGCGCCGCGGTTATGTCGTGTGTGCCGAGGCCCTCCATGGTTACGGCCGCCACAGTCGAGGTGCCCAGATCGACGAAATAAGACCCGTTCAGGGCACCACCCAGCGTCATTCCGAGCGCCGGATCGCCGCCAAAGAACGGCAGCACTCCCAGGTTCGCCGACAGGTCGCCGTCAATCGCGATCGTATCGTCGGCGGCCAGGAAGGGTCCGACCAGCAGATTGCCAAACTGATCGGCATTGACCGTCAGCATCGAGCCTATGCCGGTAACGCCAACCTCGTTAGCTAGCTGGACGGTCGCCAGGTCTGCACTCCCGGTACTCAGCGCCGAAGCCAGCGTCGCAGATACGTCGGTAATGCTGTACAGGGCCGTGGGCGCCGCGCCGTGGATAATCGTGGCTTCCGCCAACGTTGCCGTGTCGCTCAGGGTGACCGAAGTCGCGACGCTCAGCATCCCCGGCACTGCAGCCAGATTCGCCGCCGTATCGGCCAAGCCGTAGCCGCTCGTCTGGGCGTTGAGCAGGAGCAATGCGTCCGCATCGGCCACGGTGATCGCAGGTCCGGTCACCGTAACCGATAGCGCGTCGATAACCGTTATCTCCTCCAACGGATCGAGCAAAACCGCGGCCGTATCGCTCAGGTTGTAGGCGACCTGGAAATTCAGCGCGATCAAGAAGTCGGCATCGGCCACCGAGATCGCAGGCCCGGTAACGGTGATCGATTGTGCTGCCATCACCAGACCCTCTTCGCCCGGTGCCAACAGGTTCACCGCCGTGTCAGCCAGTCCATAGAGCGTATTGGGATTGAGCAACAGCAGGGCGTTTGCTTCCGCCACGGTCGCCAGATCGCTCGTGATCACGAACAGGGCACCCGATTGCACCGCCGGCGACGACGCGGACAAATTCGCCACGGTGTCGATCAGCGGGTAGGTGGAATTCAAATTCAGCGCCAGCAGCGCCTCCGCCTCGGCCACCGTCACCGAATCGCTCACGGCGACGCTGATCGCGCCGATCACCAACGAGCTCGCGGCCAGCGCCAGCAGGTTCGCCGCCGTATCCGCGAGGCTGTAGCTTGTGTTGGGATTGAGCGCTAGCAACAAGCCGGCGTCCACAACCGTAACGTCATCGAGCACATTGACCGACGTCGCCCCGCTTACCGCCGCGGCTTCGGTCGGCGCCAGCAGATTCGCCGATATGTCAGCCAGGCTATAGGTCATCGTGGCGGTAGGCGACAACTCGGCGAGCAGCGTCGTAGCGTCGGCCGCCAACAGAGAGTCGGAAACGGTTACGCTCTGCGCCCCTTGGATGGTCGCAACAGGGGCAGCGAGCAGATCCGCCCCTGTATCCGTCAGGCTGTAATTCAATGGAGCACTCGGTCCCAGCACCGCCTGCAGCGCGGCAAACTCCGCCACAGTCAGGCTGTCGGTCACCGTGACCGAAGTCGCTGCACTCAAGAGCGCTACATCGAGCGGGAACAGCAGGTTCGCGGCGGTGTCGCTCAAGTCGTAGCCGGTCGTCTGCGCGTTAAGGGCCAGCAGAGCACCGGCATCGGCCACGGAAATCGCAGGTCCCGTGACCGTGACCGATTGCGCTCCCGTCACCGTCCCGGCATCTCCCGCGACCAGCAGATTCGCCGCCGTGTCGAGCAGTCCATAGAAGGTGTTGGGATTCAACGCCACCAGAGCGTTTGCTTCTGCCACTGTCACCGGTTCGTTGACAGTGACATCAATCGCGCCGGCGACCAGCGCGGCCGCACCCACGTCGAGCAGGTTCGCCAGAGAGTCGCTGAGGCTATAGCTGGTGGTGCCGCTGTTGGTGAAGGCGTCGATTATCGTTGCCTCCGCCACCGTCGCCGGCGAAGTCGTCGTGATATCGATCGCGCCGTCGCCCACCGCCGCCGAGGCCGCCGCCAGCTCTGAGGCCGTATCCGACAGGCTGTAGCTCGTGGTTCCGCTGTTGGCGAACGCATCGATCACTGTGGCTTCGGCCACCGTCGCCGGCGTAGTTGCCGTGATATCGATCGCGCCGTCGCCCAGCGCCGCCGAGGCCGCCGCCAGCGCCGAGGCCGTATCCGACAGGCTGTAGCTGGTAATCCCGCTGTTGCCGAACGCATCGATCACTGTGGCTTCGGCCACCGTCGCCGGCGTAGTTGCCGTGATGGCAGTCGCTCCGTCGCCTGCCGCCGCCGAGGCCGCAGCCTGCGCCGCTGCCGTGTCGGTCAAGTCGTAGGCGGTGTTGGCATTGAGCGCCAACAGCGCGTCGGCATCCGCCACCGAAACGGCATCCAGCACGGTTACTGTTGTTGCTCCAGTCACCGTCGCCGCGTCGCCCAGCGCCAGCAATGCAGCAGCCGAATCCGACAGGCTGTAGGTCGTATTGGCGTTGATCGCCAGAAGCGCATTTGCATCGGCGACCGCAACGGGATCAAGTACCGCAACGGCCGTGGCGCCGGTTACCGTCGCGTTGGCGAGCGGATCCAGCAATGCGGCAGCCGTGTCGGAGAGGCTATAGGACACAAAGAAGTTGAGCGCCAGCAGGGCATCGGCGGCGGCGACCGCGACAGCGTCGACCACCTGGACCGACAGTGCTCCGCCCACCATCACTGCATCGGCCGCCAGAAGATTCGCCGCCGTGTCGCTCAGGTCGTAGGTCGTGAAGCCATTCAGCGCCAGCACCGCATTGGCGTCAGCCACGCTCACCGGATCTTGCACCGCGACCGAGAAAGCGTTGGTCACCGTCGCCGAATCAGCCGGCGCCAGCAGGTTTGCCGAGGTGTCACTCAGATCGTAGCTGGTGCCGGCATTGAGGGCCACTAATGCGTTGGCATCGGCCACCGAGACAAAATCCAGCACGACGATCGTTGTCGCCGCGCTCACCGCCGCCGCGTCGAGCGGCTCCAGCAATGCAGCGGCAAAGTCCCATATCTCGTAAGTCGTGTTGGCGTTGAGCGCCAGCAGAGCGCTGGCGTCGACCACCGAGACGATGTCGATCACGTTAACCGTCGTCGCTCCGGCCACCGTTGCCGCGTCGAGCGGTTCCAGTAGGGCCAACGAGAAGTCGGACAGGCTGTAGCTCGTATTGGCGTTGAGCGCCAGCAGAGCGTTGGCGTCCGCCACCGAGATTGCATCCACCACCGCAACGGTCGTGGCGCCGCTCACCGTCGCCGATTCGAGCGGATCGAGCAACGCGGCGGCCGTATCGGCCAGGCTATAGGTGGTATTGGCGTTGAGCACCAGAAGCCAATCGGCATCCGCGACCAAGACCGCATCCAGCACCGTAAGGGAAAGCGCGCCGATTACCGTCGCTTCAGCGTCCAGCGCCAGCACATTCGCCGAGGTGTCGGAGAGATCGTAGGTGGTCGCGAAATTCAGCGCGAGCAGCGCATCGGCATCGGCCACGCTCACCGGATCCTGCACCGTGAGGGAAAGCGCTCCGATTACCGTCGCTTCAGCGTCCAGCGCCAGCAGATTCGCCGCCGTGTCGGACAGATCGTAGCTCACCGACGCGCCGTTGAATACCGTCATGATAACCGTAGCCTCCGCCACCGTCGTCGGCGTGGTGACCACCGCGAACAACGTCCCTTGTCCCACCGCTGCCGAGGCGGTGGCCATATTGGCCGCCGTATCGAACAGCGCATAGGCAGCAGTCGGATTCAGCGCCAACAGCGTTTCAGCTTCCGCAACCGTCACCGCATCGGACACGGTTACGCTGGCCGCGCCGCTGACCACCGCGGGTGCCGCCGCCAGCAGTTCCGCCGCCGTATCGCTCAAGTCATAGGTGGTATTGGCATTCAGCAGCAGCAGCGCGCTGGCATCGACCGCCAAGACGGCATCCGACACGGTGACCGTCGTTGCGCCGGCCACCGTTGCCGCATCGAGCGGTTCCAGCAGACTAAACGACAAGTCGGACAGGTCGTAGCTCGTATTGGGGTTGAGTGCCAGCAGTAAATTGGCGTCTGCCACCGTAAGGGCATCAAGCACCGCAACGGACGTGGCGCCGCTCACCGTTGCCGCCACGAGCGGGTCCAGCAACGCGGCGGCCGTATCGGTCAGGCTGTAGCTGGTTACGCCGCTAGTGGTGAAGGCGTCGATCACCGCCGCTTCGGCCACCGTGGCCGGATCGGTCACGATAATGTCGGTGGCGCCGTCGCCCACGGCCGCAGAGGCCGCAGCCAGGTTCGCCGCCGTGTCGGTGAGGCTGTAGGTGGTCGTGCCCGAGTTCGTGGCCGCTTCGATCACGGTCGCTTCCGCTACCGTGGCCGCCGTCGTGGCTACCAGGTCCACCGCTTCGTTCAACCCACCGGCCGTAGCACCCGAGAGCGCCGTCGCCGTGTCACTTACGCTGTACACCACCGCAGTCGTGTAGGCGGCAATGATGTCGGCTTCCGCCGCCGTGGCCGCATCGCTCGCGGTCACCGAGACCGCGCCGCTGATCGCCGCGGTCTCCACGCCGGCCACATTGGCTGCGGCAATCGCAGCAGCGCTGTCCACCACATCGTAGGTGGTCGTGCCGCTGTTGGTGAAGCCTTCGATAATGGTCGCTTCGGCTACCGTCGCCGCATCGATCGCAGTGATGTCGGTAGCGCTGTTGCCCACGGCCGCCGAGGCCGCGGCCAAATTTGCCGCCGTGTCGGACAATGCGAAGCTGGCGCTGGCATTGGCGGCCAGCAATGCGTCTGCCTGAGCCACCGTCATCGCATCGGTTGCGATGATGATTAACGCGCCACCGAGCACCGCCAGTGAGGCTGCAGAGAGTTC
>JACQTO010000125.1 GCA_016210745.1 Betaproteobacteria bacterium
CCATGATGCTCTTGAGTCCGGCACCGCGCGCCACCTTCAGCGCGTCGATCACCTCGGGCCGCGGCGGGTCGATCATGCCGAGCAGCCCGACGAAGATGAGGTCCTTTTCGACGGTCTCGGGGGTTATGCTTTCCGGGACTTCCTTCAACGGGCGATAAGCCACGCCCAGCACCCGCAGCGCGTTGCTCGCCATATCGTGGTTCTGCTCGAGTACCGCCTTGCGCATTTCCTCCGTGAGGCCGACCGCCTTGCCGCTCTCCACCTTGTGGCCGCACAGATCGAGGATGACATCGGGCGCGCCCTTGACGAAGGCAATGATCGGCGGATAGTCGAAACCCGAACCGGAAGCCCGCGCCTGAGAGCCATCGGGGCGGTGGATTGTGGTCATCCGCTTTCTGTCCGAATCGAACGGGATCTCCTGAATTCGGGGCAAAGCCTTTTCCAACTCCTCGCGACGGTAACCGCCCTTCGCAGCGACGACGACCATGGCGCCTTCCGTGGGATCGCCGATGATCTGCCAGGAGCGCCTCCCCGATTCGTCGGTTCTTTCGTCCAGCTTCGCGTCGTTGCAGACGAGCGCACCCTGGAGCAGGAGCGTCGCGTCCGGATCCGCCAGCGGCTTGAACGCGTCCTTACCCAGGAAGAACTCTCCGCTCGGGCTATAGCCTTCTCCGGTGATCCGGAACCGCTTGCCGCCGGCCCACCCCTGGACAACCGTCATCTCGTTCTGCGTCAGGGTGCCGGTCTTATCCGAACACACCACGGTGGCGCAGCCGAGCGTTTCCACGGCGGGGAGTTTGCGGATCAGCGCATGGTGCTTGATCATCCGCTGCATCCCGAGGGCGAGGCAGATGGTCACGATGGCCGGGAGACCTTCTGGAACGGCCGCGATGGCAAGGCTCACCGCGGTCATGAACAGATTGATGATGTCCTTCTTCTCGGTTTGCAAATAATTCATGAAGCCGCCACTCAAGGCTTCAGTGAGGTGCGTATCGCGGAACAGTCCGTAGATGAAAACGACGGCGCAAATGGCCAGGCATGCCGTTCCGAGAACTTTCCCCAGGTGCTCGAGCTTCTGCTGCAGCGGCGTGTCCTCGGCCTCGAAGGACTGGATCATCTCGGCGATAAGACCGATCTGGGTGTTCATCCCGGTGCCGGTCACGATGCCCCTGCCCCGTCCATAGGTGATGAGGGTTCCCATGAAAGCGGTGTTCTTGCGGTCGCCCAGGGGTATTTCCTTGTCCAGCACTACCCCGGCGTTCTTCTCGACCGGGACCGATTCGCCTGTCAGCGAGGCTTCCTCAATCTTCAGATTGACGCTCTCGGCGAGCCGCAGATCCGCCGGAACATAGTTTCCGGCCTCCAACAGGACGATATCGCCCCCGACGATCTCCCGGCCGGGGATCGTTATCTGGTGGCCGTCGCGTATGACCTGGGCATTGGGGGCAGACATTTTCTTCAGGGCAGCCAGGGCCTGTTCGGCCTTCGATTCCTGAATGACACCGACCACGGCATTCAGCACCACGATGAACATGATGGCTATCGAATCCACCCACTCGCCGAGCGCGAGCGAGACCAGCGCCGCGATAATCAGGATGATGACGAGGTAATTGTTGAACTGATCCCATAGGAGCGAGAAAAACCCGGGCCGCGGGCGTTCCGTCAATTCATTGGCGCCGAATTTCGCCAAGCGCTCCTGCGCCTGTTGCTGCGTCAGACCTCGTTCGATGTGGGTCTGAAAGCTGCCGATAAGTTCATCGATCGGCTTACCGTGGGATTCTCTATCTTGCATTGCTGCCCCCTCCAGATATTTTTGCAATCCGCGCCGTCCGCGGCGCGGCCCATAACACTCTTGTTCGGTACGAATATGCCGTGCTCTAGGAGTGTAGAAAATTCATGGTTTGCGGCCTATTTCGCTACCGCGGCGCAACCCAGCAATTGTTTTTTAATCATTATCTTAGCATTACAAGTCGTAATCATTTGAATTGATCAGAACGCCCTGACGGGCATGACCACCGTGCAGTTCGAATCTGCGTTTGCTCACACGCTCGAACAGCAGAGATCCGACGGTTTCGGTCAACTTCTTCTCCTGCACCAATACCGTGGCTGCGCCACGGATAGTTCGTCGGCGGCGTGGGCACGGTTCCCGGATTTGTCGATCGATTCAAGGACCTGCACTGAAGCAATATTCCGTGTTTGAGGTGGCGTCGTATCCTTCTATGCAGGGGTTTCCTGTGCCGGTAAAGCCAGTCAATCCGCATGCCGGAGCCCCGCCCCAAAAGCAATGCGGCCTTCACCTCGCAGAGGTCAAGGCCGCAAAAAAAGACCTCGCCCGTCTAGGCAAAGGTCTCGCTTACAACGCTTAGGTTGTCGCCAGGACCGGGGACTATTGTCCCGAGATGACGGCCCTCGCAGGGCGGCCACGCAGATGCCGCCCAAGCTACTCCCCTTTGGAGGGGGCGCCCCAAATACTCAAGGCGCCGCGGGTATTAAAACACGTAATGTCAATCCTATTCAATACGCAGGCGATTACGAACAGTAATGGATAGGAATACGAAATCTCCACGTGTTCCAATTAGTTGCTGATACGCATTGCAAACATTCATTTAACTTCCGCTTCGCGCAAGTGCATAGTGAGTGCGTCTCTTGGCGAGACAGTGGTTGCGGCGGCCGTGTAGTCCGGCACCGGCCACAGGGGCTTCGCTGAGGGGAGTAGCTTCGACAGCCGGCAGGGCTGTCCGCAGTGTGGCCGTCAATCCGGGAACCCATCCCCGGCCCCACTGGCGCGTGCGGCAATCGAGCGCCGCACTTTGCAAGCGAGACCTCGCCCGACTCAGCGGGTCTCGTATCCGTTTTTGTCCCGAAGCCTCTGCGGTCCCCGGTTCGGTCGCGCCCACTGGAAAAACCGGGCCTGCGCCGGGCCTGCTCAACTTCGAGAGGTGAACCATGACCCGCATCCTCATTCCTGTTCTCGACTCGGTGAATTCAGGCCCGGCCGTAAGACACGTTATCGATGAATTCCTGCACGGTGAGCTGATGGAGGTGCAGCTGCTGCACTTGCCCGCCTCACCCACCTACCGGGTCGCTCATTGGTTATTGGGCAAGAACGGCGGCGCGGCCGACAAAGCGCTGCAATCCGCACGGGATTTGCTGGAGAGGGTTCACGTGCCGTGCGCGGTGCATTCCGGCTCCGGGAACAAGGCCCTGGCTATCAACGCCGCGGCGCAGCGGCTGAAGACCGATCGCATCGTCCTCGGCACGGCGCGCCATTGGTCGGCTACCCGTATGACCGAAGACTCGGTGATCCAAGAGGTTCTCGATACTGCGCCGGTGCCCGTGACCTTGGTGGCGGGCAAGGCGGTGTCTCGGGTCGAGCAATACGGGGTCGCCGCGGGACTCGGCGCCACACTGTGGCTGATCCTCGTCGAATGAAGGGGGCGCTTCCCCGATGAGAAGGCAGGGCGGCAACGGTCCGGACCCGCCTTTGCCCCTCATGTTTCCCGGGTTTTGAGTGCGTTTCAGTCACCCTGAAACGAGTTCCACGCGACTAATACAGGGAATTGGTGCCTCGAATGGACAAAGTGCTTTCAGCCAACCGCAATAGGAAGACCATCAATGGCGCGGCGAGCTCGCCGGACGCGGATGCGCCGATAACCGAGACCGCGCCGGCAACGAAAACGCGGGCCTCTTCGATCGCGACATCCGGGGACAATGCGAAAGCGACGGCGAGGATACCGTGGCAATGTTTGAGTGCCGATGAAGCGCTGGCGCGGCTGGATGTGTCGCGCGAGCGAGGTCTCTCTGCGACGGCGGTTTCAGAACGCCTCGAGCGCTTTGGGCATAACGAGATCCGCGAGCAGAAACGCCGCAGCCCATGGCGCATGCTGGCGGAACAATTCACCGAATTCATGATCATCGTGCTGATGGTCGCGGCGGCGATCTCGGCCCTGATCGGTGAACCCGAAGATAGTTTCGTGATCATGGCGATCGTTCTGCTCAACGGCGTCATCGGTTTCATTCAGGAGTACCGCGCGGAGCGCGCGATTGCGGCGCTGAAGCGGCTGGCCGCGGCGAGCGCCCGGGCGCTGCGCGAGGGCAAGGTGGTCGAGATACCCGCGGCCCAGCTTGTGCCCGGGGATATCGTGTTGCTCGAAGCAGGCAACGTGGTTCCAGCCGACCTGCGCCTGATCGAATCGGCTGCGCTCAAAGTGGAGGAAGCCGCCTTGACCGGGGAGTCGGTGCCGGTCGAAAAGGATCTGCGGCCACTGCCGGACCAAGACCAGCAGGTCGGCGACCGGAAGAACATGGCGTTCAAGGGAACCACGATCGCCTACGGGCGTGGCCGCGGCGTCGTTATCGCCACCGGCATGCAGACCGAGCTGGGCACCATCGCCAGCCTGCTCGCCGACAAATCCGAGGTCAGGACGCCGTTGCAGAAGCGCTTGACGGCGTTCGGCAAGCGCATCGCTCTCGTGTGCCTCGTGGTTTGCGCGGTTGTGTTCGCGCTGGGCGTCATGCGTGGCGAGCCGTTGGCGCTCATGTTCCTCACCGCCGTGAGTCTCGCCGTCGCCGCAATACCCGAAGCGCTGCCGGCGGTCGTGACGACTTCCCTCGCGCTGGGCGCCTACAAGATGGTGAAAAGAAACGCGCTTATCCGTCGTCTGCCGGCAGTGGAGACCTTGGGTTCGGTCAGCTACATATGTTCGGACAAGACCGGGACTTTGACGCAGAACAAGATGCGCGTCGAACAGGTCTGGGCCGATGGGCAGCTGCTGTCGGCCAAGCAACCCTTGGCAAAGCAAAGCGAGGGCCAACAACTGCTGTACGCCGCCTTGGCCCTGAACAATGACGCCGTCATTGGCGAGGGCGGAAACGACACGGGAGATCCCACCGAGATTGCGTTGCTGCGCGAGGCGCGTGCGGCGGGACTTGAAAAAAGCGCGCTCGAGGCCGCCTCGCCGCGGGTCGCCGAACTGCCTTTCGACTCCGAACGCAAATGCATGACGACTGTGCACCGGGCTGAGCACGACTTTGTCGCGTTCACCAAAGGTGCACCGGAAAAGCTCGTAGAGCGCTGCAAGGCCTCGTTCGTCGCGGGCGTGCGGACGCCGATCGACAAGGATGCCGTGCTGCGCTGCGCCGAGCGCATGGCGGAAAGCGGTCTGCGCGTGATGGCGATCGCGTATCGGCCTTGGGTGGAAATCCCCGAACCCCTGACGCCGGAAGCGGCGGAGTGCGGGCTCATATTTCTCGGCTTGGTGGGAATGATGGATCCGCCGCGCCCGGAGGCCCAGGAGGCGGTGGCCATGTGCAAATCGGCGGGAATCACCCCCGTGATGGTCACGGGCGATCACCCGGTGACGGCGCGCGCCATCGCCCAGCGCCTCGGCATCATCGGCGAGGGCGGCCGCGTGATTACCGGCAAGGAACTGGCGGACCTTTCTCCGGAGGAATTTCGCAGACAGGTGAAGGACATTTCGGTCTACGCCCGTGTCGATCCTTCGCAGAAGATCAACATTGTGGAGGCGCTCCAGGCGCGCGGGGAGTATGTCGCCATGACCGGCGACGGGGTGAACGACGCACCGGCCATCAAACGCGCCGAGATCGGCGTCGCGATGGGCAAGATCGGCACCGATGTCGCGCGCGAAGCATCGCACATGGTGCTGCTGGACGACAATTTCGCCACCATCGTCGGCGCCGTGCGCGAGGGAAGGCGCATCTACGACAATATCCGCAAGTTTATCCGCTTCGTCATGGGCGGGAACTCCGGGGAGATCTGGACCATCGCGGCCGCGCCCATGCTTGGCTTGCCGCTTCCACTGCTGCCGATCCAGATTCTCTGGGTCAATCTGATCACCGATGGCCTTCCGGGGCTGGCGCTCGCAGCGGAGCGCGAAGAGCGCAACGTCATGCGCCGCGCGCCTAGGCCCGCGACCGAGAGCGTATTCGCGCACGGTCTGTGGCAGCACACCTTGTGGGTGGGACTGCTCATTGGGGCGATTTGCATCGCGCTTCAGTCCTGGGCCATGAACCGCGGTTCGGAAAACTGGCAGACCGTCGTATTCACCGCCCTGGCCATGTGCCAGATGTACCACGTGCTCGCGATCCGTTCCGAGCGTGACTCGACCTTTACGATCGGGTTTTTCTCCAATCTGCCTTTATGCGGGGCAGTCGCACTGACGCTCTTGCTTCAGTTCGCGGTTATCTACATTCCCGCGCTCAACCCGATTTTCAAGACCCAGCCGCTGACCGGCGTGGAGCTTGCGGCAAGCACGCTGCTGCCTGCGTTGGTGTTCGTCGGCGTGGAAATCGAGAAATGGATGATAAGGAGGGGATTACTCTACGCTTCCAATCCGGTGATCGCGAAACAACGGCAGGAGTCACTGTCAGGCTCCCCTGCAAAGAATCGCCCTGATCGTGGGTACGCAATTCATGCCGAAGATACTTGATCACCTCGTGCCGCAGAATCGGCGCGGCATGCCTGATCGGCCGCGCTCTCCGCCGCGCATCGAGCGAGATGAGCGGCATCCCGGCGCCGCAGTGATGCGGATCAACCGACGGTGGTAAATGCGGATTGGTTAATCGCTTTCATTACGATTCGTAATGAACTGCAATAAGCGTAACTGCTTGATGGGCAATGTCTTCTCTGCTATAAAGAAACTGAGTGTCTTGGCGAAAGCCGGACATCCCTCTGAAGGGGAGTAGCTTCGGCAGCCGGTGGCTGCTGTGACGCGGTCGTCAATACGGGCTTCGGCCCCGGTCGCGCCAGCGTCGTTGATACGTGCAAGCGAGACCTTTGCCCATTGGGTGAAGGTCTGTCCCGGACAGCGGCCTTCATCTTGAGGTGAAGGCCGCTGTGCGTTTACGGCATGGCGGTATGGCAATTGATTCGAGGAGGATCGCCATGCTGCAACCGGGAATACGACGCTACCTCAAGCACGGAACGCTTCCGCAACTTCGCGTTTTCGAGGCAAGCGCGAGGCTGGGAAGTCTTACCCGCGCCGCCGAAGAACTTCACATCGCCCAGCCTACCGTCTCAGTGCAGATCAAGAAACTCACCGAAACTATTGGCCTGCCGTTGTTCGAACAGGTCGGCAAGCGCCTCTACTTGACCGAGGCGGGCCAGCGCCTTTTCGCCGGCTGCCAGGAGGTATTTCGCAGCTTGTCGACGCTCGAGGAATCACTGAACGGCATGCGCGCCATGGAGAACGGGCGACTGCGGCTGGCGGCCAGTTCCACGGGCAAGTACTTTGCTCCGCGCATGCTCGGTGCCTTTATCCAGCGCTATCCGCAAGTCGATGTCTCGCTGGAGATCCACAACTGGAAGACGCTGATCGACCGGCTCGCGAACAACCAGGATGACCTGTATCTTTTCGCCGCCCCGCTCGGGAGGGACGACGTCGTAACCCAGGCGCTTCTGCCGAATCCGCTGGTCGTCTTTGCGCGCGACGATCATCGGCTTGCCGGCGAGCGTCAGATTGCCTTCGAGCGCATCGCCGCGGAGCCGCTCCTCATGCGCGAACCCGGGTCCGGCACTCGGCTGCTCGCCATGAAACAGTTCGAACTGCGCGGACTCACCCCGAAGATCAGACTGGAGCTGAGCACCGACGAGGCGATCAAGGAAGCCATCCGTGCCGGTCTGGGTGTGTCGATCATGTCACGGTTCACGCTCGGATCGGAGCCCGAACCTTCGCGACTGATTTGCCTGGATGTCGAGGGCTTCCCACTCGAGAACCACTGGCACTTCGCCTACCCGGCAGGCAAGCAGCTCACGGCAACGGCGCGGGCGTTCCTGGATTTTGCGCGTCTCGAGGCCAAGGGACTGGCCATGGAAGGTCTCGAGCACTGCGAGCTCTAGAGCTACGGTAGCGTCTTCAAGACCTGGCGCACGGTCTCGAACATGCGCTCCACGTGGGCGCGCTCGGCGACCAGGGGCGGCGCTATCACGAGCGTGTCGCCGCTGGTGCGCAGCCACATGCCGAGTTCGAACGCGCGCACCGTGGCTTCGAAGCCCCGCGCGCCGGGTGCGCCGGGCCGCGGCTCGAGGTCGATGCCGGCGGCAAGTCCAAAGCTGCGGATGTCCTGCACCAGCCGTTCGCCCTTCAGCGCATGCGCGAGATCCTGGAAATGCCCCTCCAGAGCGCGGCCGCGCACGAACAGCGCCTCCTTTTCATACAAGTCGATCGCCGCGCAGGCCGCAGCGGCGGCAAGCGGGTGTCCCGAGTAGGTGTAGCCGTGAAACAGTTCGATGCCGGGGGGCGAATCATTGACGATGGCGTCGTGCACTTCCTGGCGGACCGCGACCCCGCCCATCGGCACCATGCCGTTATTGACACCCTTGGCGAAGGTGATCGCGTCGGGCGTCACGCCGAAGCGCTCCGCCGCGGTGGCCGCGCCGACGCGGCCGAAACCGGTGATCACTTCGTCGAAAATCAGGAGGATGGCGTGGCGCGTGCAGATATCCCGCAGGCGCTCCAAGTAGCCCTTGGGCGGCACCAGTACGCCGGCGGAGCCTCCGACCGGTTCGACGATCACGGCCGCGATGTTCGACGCGTCGTGCAACGCGATGATGTGCGTCTCGAGGTGGTCGGCGAGGTGCGCACCCCAGTCGGGCTGGCCGCGCGAATACGCCTGATGCTCGCGCGAATAGGTGTGCGGCAGGTGATCGACGCGCGCCAGCAGGTTCGCCGCGAATGCCTTGCGGTTCGCCGGCATCCCGCCCACCGACATGCCGCCGAAAATCACGCCGAGATAACCGCGCGCGCGGCCCACCAGCAGCGTTCGCTGCGGCTCGCCGCGCGCGCGGTGGTAGGCCAGCGCGATCTTCAGCGCAGTATCGGCCGCCTCCGAGCCCGAATTGGTGAAGAACACGCGGTTGAGTCCGGTAGGCATCAGCGATGCGATGCGTGAGGCTGCCTCGAATGCGACCGGATGGCCCATCTGGAACGGCGGCGCAAAATCGAGCTCGTCGAACTGGCGCACGATCGCCTGTTTGATTTCCTGGCGGCCGTGTCCGGCGGGCACGCACCACAGCCCCGACAACGAGTCGATGATCTCGCGCCCGCCGGCGCTGCGATAGAAAACGCCCTTCGCCCCGACTAGCAGGCGCGGCGCTTCCTTGAAACTGCGGTTGGCGGTGAACGGCATCCAGTGGTGCCGCAGGTCCAAACCCGTGTCTGCCGGGTGCTTGTCCATCATTCCTCCGCAGCTTAAGACTGGAAAATAGATCCCGCAACTTTCGGCGCGCCGCCGCTCGCGGTGTCTCGGGCTGTGTGCCGCTCTCGGGCGCCGAGTCGAATGCCCGGCGCGCTCGATTATAATGGGGACAGAATCGGGAGACGCAAATGCGAAAACATATCCAAGGCATCGATCATGTCGTGTTTGCGGTTCGCGATCTCGATTTTGCCCGCGATACCTTCGCGCGCATGGGTTTCACGGTGACCCCCCGCGGTTTCCATTCCCTCGGCTCGCAGAACCACTGCGTGATGTTCGCCGAGACCTACTTGGAACTCTTGTGGCTGCCGCCGGAGTTGAAGACGCGGCCGTTCATCGCTGATTTTCTCGCGCGCGGCGGCGATGGCTTGGCTGCAGTCGCGCTCAAGACCCGCGATGCGCGCAAGGCACATGCCGAATTGCAGGCCGCCGGGCTCGATCCGACCGAACCGGTGGACTTCTCGCGTCCTGTTGAACTGCCCGAGGGAATCCGCGATGCGAACTTCCGCACCTTGGACATCGGCCCGGCGCATGTTCCCTGCGGCCGGCTGTTTCTATGCCAGCATTTGACGCCCGAGGCGGTGTGGCGATCCGAGTGGCAGCGCCATGCAAACGGCGCAGCGGCTCTTGCCGCAATGGCCGTGATCAGCGCTGACATTGCGGCGACGACGAGCGGCTACGAGAGGATATTCGATACGAACGCGCGCGATATCGCCGAAGGCCGGCTGATCGAAACCGGAACCGCCTCGATTGCGGTTGCCTCTGGCAAGAGCCTCTCCAGCCGCCTGCCGGGCGTGTGGATCGCAGCGCGTCCGGCGCCTCTGATCGCGGCGCTATTTGTCCGCGTGGCGGATCGGGCTCTAGCCGACAAACACCTGCGCCGCGGCGGATTTCACCCGGTGCGAATGCCCGACGGATCGCTCGCCCTGGGCGCCGCGGAAGCGCACGGCGTGGCGATGGTGTTCGGCTGAGTTCGGGTTTCCCCCAGGAGCATTGACCGACTTGGCGTGGAATTGGTTTTCTATTAGGTCTCCACATTTTGTTCAGTTGCGTGCAACTGAACAAAATGTGGAGATTGATAGCGGCAATGGCAGCACCGCTGCTTCCAGCTCGTTGGATTGGCGCCCTACGCAGGTTCAATAATTCAACAACCCGTCAGGCGGCCAGCTTACGCAGGTTCAGTTGCTCCATGAATGCGTCCACCCGGTTCTGGGCGCGCACTTCGTCGAACTCCCGCTCATCGCCCATGTTGCCTTCGTAGGTCATGACCGGAATGCCGGCGGCGGCCAACCCTTGGCGGTTTTGCATGACCCCCAGCGACAATCCTTCGCAGCCGCGATTGAGATGCATCATGACGCCGTCGACCTTCCATTCGCGCACGATGGTCTTCATCATCTCGGTCTTGATGGTCGGGTCGAAGAAGTGCTGCCACAGCGGCTTTGACAGGTTCCAGTCGGCATACAGGCGCAGCGCCTGGTCGCGCGTGGCGATGTCGATGCCCTTGTCCATGGGGGTGGTGCGCGGTCCCCAGGTTCCGTCCGGCCTGGTTTCCCAGGTGCCTTCCAGCCCGAAGGTGTACAGCGAACCGATCGACACGGCCCCGTACAGTTCCAGGTAGCGGAAGATCTTGAGGAAGCCCCACGGAGGCTGGGTGTCGGACATGATCCGGCAGCGCTCGGTGGGCACTGCCGCTATTCCGCGCGCCACCCGGTCCCTGACTTCGTCGCGCAATTCCTCGTAGAAGTCGGCGCACCACTGCGAAGACTTATGCAGAACAGAGAGCACGTACAGCGAGTACATCGTCTTTTCGTCGAGCGGGGCGGGCACGGCTTTGTTGAAGCTGCAGATTTCCGCCCATAGCGAGGTCGCCCGCATTTCATTCTTCACCGCGCGGATCAGCAGCCCATCGTCGCATTTGCGCCCGGTAGCCTTTTCAACAAAATCGATCGATTCGTGCAACTGTGCCACCACATAGTTCAGCCGATCTTCGTCCATATCGCGGTAGGGACCGACGTTCACGTCGACGTAGAACTCCGGCACCCCCTCGTGGCGCGAGGCATGCTGATACCACTTCGAGTGGCTGCAGCAAATCTGGGTCTGGAAGTTGAACGCCGGCTTGGGAAACTCGCCACCGAGCACGTATTTGTTCAGATGCATGCTGCCCCAATAGATGCGCATGTAGGCACACGCGTCCCGGGCGAAGCCGACGGCTTCGCTCGCATCCATGCATTCCTTGGCGAACTTGTGGTCGTGGGATATTCCCGCTGCGTAGGGCTCTCCGGTCAGCGGGTAAACGTCGTCGCCGAGCGCTGTAGGAATGGCATCGAAGGACCAACCGGCGCCGCCCCAGCGAATGCCGCCTTTCTCATGGGCCTTGGCGTAGTTGATGTAATACTGCTCGCGCAACGCCTTGGCCTTTTTCCAGAGCTTGAGCGGTTCGGTGGGATACCTGACTGCAGCCATCGTGATGACACTCCTCGTTGAAACGCCTGTTATCGAGCGCGGGTCGCGCAAGACCACCGCGAGAGCCGCTGGGTCAGGTGACAGGCAGACTGAATGATTGTTCATTCAGCAAAAAATTAACACGGGCACCGGCGAAAAACAAGGCGCATTCCCGCACAGGCGTAGAGGATATTCAGGTTCGCGCATGGATCCCAAGTCGGCATAGCCCGAACCGAAGAAGGTGGTTTTGCTTCTCATCAATCTCCCCCTCTTTGCGCAGTTGCTCGCAACTGCGCAAAGAGGGGGAGACGAATTTTAGAAACCAAGTCTTCGCCAAATTTGTCGGCGTGTGTAACCCGCAAGGCTGTCTTGAACAGCGCTGGAATTAGGCGCGCTTACTCTTTCAACCACCTGGCGACATCGACCGCGAAATAGGTCAATACGCCATCGGCGCCGGCGCGCTTGAACCCGAGCAGCGCCTCGAGCACGCTTTTCTTTTCTTCAAGCCAGCCGTTGCCGAACGCAGCCTTGAGCATCGCGTATTCGCCGCTCACCTGATAGACGAAGGTCGGCGCCTTGAACTCGTCCTTCACCCGCCTGACGATGTCGAGATAGGGCATGCCCGGTTTGACCATCACCATGTCCGCGCCCTCCTGAAGGTCGAGCCCGACTTCCCACAACGCTTCGTCGCTGTTGGACGGGTCCATCTGGTAGGTGAACTTGTCGCCCTTTCCAAGTGTGGCGGCCGAACCGACGGCATCCCGGAACGGGCCGTAGAAGCACGACGCGTACTTTGCAGAGTAGGCCATGATGCGCGTGTAAATGAACTTGTCGGCTTCCAAAGCCGTGCGAATCCGGCCGATACGGCCGTCCATCATGTCCGAGGGAGCGACAATGTCGACGCCGGCCCCTGCATGAGTCAGCGCTTGCTTTTCCAGTATGTCGAGGGTCGGGTCATTGAGGATGTACCCGTCCGAGTCGATGACGCCGTCCTGTCCGTGGCTGGTGTACGGATCCAAGGCGACGTCGGTCATTACGCCCAGCTCCGGAAACTCCTTTTTCAGTGCGGAAACCACACGCGGTACAAGTCCTTTTGGATTGGTGGCTTCCTTCCCGTCCGTGCTCTTGAGCGCGGGTTCGATCGAGGGAAAGAGCGCGAGGGTCGGGATGCCCAGTTTGGCGCAGTTCTCCGCTACCGGGAGCAATTTGTCCAAGGTCATGCGTTCCACCCCGGGCATCGAAGGCACCGCCTGTGTCTGCCCTTTGCCATCGATTACAAACACCGGGTAAAGCAGATCGTTGACCGTGAGAACGTGCTCACGCATGAGGCGGCGCGAGAAGTCGTCCCGCCGCATGCGCCGCATCCTGACACCGGGGAAGCTGCCGTAGATGTTCATCACTCTCCTTCGACTAATGGTTCTGAAACAAGCAATTAATTGCAGCCACGCGCCTGCTGTGATGCAGCGCGGGAACCAATTTCCGCCAGTCGGGATCTAACCCGCAGACGTTGCGAAAGCAACCGTCTCCCGCTTCTCCTCCCTGAGCGGGTGCCTTAATCCTTAAGGCATTTTGGCCCCGGGTTTTAATCCCCTCTTTTACCCGGGGCTTTTTTGTCTCTAAAACCATGCTGTTGACGTGCCTTATCAGGAGTGCGGCTCTGCGCGGGTATTTCCCCGAACCATGCGCCGATTACCTCGCCCGCCTCTTCGATTCCGGTTCGTTTCAGGCTGGAAAACAGCTGTGCGCTCCACAAGGGCGAGCGCGAAAAGAGCTCGCGACGCACCTCTTCCAAAACCTTTCGCGCTTCCGCGCGTGAGAGTTTATCCGCTTTCGAAAGCAGCGCGTGCATCGGCTTGCCGGTTACCTGAAACCATTCGAGCAGACCCCAGTCGAGCTCGGTCAGGGCATGGCGTATGTCCATGACGAGGACAAGTCCGGCAAGCGCTGAACGCGTGTGCAGGTAATCCCCGAGCAGCCTTCCCCAGGGTTTGCGCGCGTGCTTCGCGATCTTGGCGTAGCCGTAGCCGGGCAGGTCGACGAGAAAGCGATCGTCACCCAGACTGTAATAATTGATAAGCTGGGTTCTCCCCGGGGTCTTGCTCACGAATGCAAGGCGCCCCTGACCGACCAGCGTGTTGAGGGCGCTGGACTTGCCGGCATTCGAGCGGCCGGCGAAGGCAACCTCACAGCGGCTCTCCGCCGGCAGATCCCAGGGCTCCAGGGCGCTTTTGAAGAAAATGGCCTGCCGAAAGAGACTCATAGCGCCGAGACTGCCTAACCTGCAGTAGAATTGCAACCTTCAAATCCCACCCCACCCAACGGAGATACGATGAAAAGAGCCTTGGCCGCAGCGGCTCTTTGCTTGCACGCTGCTGCAGCGATCGCGGCGGAGTTGCCCAGGGGGGATGCCGAAAAGGGCAAGGGCATTGCGGCACAGGTGTGCGCGGCATGCCACGGCGCCGACGGCAACAGCCCGACCCCTGCAAACCCGAGGCTGGGCGGCCAAATCGAGGAATACACGTATAAGCAGCTGATGAACTTCAAAACGCTCGCCGGCAAGAAGCCGGAGCGCGAGAGTCCCGTCATGGGGGCGATGGCCGCCGGCCTATCGCCTGAAGACATGCGCAACGTCGCGGCGTATTTCGCCAGCCAAAAGGAGAGCCAAGGCCAGGCGAAGAACAAGGAAACCGTGTTTTTTGGCCGCAAGCTATATCGCGGAGGCGATGCGGCCAAAGGGCTGCCGGCCTGTGCGGGCTGCCACGGCGCCGACGGCAGCGGCATTCCCGTGCAGTATCCGCGCCTAGCTGGACAGTACGCCGAATACACCAGCGCCCAGCTCAAGGCGTTCCGCGACGGCCAGCGCACGAATGACCCCAACCGCATGATGCGCACTATCGCATCGCGAATGAACGACAAGGAAATCGCCTCGGTTTCCGATTACATCGCCGGCCTGCGCTAGTCTGGCGCAGTTTCTTCACCCGCAATGGGTGGC
This sequence comes from Betaproteobacteria bacterium, assembly GCA_016210745.1. Classification (GTDB taxonomy): domain Bacteria; phylum Pseudomonadota; class Gammaproteobacteria; order Burkholderiales; family SG8-39; genus JACQTO01. The sequence continues at coordinate 14,648 of JACQTO010000125.1, forward strand.
TGACGGGGTGCATCCCCGCCATGGACCTGTGATACCGAGCGTTGGGCAATAAGCGTATCGGGAATAACCCGACGGTGCCGGCCGTTTACGGGGTAGGCGATGCTGCAGATGAATCCCGACCCGATCGTTGATCATATTCCGCGATTGCGCCGCTATGCGCGTGCGCTCGTGGGCGATCGCCACTCGGCCGACGATCTGGTGCAGGATACCCTGGAGCGCGCGTGCAACAAGTTCCATTTGTGGCGCTCGGGCAGCGATCTGCGGGCGTGGTTGTTTACCGTCATGCACAACGTGTTCGTCAACCAGGTGCGCGGCGCACGCAACCAAGTCGAGCAAAGCATGGACGAGGTTCCCGTGGTGGCGGCACGGGCGACGCAGGGTGACGCGCTCGAACTTGCCGAAGTGGACCGCGCATTGCGCGCGCTGCCGGCCGAGCAGCGCGAGGTGTTGCTCCTGATTGCCGTGGAGCAGTTGAGTTATGTCGAGGTGAGTCGAGTGCTTTCGGTGCCGATCGGAACGGTCATGTCGCGGTTGTCTCGGGCGCGAGAGCGCATGCGAATTGCAGTGGCGGGCGCTCAGGCGACGGCGCCATTGAAGGTGGTGAAATGAGGCCGGTGGGTGAAAGAGAATTGCACGCGTACGTTGACGGCACGCTGCCGCAGGCGCAGCGCGCCGAGGTAGAAGCGTTTCTTGCAGAGCGGCCTGCCGAGAACGAGCAGGTGCGCGCCTGGGCCGCGCAGAATGCGGCGTTGCGTGCTCTCTATAACCCGGTGCTGAAGGAGGCAGTGCCCGAGCGTCTTCGAGCCGCCCTAGCACCGCGGCGCTGGCAGAAATATGCGCTTGCGGCGAGTCTGCTGTTTGTCGGCATCGCAGTAGGCTGGATCGTTCGCGGAACGGTGTCCGTGCCGGCTTCTTCGGTACTGGCCTCCTTTGCGCGCCAGGCGGCGATCGCACATGCTGTGTACGCGCCCGAGGTGCGCCATCCGGTGGAAGTCGGGGCCGACCAGGAAGATCACCTATTCAAGTGGCTTTCGAAGCGGCTCGGTACCGATCTGAAGTCGCCGCGGCTGTCGCCGCTTGGCTTTGAGCTGGTCGGCGGACGGCTGCTTTCGGGGCCGCAGGGTCCGGTGGCGCAATTCATGTACCAGGACGCTAAGGGCCAGCGACTCACGCTCTACATTTCGGCGCAAAGACGCGAGGGCCTCGACACCGCTTTCCGCTTCAGCCAAGAAGACCGCGTTTCCGTTTTCTATTGGGTCGATCGCAACTACGGCTACGCGCTCTCCGGCGAGATCGGACGCGAGGCGCTGCTCAGGGTGGCAAACACGGTCTACAGGCAACTCAACCCGTAGGATCCGTTGAGCCCCGGCATAGCCGGAACCGATGAGGGGTTGATTTTGCCTCTTTGTCAATCTCGTGTTTTCGTGCAGTTGCGAAGCTGCAACTGCACGAAAACACGAGACCTATACAACACCAAATTCTTCTCGTTCGCTTGATCGCCCTCGGCCGCTCCTGCGCAGCTCAGCTTCCTGGTGCGCTGATTGTCGGCAGGGGAGCTCCCGTCCGCCGTTTCAGGGCGAATTCCTGCAGCCTGTCGAAGTACACGTAGATTACCGGCGTGATGTAGAGCGTCAGGAACTGCGACAGCAGCAGCCCACCGATCACGGCAAGGCCCAGGGGTCGCCGGGCGTCGCCACCGGCGCCCAGAGAAAGGGCGATCGGAAGACTGCCCATCAACGCGGCGAACGTGGTCATCATGATCGGGCGGAAGCGCACCAGACAGGCTTCGAAAATGGCTTGTGGCGCGCTCGTACCCTGGGTGCGTTGCGCCTGCACGGCAAAATCGATCATGATGATGGCGTTCTTCTTCACGATTCCGATCAGCATGATGATGCCGACAAAGGCGTACATATTGATCTCCATCCCGAACAAGAGCAGCGTCACCAACGCGCCCAGCCCCGCAGTGGGCAGCCCGGAAAGAATGGTAATCGGATGGATGAAACTTTCGTAGAGAATGCCTAGAACCAGGTAAATGACCAGAATTGCCATCACCAGCAGTACGCCCATGCCTCGCAGCGACTCCTGAAACGCCTGCGCGGTGCCCTGGAAGCTGGTGCTGATGGTGGGGGGCACCTGCATTGTCCGCGTCGCTTTCTCGATCAGGTCAATGCCCTCGGACAGTGACAGGCCCGCTCGCAGGTCGAAGGAGATGGTCACTGAAGGCAGTTGACCGAGGTGGCTCACGCTCATCGGACCAACGCCATAGCTGAGCTTTGCGACCGCGTTGAGCGGTACCAGCGCAGCGTTCGAGGAACGCACGTAGAGCATCGACAGCGCCGATGGATCGGTCTGATAGCGCGGCTCGAGCTCGAGAATCACCGAATACTGGTTGGTGGCGGTGTAGATGTTCGAGATCTGTCGCGAGCCATAGGCGTTGTTTAGCGCCATTTCGATCTGTTGGACGCTCACGCCCATGGACGCGGCTTTCTCGCGTTCGATCTCCACCAGCACCTGTGGCCGGGCGATCTGAAGGTCGCTCGTGACACCGACGATTCCCGGGATCGACTTCAGCTTGGACTCGATCATCGGCGCCCATCGGTACAGCTCCTCGGTGCTTGCTCCGCGCACCACGTACTGGTAGGGGCTCTTGGTGAGCTGGCCACCGATGCGAATGGAGGGCACGTTCTGCAGGAACACGTTTACGCCCATCACATTGGAAAGCTTGGGCCGCAGACCTTGGAGCACTTCTTCCACCGGCTTGCGCTGCTCGCGCGGCTTGAGCGTGATGGTGAGGCGGGCGACGTTCAGCCCCGGATTGAAGGAGGTCGATCCGATGAAGGCCATGACCGCCTCGACGTTCGGATCCTCGCGCACGATGTTCACCACGCGGCGCTGGTACTCTTTCATGGCCTCGAAGGAAGTGTCCTGCGGCGCCTCGATGAAGCAGAACATCTGGCCGGCGTCCTCACTCGGGAGAAAGCCCTTGGGCATGCGCGCGTACAGGACTCCCGTTGCGACGACGATGGCAAAGAACACCACCATGGTCAGTCGCCCGTGGCCCATGATCCAGCGCAGGCTCCGGCCGTAGGCGCTCCTCACCGCGTCGAACACGTGCTCGCTCCACATGAACACCCTGCCGTGCCTCTGGGCCGCATGGGGCTTCAGGATCCGGCTGCACATCATGGGCGTGAGCGTTAGCGACACGAATCCGGAGATGAGCACGGCGACGATGATGGTGACCGCAAACTCGTTCAGCAGGCGGCCCAGGATGCCGCCCATGAACATCACCGGAATGAACACGGCCGCAAGCGAAATGGTCATCGACAAAATGGTGAAGGAGATTTCCTTGGAACCGTCGAAGGTCGCCTGCATGGGCGATTTTCCGGCCTCGATGTGCCTCGTTATGTTTTCCAGCATCACGATGGCGTCATCGACGACGAAGCCCACGCACAGCGTGAGCGCCATCAGCGAGATGTTGTCCAGGCTGTAGTGGAGAAGGTGCATCACGGAGAAGGTGCCGATGATGCACATCGGCAGCGCCACGCTCGGGATAATGGTGGCCGGGACGCTGCGCAGGAACACGAAGATCACTCCCACCACCAGGACGAGCGCGAGGATCAACGAGAACCCCACGTCTTCGACAGATTCGCGGATGGTGATGGAGCGGTCGTAGAGCACGCTGATGTCGATGCCGGCAGGGACCTCGGCGCGGAACGTAGGCAGGAGCTTTTTGATCTCGTCCACGACCGCGATGGTGTTGGTGCCCGGCTGGCGCTGGACGGCGAGCACGATGCCGCGCTTATCCTTGAAATAGGCGGCCACCTTGTCGTTCTGCACGCCGTCGATCACTCGCCCGACCTCGTTCAGCCGAATGGGCGAGCCATTGCGGTAGGCGACGATGACCGGCCGGAAAGCGGCGGCGTCGTACAGTTGACCGGTCGCTTGCACGGCGAATGTTCGGTCTTTACCGGATAGAGTGCCGGTGGGGAGGTTTACGTTGGCCTGCGCTACCGCCTGCTCGACCTCGTTGATGCCGACCCCCCGCGCGGCGAGCGCGTTCGGATCGACCTGAACCCGCACCGCGTATTTTTGCTGCCCGAAAACCTGCACCTGCGCCACGCCGCTGATGGTCGAAATTCTCTGGGCAAGGAACGTCTCGGCGTACTCGTTGACCGTGGACAGCGGCATCGTGTCGGAGGTCAGTGCCAGGTAAAAGACGGCGGCATCCGCCGGGTTCACCTTGCGGAACGATGGCGGCGTGGTCATGGTCGAGGGCAACTGGCGGGCGACGGTGGCGATAGCCGACTGAACGTCCTGCGCGGCGGCGTCGATGTCGCGATCGAGCGAGAACTGCAGGATGATGGCGGTGATGCCCTGGCCGCTCACCGAGGTCATCGAATCGACCCCGGCGATGGTGGTGAACTGCTTCTCCAGCGGGGTGGCCACGGCCGCGGCCATGGTCTCGGGACTGGCGCCGGGCAACTCGCCGCTCACCTGGATGGTGGGAAAATCGACGTTCGGCAGCGCGGAAACCGGCAGCAGTCTGAAGCTAAGCAAGCCGAAAATCAGGATCCCGGCCATTACCAGCACGGTCATCACCGGCCGGCGGATGAATAGCTCAGAAATATTCACGTTACGGAATCCGAGGCTGGAGGCGACCGCACCGGCGTGCTTGCACGGCAGGCAAGTCGCACCTCCCCTGCATGCCGCGCATCCGGTCGCGGGTCCACCCCGTCACCTATGCGCGCGTGCAAAAAATACAATCAAGCGAGGGGCTCTTACGATGGCTTGATGGCGACTTTGGTGCCTGGAGCCAATCGCATTTGGCCCTGGGTTACCACCTGCTCCCCCTTGGAGAGCCCCTTGGCGATGATGGTGTTGTCGCCGTCGGTTCGATCGACGATGACCTGGCGCACTTCGGCAGTCATGTCGGGCTTGACCACCACCACGTGCTGGCCTTCGGGGCCGGTCTGAACCGATTGCGTCGGTATCACGATCGCGTTCTTCTGATCGTAGAGCTTCAACTTGACGGCGACGAACTGGCCGGGCCACAGCGAGCGGTCCTTGTTCGGAAATTGCGCCCGCAGCTTGATGGTGCCGGTGCTCGGATCGACGGCGTTATCGACAAACATCAACTGGCCCACAGCGGCCGGCTTGTCCGCCTTTGGCGTGCCCGCCTCGACTGCGAGCGGACCTTTCGACATGTAGGTGCGGATTCTGGAGAGCTCCTGCTCGGGGACGGCGAAGCTCACGTAAATCGGACTCACTTGATTCAGCACCACCAGCGCATTGGCGTCGTTGGCTTTCACCAGATTGCCCTTCTGAATCTGGATCTTGCCCGGATACGCATCGATGGGCGAGCGGATGGTGCAATACTCGAGCTGCAGCCTGGCGCTATCGACTGCCGCGCGGCTGGCGAGGGCGACTGCGTCGGCGGCCTCGGCATTGGTGCGAATCTGCGCGTAGGCTTCTTTGGAAACGAAGTTCTTTTGCAGCAATTCCTGATAGCGGCGTTCTTGCGAGCGCGTCTGATCCTTCTGGGCGGTGTCGCGGAGAAAGGCCGCCTCGGCCTGCCGTAACGTGGTTTCGAACGGCCGCGGGTCGATCTTGAACAGCATCTGACCCTGACGGACTTCCTGTCCCTCCTTGAATCCGACCTCGACAATCTGTCCGTCCACCCGCGCCTTTACCGCCACCGTAGCGTGCGCTTCGGCATTGCCGATAACGTTCAGGGTGAAGGCTACGTCCTGCTGCTTGACCGGTGCCACGGCAACGGAGATCGCCGCCGGACCCCGCGGCGCCGACTTGGCGTCCTGCGCCCGAATATCGGAACCGAAGAAATACGCGAGCAGCGCCCCGGCAAGCACGATCAGGCCCACGCTGCCGAACAACATCACGCGCTTGGCTGCTGCCGTGGAAGGCGAAGGCGGAACCGAATAATCCATGCGATTATCGACGATAAACGATTGGGCTACAAAGGAGGCCGTGCCGCTTTGGACCGCTCGCAGTCGGCGTCGTTCTCAATCGGCTGGCACGCTGCCGCTTCGAATCTGCCAAAGTTCGGCGCAATTTACGGCAAAAAACGCTCGGATGCAAAAAGACTTTCAACCGACTCGCGCGGGCGCACGAGGTGAACCGCGGCGCCGTCCACGATAACCTCCGCCGGCCGCGGCCGGGAATTGTAGTTCGAGCTCATGCTCATGCCGTACGCTCCGGCCGAGAGCAGGGCGAGAAGGTCGCCTTGCTCGACGGCGAGAGGGCGCTCGAGCCCGAGAAAATCCGCAGACTCGCATACCGGGCCTACCACATCCCAGTCGACCCTTTCGACAGTGCGCCGGCGCACCGGCACGATATCGTGCCAGGCTCGGTAAAGCGCCGGCCGGAGCAGGTCGTTCATGGCTGCGTCGACCACGGCGAAGTTCTTCACCGGACCACGCTTCAAGTACTCGATGCGAGTGAGCAGCATCCCGGCATTGCCCACCAGGGCGCGACCCGGTTCGAACAGGATTTTCACCCGGCGCTCCCCGAGCGCAGAAAAAAGACGCGCAAGGTAATCGGAGACCGCCGGTGCTTCTTCGTCTCGGTAGCGGATGCCCAGGCCTCCACCCAGATCGAGGTGTTCCAGTCGGATTCCGGTGGCGTCGAGCACATCGGCGAATTCGAGGACTCTGTCGAGCGCGGCAAGGAATGGTTCGATTGCCGTGATCTGGGAGCCGATATGGACGTCGATTCCGACCACGCGCACCCGGGGAAGCCGCAGCGCCTTTCGGTACAGCGGCAACGCTTCCTCGTAGCCGACGCCGAATTTGTTTTCAGACAGACCGGTGGCGATGTATGGATGGGTTTTTGCGTCGATATCCGGGTTGACCCTGATCGAAACCGGTGCCGTTAGGCCGATATCGTCTGCCACGCGCGAAAGGCGCTCCAACTCGGGTTCGGATTCCACGTTGAAGCAGAGAATCCCTGCCGCAAGCGCCGCGCGCATTTCGGTTTCGGTCTTACCGACCCCTGAGAAAACGATTTTGTGCGCCGCACCACCGGCGGCCAGCACGCGCGCCAATTCACCGCCGGATACGATATCGAATCCGGCGCCCAGACGTGCGAACAGGTTCAGGATGGCAAGGTTGGAGTTTGCCTTGACCGCGTAGCAGATGAGCGTCTCGCGGCCGGCGCACGCCTGCTCGAATTCGCGGTAGGCTGCTTCGAGTGCGGCGCGCGAATAGACCCAGCAGGGGGTGCCGTACTGGCCTGCGATTGTTTCCAGGGGAAGCGACTCGACGCATAGCGCCCCGTCCTCGCGGAAGTAGGTGAGGCTCACTTGCGCGACTGCTCTTGCTGTGGCCGTTCGGGCGGCGGCAGGTACAACGCCCCCCGCGTCCCGCAGGCATTCAAGGCGAGCGCGAGCAGTACAATAGCGGCGGCGCTACGAAGCATTGCGCCGTTCCGATGGAATGTCCGAATCAATTGGCGGATGGATCTTCATGCAATCGATCTGGGGGGCTTGCAGAGCAGGGCGATCCCCGCTGTTCAAGGTTCTTCCAGCCCCTGCAAAATTCTAGCATGCGCATGACCGAGTCCGATTTCAATGCCGCGGCCGATAAGGTGCTTGCGGCGCTTGCCCGTTCGCTCGAGGAAAGCGGCGCCGACTGCGACGCCGAGTTCAAGGGCGACGGGGTACTGGAGTTCGAGTTCGAAGATGGTGGCCGCATCATCGTCAATCGGCACAGCGCGGCCCAGGAAATCTGGGTTGCCGCCAAGTCCGGCGGTTTTCACTTCCGCTTTGACGGGGCCAGATGGGTGAACACCCGCGACGCGACGGAACTGTTCGCCGCGCTCTCGAAACTCGTCGGCGATCACTGTGGGCGCGCGGTCGCCCTGCGTGGTCAATAGCGGCTGTGCCAAGCGCCTGGCGGACGATTATCGCGCGCGCATCACCATCGTCAATAAAGCTGATTCTTGATTTCCTCGGGTGAGCGCAGCCCCTCGCTTGGGCCCGGTTCAGGCGGCACGTTCTCGCGGTAAAAGTATTCGGACTTTCCCTCCGGCGACAGTAGACCCCCTTCGCCTATGGCGGCCCGCACCACGCCTTCGGGCAACGTCATAAAGGTCTCGGGCATCCCCTTGAGCGCCTTGGCCATGTAATTGATCCAGATCGGCAGCGCCGCTGCCGACCCGGTTTCGTTCGATCCGAGCCTTCGCGGTTGGTCGAATCCGACCCAGGCGACTCCTACCAGCATCGGATGGTAGCCCGCAAACCAGGCATCGACGAAGTCGTTGGTCGTGCCCGTCTTGCCAGCCAGATCGTTCCGGCCGAGAGACCTAGCGCGCGCGGCAGTGCCGTAGCGCACGACATCGTGCAACATGCTGTCCATCACGAAAGCGTTCCGCGGATCGATCGCCCGCAGTGTTTCGTCGCCGGCCTGCCGGATCTGCGCCTGCGCCAGTACGTTGCCGCGGTCGTCAACGATCTTGCTGATGATATAGGGCTCGACCTTATAGCCGCCAGTGGCGAACACCGAATAGGCGCGAGCCATCTGCCAGGGCGTTACCGAGCCAGCGCCCAGAGCCAGGGTGAGGTAAGGCGGGTGTTTGTCGGCATCGAAACCGAAGCGGGTCACGTAATCCTGGGCGTACCGGGTCCCGATAGCCTGCAGGATGCGAATGGAGACCATGTTCTTGGACTTGGCCAAGCCGGTGCGCATGCGCATCGGCCCTTCGTACTTGCCGTCATAGTTCTTCGGCTCCCATACCTGTCCGCCGGTATGCGTGGCATCCACTACCACCGGTGCGTCGTTTATCACCGTCGCGGGAGTGAACCCTTTTTCCAGCGAAGCCGAGTAAATGAAGGGCTTGAACGAAGAACCGGGCTGGCGCCACGCCTGGGTCACATGGTTGTACTTGTTGCGGTGGAAGTCGAATCCGCCCACCAGCGCGCGCACCGCACCGTCCTGCGGATGGAGGGAGACGAAGGCGCCTTCTACCTCGGGCAGCTGCAGGATCTGCCAGCGGTCCTTGTCGTCCTTGGCGATCCGGATCACCGCGCCGCGGCGGATGCGCTTGTTGGGAAGCGCTTTCTCCTCGAGCGCGCGCGCCGCGAATTTCAGCCCGTCGCCGGAAATTCTCACCACTTCGCCGCCGCGGCGCCAGGCGCGAACTTCCGACGGGGATGCCTCCAGGACCAGTGCTGCGACCAGATCGTCACTGTCGAGGTGCTCGGCTAGCGCCTCTTCGTAGGTCTCCTCGCCCTGGCCCATATCGCTCGGGTCGATGTAGCCCTCCGGTCCGCGGTAGCCATGACGTCGGTCGTAGTCCAGCAAGCCGCGGCGCACTGCGGCGTAAGCGGCTTCCTGGTCGGCTTTGACGATGGTCGTGTAGACGCGAAACCCGCGGCTATAGACCGCCTCGGGGTAACGCTCGTAGAGCATTTGCCGCACCATTTCGGCTACGTACTCGGCGTGGACCTTGAAGTCGTCGATGTCGCGTTTGACTCCAAGCGGTGTCTTCTGGGCAGCCGCGACTTGCTCCTCGCTCAGGAAACCCAGTTCGGCCATGCGGCGCAGGACATAGAGTTGGCGCTGTTTTGCCCGGTTGGGGTTGACCACCGGGTTGAATAACGAAGGGGCTTTGGGCAGGCCGGCAAGCACCGTCGCCTCCGCGGCATTGAGCTGCGAGAGGGTCTTGCCGAAATAGGTGTGCGCTGCGGCGGCAAATCCGTAGGCCCGTTGTCCCAAGTAAATTTGATTGATGTACAGCTCCAGGATCTGATCCTTGCTCAGGCTCGACTCGATCTTGAAGGACAGCAGGGCCTCGTAGAGTTTGCGCGTGAGGGTCTTTTCCGAGGAGAGGAAGAAATTTCGTGCCACCTGCATGGTGATGGTCGAGGCCCCTTGGCGCTTGCCCCCGCCGACGAGATTGGAGTACGCTGCCCGGACCACGCCGAGGTAATCCACCCCGGTGTGCTGATAAAAGCGCTCGTCCTCGGCAGCAAGGATCGCGTTTTTCATGATCGCCGGGACCTCGTTGATCCTCACGAACGAGCGGCGCTCTTCGCCGAACTCGCCGATCAGGACGCCGTCGGCCGTGTAGACCCGCAGCGGAATCTTCGGCTGGTAATCAGTGAGAACTTCAATGGATGGCAGGTTGGGTAAGGCGAGCAGCACCACGAATCCGGCCAATGCGGCGCCCACTATGGCCGACCCGACGAGCAGTGCCAACGGAAATGCGAACCAGCGTGACCACATTCTCAGGGGGTTCCTTTCGGGGGCAATTATAGGCGCAGGGGGCTAACCTGGGCCACCCGGGGCTGAAAACAATGAGGAAATAATTGCTTTACAGTATGGGATGTTGTTGCTAGGATTTAACGTAGATTATACTTTTCGCGCCTAACAAGGCATACAAGAACGAGAATCCTGTCTTGGAACTGAATTTCGACATCTTCAAGCCGAAGACCCCACCGCTGTTCGGGCTGGATATCAGTTCGTCGTCGATCAAAATGGTCGAGGTGAGCGACGCGGGCAAGGGCGGGACGCGATTGGAATACTACATCATCGAGCCCCTGCCGAAGGATGCGGTCGTCGACGGCAATATCACTAACCTAGACGCGGTGGTCGAGGCGGTGCAGCGTGCCTGGTCGAAGAAAATGCGCACGCGGACCAAGAACGTTGCCCTGGCGCTGCCGAGTGCGGCCGTTATCACCAAGAAAATAACGGTGCCCGCCGGTTTGAGCGAGGAAGAACTCGAGCTGCAGGTAGAAACCGAGGCCAATCAATACATTCCTTTTGCGCTGGAAGAGGTGAACCTGGACTTTCAGGTGATCGGCCCGGCGCCCTCGGGCGCCGAAGAGGTCGAGGTGCTGATTGCCGCGTCGCGCAAGGAAAAAGTGGAAGACCGGGTCGCGGTGGCGGAGGCCGCGGGGCTCAAGGCGATCGTCATGGACGTCGAATCCTACGCGGTTCAGACCTCGTTCAAGATGATCAGCAAGCAGTTTCCGAACGACGGACGCGACCAAAATATTGCCCTGGTCGACATCGGCGCCAACGTCATGAACATTACGGTGCTCCGCAATGACCAGGCGGTGTACAACCGCGAGCAGGCGTTTGGAGGCTCGCAGCTCACCCAGGACATCATGCGCCAGTACGGCATGAGCCAGGAGGAGGCCGAGAGCGCTAAACGCTCGGGCGGTCTGCCGGATAATTACGAGTCCGAAGTCCTAAAACCATTCATGGAAAATGCCGCACTCGAAATTCAGCGCGCGTTGCAGTTTTTCTTCACTTCGACCCAGTACAACACCGTCGAACACATATTGCTGACTGGGGGCTCGGCCGTCCTACCGGGTCTGGACGAGGTGGTGACCAGACATACCGAGATCAATACCGTGGTTGCCAATCCGTTCCTGGATATGGCGATCTCGCCGCGCGTGCAGGTGAAAAAACTGGCCGCCGACGCGCCGTCGCTGATGATCGCCTGCGGCCTTGCGATGCGGAGGTTCGATCCGTGATGCGAATCAATCTTCTGCCGTGGCGCGAAGCGCGTCGCGCGGCGCAGCGCAAGCACATTGCCGCCATGGCCGGGATGGTGGCGGTCCTCGGCATTGCCATTGTTATTCTGGTGCACGGCTTGCTCGCGACGCGGATCGCTTTCCAGAACGACCGTAACGAGTTTCTGAACAAGGAAAACGCTCAACTCGACAAGGAAATCGCCGAGATCAAGAAGCTCAAGGACGAGATTGCGGCGTTGCTTGCGCGCAAGCAGGTCATCGAGAGGCTGCAATCGGACCGCGCACAGGCTGTATATCTGCTGGATCAGTTGGTGCGCCAGGTCCCCGACGGGGTCTATCTCAAGTCGATCAAGCAGCAGGGGCAGAAGGTCAATCTCACCGGATACGCGCAGTCGAACGCGCGCGTGTCGACGCTGATGCGCAATCTGGGTTCCTCGCCTTATCTTCAGACCCCGGACCTGGTGGAGATAAAAGCCACCATGGTCAGCAACAAACGGGTATCCGAATTCAACATGAACGTGAGCCTGAAGCAACAGCAGACCGAGGATGTCGGCAAGGCCGGGCCAGCCAAGGCCGGCGCTGCGGCAGGCAAAGGGTAGCGTGGTATGGGAGGCATAAAGCAGCTGCTCGAGCAGTTCAAGAACCTCAATCCGAAGGACCCCGGCGTTTGGCCGCCGCTGCCCAAGGCGGCGCTGCTGGTACTCGTGTTGGTGGCTATCCTCGTGGCCGGATATTTTGTCGATTGGTCGGGTCAGCTCGAGGCGCTCGAGGCCGGGCGTAGCCAGGAAATCAAGCTGAAGAACGACTACAAGTCGAAAAAGCAGCAGGCAGTCAACCTCGATTTGTACCGGCAACAGTTGCGCGAGATCGACAGCTCCTTCGGCGCGCTGCTCAAGCAGTTGCCCAACAAGTCGCAGATGGATGCGCTGCTGGTCGACATCAACCAAGCGGGCCTGGGCCGCGGACTGCAATTCGACCTGTTCAAGCCCGCGCCGCAAGAGCTGTTGCGTGAGTTCTACGCGGAGCTGCCGATTACGCTCAAGATCAACGGCAACTACCATGACATCGGGCAGTTCGCGAGCGATATCGGACAGCTGTCGCGGATCGTTACGTTGAATGACATCGCGCTGGCTACAGGCAAGGAAGGTTCGATCGTCATGGATGCAACGGCGAAGACCTTTCGTTATCTGGATGAAGAAGAAGTCGCGGCGCAGCGCAAGGCCGTTGCCCAGAAGGCTGCCGGCGCCAAGGCGGCGAAAAAATGAAACGAGCGATCATCATCGTGCTGGGATTGATGCTCCTCGGCTGCGGCGAGGAGCAGCACCAGGATTTGAAAGAGGAACTGAAAGGGCTGACCAAGGACATGCGCGGCAAGGTCGACCCATTGCCCGTCGTCAAGCCCTATGAGCCGGTGCCGTACCAGGCCGCCGAGCTGCCGGATCCCTTCGGCCCGGCCAAGATCGAGCTGGTCACCAAGTCCGCAGGGGCAGGCGGCGGTTTGAAGCCTGATCTCAATAGGCCCAAGGAGCCGCTGGAAGCGTTTCCGCTGGAATCGCTGAAGATGGTCGGAGTGCTGCAGCAGAAGAAGCAGTACTTTGCGCTGGTGAAGGCCGATGCAACCCTGTATAGAGTGAAGGCGGGGAATTACATGGGCCAAAACTTCGGGTTGGTCACACAGGTCTCGGACAGCCAGATTCAGCTGCGCGAGCTGATTCAGGATGCGGGAGGCGACTGGACCGAGCGCGCCAGCACGCTGCAGCTGCAGGAAACGGAGGCCGGAAAATGAGCATAATCATGCGCAGTGCCCAGCGGTTCGCAATTCTCGCTTTAGGCTTGATCGCTGCCCAGGTCGCGCTGGCCCAGAATTCGATCGAGTCTTTCCACGTCACCCAGCAGGGCGGGCAGGTGCTGGTGCGGGTGGGCCTCAAGAACCCCATCGAGACCGCCCCGGCGAGCTTCACCATCGCTGCGCCTGCGCGCATCGCCTTCGATTTTCCCAAGACGAGCAACTCGCTCGGCCGCAACCGTCAGGATATCGGCGAGGGGGACCTGCGTTCGATGAACCTGGTCGAGGTAGGCGATCGAGCGCGCTTGGTGCTTAATTTGCGCAATCTGGTGCAATACGAGTCCAAGGTCGAGGGCAAGAATCTCCTGGTAACCCTGACCGCTGCCGCCGCGCCCGCTGCCGCCGCGGGTTCGCGCTTTGCCGAAGGGCGCGCCGACGCAACCCATGCGCTGAAGGACATCAATTTTCGCCGCGGCCGCGGCGGCGAAGGCCGAATCGTTGTCGATCTCTCCGACACTTCCACCGGAATCGACATCCGCCAGCAGGGGCAAACGATCATCGTCGATTTCATCAAGACGACCATGCCCGACAGCCTGCGCAAGCGCTTGGACGTCGTAGATTTCGCCACGCCGGTTCAGAGTATCAGCACCTTCCCGCAAGGGGAGAACGTGCGCATGGTCATCGAGCCCAGGGGGCTGTGGGACCACAATGCCTATCAGACCGACACCCAGTTCGTGGTCGAGGTCAAGCCGGTCCAGTACGATCAGAACAAGCTGGTACAGGGAACCCGCGCCGGTTACCAGGGCGAGAAGCTCTCGCTCAATTTCCAGAACGTCGAGGTGAGGAGCGTCCTCAACGTTATCGCCGATTTTACCGATCTGAACATCATCACCAGCGACACGGTACAGGGAAACCTGACCCTGCGGCTTAAGGATGTCCCCTGGGATCAGGCGCTTGACATTATCCTCCAGACCCGCGGCCTGGACATGCGCAAGAACGGCAACGTGGTCTGGATCGCCCCGCGCGATGAGCTTGCCACCAAGGAAAAGCTTGCGCTCGAGGCGCAGCAGCAGATCACCGAGCTCGAACCGGTGCGAACCGAAACGTTCCAGCTGAACTACGCCAAAGCCGAGGTGGTGGCGAGAATGCTCGGCGACGAAAAGCAGCGCATGCTCTCCAAGCGCGGCAGCGTTGTGGTGGACGGGCGCACCAACCAGCTGTTCGTACAGGACGTCGGCACGAGGCTCGACGACGTGAGGAAACTGATCGTCAAACTCGACGTATCGGTGCGCCAGGTACTGATCGAGGCGCGCATCGTCGAAGCGAACGACACGTTCAGCAAGAACCTGGGTGCGAAGCTCGGCTACCTGGATGCCAGCCTGGCAGTTGGTGATAGGCCCGGAAGCACCTTCGGCATACTCGGTGGTTCGCGAGTCAACATGACAGGCAACTATCAGGGCATCGGCGAGCAATCCAGTCCCAACGTCCAAATTTCCGGAGGGAGCTTCGTCCCCAACACGCAGTTCGTCAATTTGCCCGCAGGCGGCATCGGCGGTTTCACCGCGGGCAGCCTTGCCATCAGTCTATTTAACAAGAGCCTGACCAAATTCATCAACTTGGAGCTGTCTGCCCTGGAGGCCGACGGCAAGGGCAAGATCATCTCCAGCCCGCGCGTGATGACGGCCGACAACGTCGAGGCGGTGATCGAGCAGGGAACCGAGCTTCCGTACCAGCAGGCGACCTCTTCGGGCGCGACTTCGATCGTGTTCCGCAAGGCCAACCTGTCGCTCAAGGTCAAGCCGCAGATCACCCCTGACGGCAATATCGTCATGGCTCTGGACATCAACAAGGATGCAGTGGGGCAGGTGACCACACAGGGTTTTGCCATCGACACCAAGCATGTGAAGACCGAAGTGCTGATCGAAAACGGCGGCACGGTGGTGATCGGCGGTATCTACACGCAGGATACCCGCACCACCAACACCAAGGTCCCGTTGTTCGGTGACTTGCCGGTGGTCGGAAATCTGTTCAAGAACCAGTCGCGCCAGGACAACAAGACCGAGCTGCTGGTGTTCATTACGCCGCGGCTGGTGCTCGAGCGGATGGGCCAGCGCTAGCCTCGCCCGGGTTCTAGTTAAAAAAAGGCCGGCCCCGAGCCGGCCTTTTTGTCTCCACTTGCCTGCCGCGGCTACAATAGCCGCGTGAACGGCAACATTTTCATCGTCGGCATGATGGGGGCGGGCAAGACAACCGTCGGTCGCATCCTGGCCCAGCGGCTCCACAAGGTGTTTCACGATACCGACCACGCGATAGAGGCGCGCACCGGAGTGCGCGTGGCGATGATCTTCGACGTCGAAGGGGAGTCCGGATTCCGCAAGCGCGAGGTCGAGCTGGTGGAGGAACTCACCGCGCTCGAGAACATCGTGCTCGCGACCGGGGGCGGCGTGATTCTGGATCCGCACAACCGCAAACGTTTGAGCGAGCGCGGCTGCGTTGTCTATCTGCATGCGCTGCCCAAAGAACTGTGGCAGCGCACGCGACACGACAGGAAACGGCCGCTGCTGCGCACCGAGGACCCGCGCGCGCGCCTGGAAGAGCTGTACCGATTTCGCGATCCCCTTTACCGGGAGGTGGCCGACCTGGTTGTCGACACGGGCCGTCAGAGCGTCAACGCCCTCGTGACGCAGCTCCTCGGACTGCTCGAACCGACATGCAGACTCTCCGTGTAGCGCTGGGTGCGCGCAGCTATCCGATTCATGTCGGGGAGGGCGCTATGGACAACCTCGGACTGATCACGCCGCTGCTGCGATCGAACACGGCCGCAATAGTGACCAATGTGACCGTAGCGCCGCTCTATTTGGAGCGCTTCGCCGCGGCTCTCGCGGCCGCGGGCGTACAGTGTGTGCAGGTCGTTCTGCCCGACGGCGAGGCGTACAAGAACTGGGAGACGCTCAACAGCGTCTATGACCGGCTGCTCGAGGCGCACTGCGACCGCCAAACGACGATCATCGCGCTTGGCGGCGGCGTGGTGGGCGATATCGCCGGTTTTGCCGCAGCAACCTACCAGCGGGGTGTCTCCTTCATTCAGGTTCCCACCACCCTACTTGCCCAGGTGGATGCTTCGGTCGGGGGCAAGACCGGTATCAATCATCCGCTCGGCAAGAACATGATCGGCGCTTTCCACCAGCCGCTTGCGGTGCTCGCCGACACGAGTACGCTCCGAAGCCTGCCCATGCGCGAGCTGCGCGCCGGGTTGGCCGAAGTAATCAAGCATAGCCTTATCCGGGACGTGGTCTTGTTCGAATGGCTCGAGGCGAATCTCGAGAAGTTGCTTGCGCGTGAGGATGCTGCGCTGGTGCACGCCGTGCTTCGCTGCTGTGAAATCAAGGCCGAGATCGTGGCAGCCGACGAGCGTGAAACCGGCGAGCGCGCACTGCTGAACTTCGGCCACACGTTTGGCCACGCGATCGAGAACGCGAAGGGCTATGGTGTCTGGCTGCACGGGGAGGCGGTGGCGGCGGGCATGGCTCTCGCGGTGGACTTGTCCCGCAGGCTCGGCGGCCTGACGGCGGCTGATGCCGCGCGCGTCGTTGAACTCATTGCCCGAGCCGGGCTGCCGACCGCAGTACGGGGCGTATCGCCGCAACAGTTCACGGCGCTGATGGGGCTGGACAAGAAAGCGGCCGCGGGCCGCCCCCGTTTCATCGTGCTCGATCGGCTGGGCGCCGCGAGCATTCGTGATGACGTGTCTAGCGGCGACCTGAACGATACCCTGGCAACCGCGGCGTAGGCAGTAGGCGCTCGCTCGGTCCCTGTCCCGTGTTTGTCGAAACCCTTGCGAACGATTTGTCGCTGCTTGCGCAGCGGTTGGACACGCGAGCGCTTGAAGCAGAGGCGTTTCGTGAGTAAACTTAGCGGTTCGCCTGGAAGTTTCGAGTCTCTTCGGTGCCGGGCGAGGCCGCCAAACCTTTATTGAGGTAGAACCGTGAACGCACCCGGGCTCCCGCAAGCGCAGGGGCTGTACCACCCCTCGCTGGAACACGACGCCTGCGGCGTCGGCTTTATCGCGCAAATCGATGGCACCAAGAGCCACGCCATCATCGAGCAGGGTTTGCTGATCCTCAGGAATCTGACGCATCGCGGCGCGGTCGGCGCCGATCCGAAGGCAAGCGACGGTGCCGGGATCCTGATCCAGATTCCCGACCGCTTCTTCCGCGAGGAGATGGCCGGACAGGGCGTGCTCCTGCCGCCCGTGGGCGAATACGGCGTGGGCATGGTGTTCCTGCCGCGCGAACCGGCTTCGCGTTTTGCCTGCGAGTACGAAATCGAGCGTTCCATCAAGGACGAAGGGCAGGTCTTGCTCGGCTGGCGCGATGTGCCGGTGGACAACACTGATCTGGGAGAGACCGTCAAGAGCGGTGAGCCCGTGATCCGGCAGGTCTTCGTCGGACGCGGCGCCGGCGTCACGGTCACCGATGCCCTGGAGCGCAAGCTCTACATCATCCGCAAGTCCTCCGGGCACGCGATTCAGGCGCTCAAGCTCGCTCACGGAAAGGAATTCAACGTGCCCTCCATGTCGGCGCGTACCGTGGTCTACAAGGGCATGCTGCTGGCCGCGCAGGTCGGCACCTATTACAGGGACCTTCAGGATCCGCGCGTCATCTCCGCACTGGCGATGGTGCACCAGAGATTTTCGACCAATACATTTCCCACCTGGGACCTCGCGCACCCGTTCCGCATGATCGCGCACAACGGCGAGATCAATGCGCTGCGCGGCAACGTCAACTGGTTCCGCGCACGCCAGGGCGCCATCTCGAGTCCCATTCTCGGCAGCGATCTGGACAAGGTCTGGCCGCTGATCTACGACGGCCAGTCCGACTCGGCCTCGTTCGACAACGCCCTGGAACTGCTGGTGATGAGCGGCTATCCGGTGGCGCATGCCATGATGATGATGATCCCAGAGGCGTGGGAAGGTAATTCGCAGATGGACGCGAATCGGCGCGCCTTCTACGAATACCACGCGGCGATGATGGAGCCGTGGGACGGCCCGGCCGCGATCGCATTCACCGACGGACGGCGCATCGGTGCCACGCTCGATCGCAACGGCTTGCGTCCGGCCCGCTACATCGTAACCGACGACAACCTCGTGATCATGGCCTCCGAGGCGGGCGTGCTCCCGGTGCCCGAGGAGCGGATCATCAAGAAATGGCGGTTGCAGCCCGGCAAGATGTTCCTGGTCGATCTGGAAAAGGGCCGAATCGTCGACGACAAAGAGCTCAAAGACACGCTGGCATCGGCAAAGCCCTACCAAGAGTGGGTCGAGCGCATCAGCGTAAAGCTCGACGATGTCGAAAGCGACATGCAGCAGCGCGAGAAAAACGCCGTGCCGCTGCTCGACCGGCAGCAGGCGTTCGGCTATACACAGGAGGACATCAAGTTCCTGATGATGCCGATGGCGGCGAGCGGCGAGGAGCCGATTGGCTCGATGGGCAACGATTCGCCCCTCGCGGTGCTCTCGGACAAGAACAAGACGCTGTACCACTATTTCAAGCAGCTGTTCGCGCAGGTCACCAACCCCCCGATCGACCCGATTCGCGAGGAGTTGGTGACGTCGCTCGTCTCCTTCATCGGTCCGAAGCCGAACCTGCTCGGCATCTACGAGACTAATCCGCCGATCCGGCTCGAAGTAAGCCAGCCCGTGCTCGATTTCTACGAGATGGACAAGATTCGGAACATCGACCGCTACACCGACGGCAAATTCAAGTCGTTCGAGCTCGACATCAGCTATCCGCTCGCCTGGGGCAGCGAGGCCGTGGAAGCTCGGCTGGCGAGCCTGTGCGCCCAGGCCGCCGATGCGGTGATCTCCGGATACGCGATCATCATCATCTCCGACCGCAAGATGGACCGCGATCGCGTGGCGATACCGGCATTGCTTGCGCTATCGGCGATCCACCAGCATCTCACCACCAAGGGCCTGCGCACCTCGGCGGGCTTGGTGGTGGACACGGGCTCTGCGCGTGAAGTGCACCACTTTGCGCTGCTCGCGGGCTACGGTGCGGAGGCGGTGCACCCCTATCTCGCGCTGGAATCCGTCCTGGCACCCTTCACCGCTGACAAAGCCGCGGGTGGCAAGGCCCTCAGGAATTACATGAAGTCGATCGGCAAGGGGCTGAAGAAGGTGATGTCGAAGATGGGCATCTCTACCTACATGTCCTACACCGGCTCGCAGATCTTCGAGGCGGTGGGTTTGGCAAAGCCTCTGGTGGACAAGTATTTCACCGGCACCACCTCGAACGTCGGGGGTATCGGTGTGTTCGAAGTCGCCGAGGAGGCGATCCGCATGCACCGTGCCGCATTTTGCGACGATCCGGTGCTTGCGCAAGCGCTCGACCCGGGCGGCGAGTACGCCTGGCGCGTGCGCGGCGAGGAGCACATGTGGACGCCCGAGGCGATCGCCAAACTGCAGCATTCCGCTCGCAACAACTCGTTTCAGACCTACAGGGAGTACGCGCGGATCATCGATGATCAGTCCAAGCGCCATATGACCCTGCGCGGCCTGTTCGATTTCAAGTTCGGCGCAGTCAAGCCGATTCCGATCGAGGAGGTCGAGCCGGCCGCGGAAATCGTCAAGCGCTTTTCGACCGGAGCGATGTCTCTGGGGTCGATCTCGACCGAGGCGCACACCACGCTCGCGATCGCGATGAACCGCATCGGCGGCAAGTCCAATACCGGAGAGGGCGGCGAAGACCGCCGCCGCTACGCGCCGGTGCAGGCCGGGGAGTCGCTGATGTCGCGCCTGGGCAAGGAGCGCGTCGAAGTCGATCTCCCGTTGATGGCGGGGGATTCGCTCAAGTCGAAGATCAAGCAGGTCGCCTCGGGCCGTTTCGGCGTGACCGCCGAATACATCGCCTCGGCCGAGCAGCTGCAGATCAAGATCGCCCAGGGCGCCAAGCCCGGCGAGGGCGGCCAGTTGCCCGGCCGCAAGGTGTCCGAATACATCGCGGAGATCCGTTATTCCACTCCCGGCGTGGAGCTCATTTCGCCCCCGCCGCACCACGACATTTACTCGATCGAGGATATCGCGCAGCTCATTCATGACCTGAAGAACGCCAACCCCGAGGCCTCCGTCAGCGTGAAACTCGTTTCCGAGATCGGCGTCGGTACGGTCGCTGCGGGTGTGGCCAAGGCCAAGGCGGACCACGTGACGATCTCCGGCCATGACGGGGGCACCGGCGCGAGCCCCTGGTCGTCGATCAAGCACGCCGGCACGCCGTGGGAACTGGGCTTGGCGGAGACGCAGCAGACGCTGGTGCTCAACCGCCTGCGCGGCCGCATTGCCGTGCAGGTCGACGGCCAGATGAAAACCGGGCGTGACGTCGTGATCGGCGCCATGCTCGGGGCCGACGAGTTCGGCTTCGCCACCGCGCCGCTCGTGGTCGAGGGTTGCATCATGATGCGCAAGTGCCACCTCAACACCTGTCCGGTGGGGGTGGCCACGCAGGATCCGGTGCTCAGAAGGAAATTCAAGGGCAAGCCCGAGCACGTCGTCAACTACTTTTTCTTCGTCGCCGAGGAAGTGCGCGAGCTGATGGCGGACCTCGGCATGCGCACCGTCACCGAGCTGATCGGCCGCGCCGACCTACTCGACATGAAGAAGGGCATTTCGCACTGGAAGGCAAAAGGGCTCGATTTCTCCCGGATCTTCAACACGCCGCAGATGCCCCCGGATGTGGCGCGCTACCACTGCGAGACCCAGGACCACGGCCTGGAGCGCGCGCTCGACCGGCGGCTCATCGAACTGGCGAAACCTGCGCTCGAGCACGGCGAGAAAGTATCCATCGACATGCCGATTCGCAACATCAACCGCACCGTGGGCACGATGCTTTCCTGGAACATCGCGAAGCGCTACGGCCACGAGGGTCTTCCGGAAGACACGATCCATGTGCGCTTCGCCGGATCCGCAGGCCAGAGCTTCGGCGCGTTCCTGGCCAAGGGTGTAACGCTCGATCTCATCGGCGATACGAACGATTACTGCGGCAAGGGTTTGTCGGGCGGCCGATTGGTGGTGCAGCCCTCGCCCAAGTTCCGCGGCGAGCCTACCGAGAACATCATCACCGGCAACGTGGTGCTCTACGGTGCTATCGCCGGCGAGGCGTACTTCCGCGGCGTTGCCGGGGAACGCTTCGCGGTGCGCAATTCGGGCGCGCAGGCGGTGGTGGAGGGCGTCGGCGACCACGGCTGCGAGTACATGACCGGAGGCACGGTGGCCGTGCTCGGCGTCACGGGGCGCAATTTCGCCGCCGGAATGTCCGGGGGCATTGCCTACGTGCTGGACGTCGACGGCGGATTCCTCGCGCGCTGCAACACCGCGATGGTCGAACTCGAACCCGTGCTCTCCGAGTCGGAGCAGCAGGCGAAGCTCTCGCGTGACTTGTGGCACCTCGGCCAGGCCGATGAAGCCATCCTCAGGCAGCTGATAGAGCATCACGCGAAATACACCGGCAGCCAACGCGCGCAAGAAATCCTCGCGAACTGGAATGTGCAACGCCAGCGTTTCATGAAGATCTTCCCGAAAGATTACCGCCGCGCGCTTGGCGAGCTCGCCGCACACAAGAAGGCGGCGGCCTGAGGCCGCATTTATAGGGTCGCAAAGCAATGGGAAAGATCACCGGATTTCTGGAGTATCAGCGCCTGGAAGAGGCGCATGAAGCGCCCGAGCAGCGCAAGAAGCACTATCGCGAGTTCCATCAGCACCTGACCGACGAGCAGGCCGGAATTCATGGTGCGCGATGCATGGACTGCGGCGTTCCTTTTTGCATGCTGGGATGCCCGATCAACAACATCATCCCCGACTTCAACGACCTGGTCTTCAAGCAGGACTGGAAAGAGGCGATTACCACCCTGCATTCGACCAACAACTTTCCCGAGTTTACCGGGCGCGTGTGCCCCGCGCCGTGCGAGGAGGCCTGTGTCCTGCGCATCATCGACGATCCGGTCGGCATCAAATCGATCGAGCACGCGATCATCGACAAGGCGTGGGAGGAAGGCTGGGTGCAGCCGCTGCCCCCCGAGCACAAGACAGGAAAGCGCGTGGCGGTGGTCGGCTCCGGCCCGGCGGGGATCGCGTGCGCGCAGCAGCTCGCGCGCGCCGGACATGACGTGGTCGTTTTCGAGAAGAACGACCGCATCGGCGGTCTGCTTCGCTACGGCATCCCGGATTTCAAGCTGGCCAAATCGCTGATCGACCGGCGCATGGAGCAGATGCGCGCCGAAGGCGTGGAGTTCCGCGTCGGCCAAAGCATCGGGATCGATGTGCCGGCGAAAAAGCTCGTGGATGAGTTCGATGCGGTGGTGCTCGCCGGCGGTGCGGAGGTTCCCCGCGACCTCCCGGTGCCGGGGCGCGAACTGGAGGGCATCCACTTCGCCATGGAATTCCTGGAGTTGCAGAACCGGCGCGTCGCCGGGGAGAAGAAGGTGCGCGAACTGTTCGCTACCGGCAAGCACGTCGTCGTCATAGGCGGGGGCGACACGGGCTCCGACTGTGTCGGCACTTCCAATCGGCAGGGTGCAAGATCGATTACCCAGTTCGAACTGCTGCCACAACCGCCGGTCGAGAGGGATCCGCTGGCCAGCTGGCCCTACTGGCCGATGAAGCTGCGCAGCTCCGATTCGCACGAAGAAGGCTGCAGCCGCGACTGGTCGGTGGCCACCAAGTCATTCAAAGCGAAGAGCGGCAAAGTGACGGCGCTCCTCGCCGCGCGCGTGGAATGGAAGAAGGACGAGGCCACCGGGCAGATGAAAATGGTCGAAATCCCCGGCAGCGAGTTCGAAATCCCTGCGGACCTGGTGCTGCTCGCCATGGGGTTTGTCTCGCCGATGCAGCCGGTGCTCGACGCGTTCGGAATCGAAAAGGACGCGCGCGGCAACGCCAAGGCGAGCACCGACGGCCCGGGCTGCTATGCGACTTCCGCGCCCAAAGTATTTGCGGCGGGGGACATGCGCCGCGGCCAGTCGCTCGTGGTATGGGCGATCCGCGAGGGAAGGCAATGCGCGCGCGCGGTCGACGAGTTCCTGATGGGATCTTCCGAATTGCCTCGGTAGGGGTCGTTCCCGCGTGGTAGGCATGACCCTGCGAACTCGGGGGGCGCAAATTCGGATGTTCCAACCGACGCTGTTTCCCCGCTTGCATTGGGATAGCGGACTCAATGGTGGGCGCCGCTCCCCACGCGCTCTCAGCCGCGTGCTCCAGAGCCCATGCTAAGATACTTTGGATGATTCCCCAGTCGCAGCAGACCATTCCGTGAACGTTGTCATTCTCGCCGCCGGACAGGGCAAGCGCATGTATTCCGACACCCCCAAGGTGTTGCACGCTCTGGCGGGCAAGCCCTTGCTCGCGCATGTCGTCGATACGGCGCGCGAGCTTTCTCCGAAGCGCATTTGCGTGGTGTACGGTCATGGCGGCGAAGCCGTGCGCGAGAGCTTGTCTTCGCGCGTAGGCACGAGCCCGATCACCTGGGTGCTGCAAGAGCCGCAGCTCGGAACGGGACACGCGCTCAAGCAAGCGCTGCCGCATCTGGAGGACAGTGCTACGACGCTCATTCTCTACGGCGATGTGCCACTGATCCGGGGCGCGACCCTCAAGCGGTTGTGCGCGGCGGCGGGCGCCGGCATGGCCGTGCTTACGGTCGAGCTCGACGACGCGCAAGGCTACGGGCGCATCGTGCGCAAGGCAGGTGCCATCGAGCGCATCGTCGAACAGAAGGACGCAAACCCCGCCGAGCAGGCGATTCGGGAAGTGAACACCGGCATCATGGTGGTGCCGACAGCGAAACTGAATGCCTGGCTGGGGCGGCTCTCGAACGAGAACGCGCAAAGCGAGTATTACCTCACCGATATCGTTGCGCTGGCAGTCGCCGAAGGAACGAGCGTCTCCGGCGTTCAGCCGCACGCCGTGTGGGAGACCCTTGGCGTCAACAGCCGCAACCAGCTCGCCGAGCTGGAACGCGTCTACCAGGGAAATGTCGCCGGCGAGTTGATGGGCCGCGGCGTGACGCTGGCCGACCCCGCGCGCATCGACGTGCGCGGTCATCTCGGGTGCGGCCGCGACGTGACGATCGACGTCAATTGCGTATTCGAAGGCGAGGTCGCCCTCGGTGACCGCGTCAGCATCGGGGCGAATTGCGTGGTGAAGAACGCGCGCGTTGCCTCCGGCACGCGCATCGAGCCTTTCTGCCACATCGAGGACGCCGATATCGGCGCGAACTGCCGCGTCGGCCCGTATGCGCGCATCCGCCCGCATACCGTCCTCGACGAAGACGTGCACGTGGGCAACTTCGTCGAGGTGAAGGCGAGCACGATCGGCAAGGGCTCCAAGGCGAACCACCTCGCCTACATCGGCGACAGCGAAGTCGGCCGCAATGTCAACGTGGGCGCAGGCACCATCACGTGCAATTACGACGGAGCCAACAAGCACCGCACCGTGATCGAGGACGATGTTTTCATCGGCTCGGATACCCAATTGGTGGCGCCTGTGCGCGTGGGCCGCGGCGCGACCCTCGGTGCGGGCACCACGCTCACCAGCGACGCGCCCGAGGGGCAGCTCACCGTGTCGCGCGCCAAGCAAGTATCCATACGCGGCTGGAAGCGCCCGGTGAAAACGAAGTGAGAAATAAGGAGTGAGGCCAAAGTGTGCGGCATAGTCGGTGCAATCGCGCAGCGTAATGTCGTCCCGATTCTCCTGGAGGGCCTGAAACGGCTCGAGTACCGGGGTTACGATTCCGCCGGCGTTGCGGTGCTGGACAGCGCGGCGCAAGGACGCGCATCGCTGCGACGGCTGCGCTCCACCGGCCGCGTGGCCGAGCTGGAAAAACTCTCGCAGGCCGACGCTTTGTCGGGCAGGATCGGCATCGCCCATACGCGCTGGGCGACGCACGGCGTACCCTCGGAAAAGAACGCGCATCCCCATGTCTCCGGGGGCGTATCCGTGGTGCACAACGGCATCATCGAGAATCACGACGAACTGCGCAGCGCGCTGCGCGCCAAGGGTTACGAATTCGTTTCCGACACCGACACCGAGGTCATTGCCCATCTTGTGCACTCGAACCTGCGTTCGGGTGTGAGCCTCTTCGAGGCGGTGCGCGAGAGCGTCGCGCAATTGGTCGGGGCCTACGCGATTGCCGTGGTGAGCGAGACCGATCCCGCGCTCTTCGTGGTCGCCCGCCACGGCGCTCCGCTGCTGCTCGGGCTGGGAGACGGCGAGAACTTCGCGGCTTCGGACGCTTCGGCGCTGGTGCAGGTCACACAGCGCATGATCTATCTGGAAGACGGCGATTGCGCCGAAGTCGCGACAGGAAACGTACGAATCATCGATGCCAAAGGAGCCGCGGTCGAGCGAGCGGTGCATGCCTCGCAGCTCACGGCGGCGGCGGTCGAGCTGGGCCCTTACCGTCATTTCATGGAAAAGGAAATTCACGAACAGCCCATGGCGGTGGCCAACACGCTGGAAATGGTGACCAACGCGCAGTCGGTTTCGCCGCAGCTCTTCGGCGTGGAAGCCGAGCGTATCCTGCGCGAGGTCGACTCGGTGCTGATCCTCGCCTGCGGCACGAGTTATCACGCCGGCATGGTCGCCCGCTACTGGCTGGAGGGTTTTGCCGGCATTCCCTGCAACGTCGAAATCGCGAGCGAGTACCGTTACCGCGATTCGGTGCCGAACGCGAATGCGCTGGTGGTCACGATTTCGCAGTCGGGCGAGACCGCCGATACCCTGGCTGCGCTCCAGTACGCAAAGAAACTGGGACAGCGCTATTCGCTGTGCATCTGCAACGTGCCAGAATCGGCGCTCCTGCGCGCCTCCGACCTGCGCTTTCTCACCCGCGCCGGCCCGGAAATCGGCGTTGCCTCGACCAAGGCGTTTACGACCCAGCTTGCGGCGCTGGTGCTGCTCACCATGACCCTGGCAAAGGTCCGCGGCCGGCTGCCGCGCGAGCGCGAGGAGGAACTGCTCACCGCGCTGCGCCACCTTCCGACGGCACTGCAGAACGTACTGCACGTCGAGCCCCAGGTGAAGATGTGGGCGGAGAAGTTCTCGCAAAATCACCACGCGCTCTTTCTCGGCCGCGGCATCCACTATCCGATCGCGATGGAGGGCGCGCTGAAATTGAAGGAGATCTCCTACATCCATGCCGAGGCCTACGCCGCAGGCGAGCTCAAGCACGGTCCGCTTGCGCTGGTCGATAAGCACATGCCGGTGATCGCCATCGCGCCCAAGGACGCGCTGTTCGAGAAGTTGAAATCGAATTTGCAGGAAGTGCGTGCACGCGGCGGCGAGCTGCACGTGTTCGCCGATCAAGACACCAAGATGACCGGCGGGGACGGCATCCAGGTGATCCGCATGCCCGATCATGCGGGATTGCTCTCGCCCATCCTGCACACCATTCCGCTGCAACTGCTCGCCTACCATGCGGCCCTGGACCGCGGCAACGACGTCGATAAGCCGCGCAACCTCGCAAAATCGGTTACGGTCGAGTAGGCGGGAGTGGCGACTCCACGCAATGAATCACGCGCTCGCCTGCGCCAGCATTTCCCTTTCCGAGTGCGTCAGGCAGCCAGACGCTCGTCGATATCGGCGTTGATGGCGCGATAGCGCAGCGTTACGAGCGAGAGCTTCGCCTGACTCATCGACCATTGTTCGAGCTGCTCCCTGTGCGCGGCAAGGGAACCCTGCGAAATGTGGAACCCGATCGCTTTGCCCGCGAAGTCTCCAGCCGGACGCAGTATGACCGACGAGCCGTCATCCAGGCCCGCGGGCTCGAACATCAAGCCGCCGATCGGCGCCGGACCGCACGCGCTCAGCGCCTCGATATCGTTTTCGTAGTGGGGGCTTACCAGGCCCGATTCCAGGTTCAGGCTGACCAGCACCGCGTGCGCGATGAGTTGGCCCGCCGCGTCGGTCCAACCGGCGCTGCATAGCATCTTCAGTGCAACAGTCTTCATGTCGAATCCCGAGCATCGGAGTGAGGAGGGCGCGAAGATAGCGCCAGTTGCCGCCATCGCCGAGTAGGCAAAGGCTGTATTTGACCGGGCAAAATCCCCCAGCGCGCGCCTGTGTAGTCGGAATTTGCGGGACGGGACCCCGGCAGCTTGATGCAACACGCGGCGAGCAGGCCCGAGTGCAAGGTGTTGCAGCTATCGGGCCGCGCGGCCGCATTGAGATGCCGGCGATCCGTGAAGTATTCACGCCGCTAATGTCATCGTCATGAGCTAGATTCCGTTAACGGAGTCTAAATAGCGAGAAACGGACGCCATGACCACAAACACTCCGCAGTAATTCCGCCGTTGCTGTAATCACCGAAGCAGTGACAGATAGAAAGGAGATCGAAATGGAAACGCAAGCAAACAGATCCATCCATCCGCTGTTTCTTACCGCGGGCATCGCCGTGATTTTGTTCTGTGCCGTCGGTATTGCGGCAGTTATGGGCTGGATTCCGACTTCGGTCGGCAAATCCGGCGAGGTGGCGGCGCCGGCGCTCCCCGACAAAGTCTCGCGTGCACCCGCGTCCGGCGTATCCGACGGGACGGCAGCGGCAAGACCGCAGTCGAAGCCGGTCGCGAAAACCGCCTCCAAACCTACTCAGGTTGCGGGCAATGCTTCCACCGCAGCGCGTAATGCTCCCGCCGCCAATTCTCCTGCGCCCGCACCGGTGCAAATGAGTGCCGCGCCCAAGTGCACCGAATGCGGTGTGGTCGAGTCGGTGCGAGAAGTGGAAACGCAAGGCCAGGCATCCGGCCTAGGGGCCGTGGGCGGTGCCGTCGCGGGCGGAGTTCTTGGCAACCAGGTCGGTGGCGGCCGAGGAAAAGACGTCATGACCGTCGTCGGCGCGGTGGGCGGCGCCCTCGCGGGCCATCAAATCGAGAAAAAAGTGAAATCGACCAAGAGTTACGAAATCACCGTCCGCTTTGAAAACGGCTCGACCCGCGTATTCACCGAGGCCAATGCGCCGGCTTGGCGTCAGGGGGACAAGGTCAGGATCGTCAACGACCGGATTCAGCCCAACGCGTAGAAGGGGTATCCACGTCTGAGTCGACAAGATGAGGATCGGACCACCGCGATCGTTGATCAGAGAGAAGATGCGCGGGCACGACGCCGGGCGCATCTGACACTCCGAGGATCGCCCGATCGCGGCGGCCTGCTGCGCAGGAACTCTTGAACTTTTGTTTTGCGATGCAGTCGATGTACTGCTAGACTTGCGCCCGCATGCGGAACCAAATTCAAAAATTCGTGCTGTGCCTGCTGCTTGCCTGCCTGCCGTTGCAAAGCGTGGCAGCGCCGGCGCACGCGCTTTTCTGCGGCGATGCGTACCAACAGGACGCTCAAGCAGCGGCACATGATCACGCCGCCGGCGATCAGCACTCCCATGACTCGACCGGTGATCAGGCAGGGCACGCCGCACTGGAGTGCTGCCATTATTATTTCTCCGCCATCGTGCCGGGCGTGGCCGCAGACTCTCCGCAGAGCGTAGCCGCGTTCGAGCCGCGGTCGCCTGCCAGCCTGTATTTCGTCTTTCCCAAGTTCCCCGAACGCCCGCCGTTAGCCCTCGCCGCCTGATCGGCGAGCGGCGGCAATTACCCCCTTACCGGGGCTGACCCCGTTCGTTGCGGATGCGGTTCGCATCCGCGCGCGTAGTACGCCGGACTTTCCGGCATTGAACGTGACGCGGGGAACATCGATGAAGAATCTGGTGGTAATCGTTGCCGGCATCGCCGCAGCGCTGCCGGTGTACGCGCAGAGCCTGCGCGACGCCGTCGAGGCGGCGTGGGGGCGGCAGCCGCTCGCTCAGGCGCAGAGCGCGCGCGAAGCGGAGTTTTCCGCCCGGCGCGATGTCGCAGGTGCGCTCTCGCCCGCGCCGCCGTCGATCGCCTTCGGCCATCGCACCGACCAGGCAAACAGGAACGAGGGCAAGCGCGAATGGGAAGCGGAATTTTCGCTGCCCTTGTGGCTGCCCGGGCAGCGCGAACGTGCCGCAGCGCTGGCCGATGCCGAGCGCGACCAGTACGGCACCAGCGTCACCGCGGCGAAACTGAAAATTGCCGGCGAGGTGCGAGACACTTATTGGCAGGCGAGGATCGCCGACATCGAGCTTGCGCACGCGCGGCGCAAGGTCGAAGAAGCGGCGGCGCTCGCCGGGGACGTCGGCCGGCGCGTCGATGCCGGCGATCTCGCACGAGTCGACTTGAACCAGGCGCAGGCTGCGCAGCATGTGGCGCGAGCGGCGCTGGCGGAGGTCGAAGTCAAGGCGTTCCGCGCGCATCAGTCCTTCTCGACGCTCACCGGAATGCCGGTTCCGCCGGCCGCCGCGGAGCAATCCGCCTCAGCACCGCCGCTCGAGGACCACCCGCGGCTCGCGGCGCTGGCGCGCGCCGTGACCGCGGCGCATGCGAAGCTCGCGCAGGCGAGGCTCAACCGGCGCGACAATCCCGAACTGGAGCTCGCGATGCGGCGCGAGCGCGATGCCTTCGACCGACCGTTCGAGAACTCGGTGGCGTTTCGCTTCCGGCTGCCCTTTGCCACCGACGCCCGCAACCGGCCGCGTGTCGCCGCAGCGAATGCCGAGCTGATCGAGGCGCAGGCCTCCTATAGGATCGAGCAGGAGAAGCTCTCGGCCGAAGTCGACGCCGCGAGGCGCGATTTGGCGCGCTCGCAATCGCTAAGCGAAATCGCCGAAGCGCGCTTCACTCTGGCCGCCGAAACGCATCAATTGTTCGCCAAGGCCTTCAGTCTGGGCGAACTCGATTTGATCTCGCGACTGCGGGCCGAGAACGAACGCTTCGAGGCGGAACTCAATCGCGACCGCGCCGCGCTCGAAACCGCCCGCGCCGTCGCACGTCTGAATCACTCTCTGGGTCTGCTGCCATGAACGATCTTGTCACCGCGATGTTTTCCACGCTGGGCCGCGCGATGTTCCTGCTCGCCGCCTTCTCGCTGTGCGCTCCCGCGCTGGCGCACGAGGGGCACGACGATGCGGGCAAGGCAGCCATGCCGGCACAAGCGCTCGCGCCGCGCCTCGCGGCGCACTCGACCGATCTGGAACTGTTGGCGGTGTGGCGGGGCGAAAAGCTTGTCATTTTCCTCGATCGCTACGAGACCAACGAGCCGGTCACCGGCGCGACGATCGAGTTGGAAAGCGGCGCCGATCGCGCCACCGCGACATCCGCGGGCGAGGGGCTTTACCAGGCGAGTGCCGCGTGGCTCGCCAAGCCGGGCACGCATCCGATCGTGTTCACCGTACAGACAAAAGACCTGGCGGATTTGCTGCAGGGCACGCTGGAAATACCGGATGACTCGGCGGCGCAAGCCGCCCTGCACGCGCAGGAGGCGAACGCTCGCGAGCATTGGCTGACACGGTGGGCGTGGGTGGGCGCAGCGGCGCTTGTCGTGCTGCTGGTGCTGGTGGTCGTCGCCACCCGCCGCAAACAAAGGGGGGCAAAGCGATGAGTAACCTGTTAAAGGCCGGCACCGCGATCAGCCTGGTGGCGTTCGCGGTCGCGGTGCTGGCGAACGGAGGCGATTATCACGGCAACGACGCGAAGGCCGTGCGTCCGAAAGCGCCCGAGGCTCAGGCGCAGCGCGCCGGCGCGGCATCGGACCCTATGGGGGGGGAAGCATCGCCGGCGCGGCTTTCCGACGGTTCGGTATTCCTGCCCAAGGCCTCCCAGAGGCTGCTTGCGCTGCGCACTGCCGTCGCGAAGCTGGAAGAACTCGCGCAGTCGGTGGAACTCAACGGCCGCGTCATCGCCGACCCCAACGCGGGAGGTCGTGTGCAGGCCTCGCAATCCGGGCGCATCGAGCCGGGCCCGCGGGGCTTGCCCGGGCTCGGTCAGCGTGTCGCCAAAGGCGAAGTGCTTGCCAACCTCCGGCCGGTTTTCAACGCCATCGATAGCGGCAATCAGCAGGCGCAGCTTGCGGAGCTCAACGCAAAGCTCGAACTTGCCGAGAAAAAGTTGAAGCGGCTGGAGAATCTCGAGGGCAGTGTGCCGCGCAAGGAAATCGAAGCGGCGCACGCGGAATTTACCGGCCTTAGACAGCGCAGGGCAGCGGTGGATGCGAGTCTGCACCGGCGCGAACCGCTGGTGGCGCCGGTCTCCGGTGTGGTGAGCGCGGCCTCCGCGGCGATGGGGCAGTTGGTCGAGGCGCGCGAGACGCTGTTCGAGATTGTCGATCCCAAGCGACTGCTCGTCGAAGCGCTTGCCTACGATGCTTCGCTCGTCGGCAATATCGCCGGCGCTAGCGGTGCCGTGCAGGGCGGCGCGCTCGATCTTTCGTACCTCGGCGGCGGGGCGCAGCTGCGCGAGCAGGCGCTGCCGCTGCAGTTTCGCATCAAGCCGCCGCTGCCGGCGCTTGCAGTGGGACAGCCGGTCCGAGTCATCGCCCAGTTGAAGCAGCGGACCAAGGCAGTCGCGGTGCCGCTCGCTGCGGTGGTCAGGAACGCCGGCAACGAGGCGGTGGTGTGGCTGCATGTCGAGGCCGAGCGCTTCGTGCAAAAACGCGTTCGCTACCAGCCGCTCGACGCCCGGCGCGTCGCGGTCACGGCGGGCATCGCCGAGGGCGAACGCGTCGTGACCGACGGCGCCGCCGCGCTGGCGCAGGTGAGGTAGATCGCGATGTTCGACGCGATCATCAAATTCAGCCTCAGTCACCGGCTGCTCGTGCTGGTGCTGTCGCTGCTCGTGGTCGGCTACGGCGGCCTTGCCCTGAAGACCATGCCGGTGGACGTATTTCCCGACCTCAATAAGCCGACGGTGACGCTGCTTACCGAGGCCGGCGGCATGGCCCCGGAAGAGGTCGAGCAGTTGGTCACCTTCCCGATCGAGACGGCCATGAACGGCATGCCGGGCGTGACGCGGGTGCGCTCGGTTTCTGGCATTGGTCTATCGGTGGTCTACGTCGAATTCGATTGGGGAACCGACATCTACCGCAACCGGCAGCAGGTGGCCGAACGCCTATCGCTGGTCAAGGAGCAGATACCGGAGGGGATTGCGCCGCAGATGGGGCCGATATCGTCGATCATGGGCGAGATCATGCTGATCGCCCTGCCGGTCGATCCAGCCGGGGCGACCCCCATGCAGGCACGAGAATTCGTCGATTGGGTGATGCGCCCGCGCCTGCTCACTATTCCGGGCGTGGCGCAGGTCATCGCGATCGGCGGCGAAGTGCGCCAGTACCGCGTCGAGCCGGACCTCAACCGCATGCGCTTGCTCGGCATCGACCTGGAAAAAATGGAGAACGCGCTGAAGAACTACGCCGCCAACACCAGCGGCGGGTTCCTCGAGCAAAGCGCCAAGGAATACCTCATCCGCAACATCGGCCGCAGCTCGCGCCTATCCGACCTGCACAACCTCGCGCTCGGCGCGAAGGGCGGCCAGCCGATTCTGCTCAATCAGGTGGCGGAGGTGAAATACGCGCCGGCGGTAAAGCGCGGCGACGCCAGCTACAACGCGGCGCCGGCGGTAATCATGTCGGTGCAAAAGCAGCCCGTCGCCGACACCACAAAGCTCACGCGCGAGATCCAGTCGGCACTCGCCGACCTCGCAAAATCGCTGCCGCAGGGACTTGCCGCGCCGCAGATCATTTTCAAGCAGGCGGACTTCATCGAAGCCTCGATCGGAAATGTCGAGGAGGCGTTGCGTGATGGCGCGGTCATGGTGGCCGTGATCCTGTTCCTGTTCCTGCTCAATCTGCGCACCACCTTCATCTCGCTCACCGCGATCCCGGTGTCGGTGCTCATGACGGCGCTGGTGTTCAAGGCCCTGGGGCTGTCGATCAACACCATGACCCTCGGCGGCCTGGCGATCGCCATCGGCGCGCTGGTGGACGACGCCATCGTCGGCATGGAGAACATCCTGCGCCGGCTGCGGCGCAACGCGACCGAGCACGCCAAGCGCCCGGCCCTCGAGATCGTGGCCTCGGCCACCAGGGAAGTTCTCTCGGGAATCGTCTATGCGACGGTCATCATCGTGCTCGTGTTCGTGCCGCTGTTCGCGCTCTCCGGCATCGAGGGCAGGCTGTTCGCCCCGCTCGGGATCGCCTTCATCATTTCGATTCTCGCCAGCATGCTGGTATCGGTGTCGCTGACGCCGGTGCTGTGCTACTTCCTGCTGCGGCGCGAGGCCGAGCCGCAGCAGCCGGTAGCGGCATCGCGGTGGCGCAGGCTTTGGCCCTTCGGCCGATCGCGCGATGCGCACGGGGCCGACTACAGCCCGCTGGTGCGAAAGCTCAAGGCATGGGACGCGGCGCTGCTGGAATGGTCGTTCGACCATGCGCGGCTGTTGCTTGCGCTTGCCCTCCTGGTCATTGCGGGGGCGGCCGCGAGCGTGCCGTTTTTCCCGCGCTCGTTCCTGCCCTCGTTCAACGAAGGCACGCTGACCATCAACCTGTTGCTCAATCCCGGAACGTCGCTCTCGGAATCGAACCGCATCGGCACGCTCGCCGAGCGCGCGATCAAGCAGGTGCCCGAGGTGACACACATCGGCCGGCGCACCGGCCGCGCCGAAATGGACGAGCATGCCGAGGGCGTGCATTACACCGAGATCGACGTGGACCTGAAGCGCTCGGCGCGCGAGCGCAACGCGATCCTCCAGGATGTGCGCAGCCGTCTGGCCTCCCTGCCGGCGGTGGTCAACATCGGTCAGCCGATTTCTCACCGGCTCGATCACCTGCTCTCCGGCGTACGGGCGCAGATAGCGCTCAAGATCTATGGCGAGGACCTGGACACGTTGCGCGCTCTGGCCTCTACGCTTCGGGACCGCCTTGCCGCGCTCCCCGGGGTGACCGACCTGCAGATCGAGAAGGCAGTGCTGATTCCGCAGCTCAAGATCCGGCTCGACTACGAAAAAGCCGCCGCGCTGGGCGTTGCGCCCGCGGGGGTGCTGAAAGCGCTCGAGACCCTGATCGAGGGCGACCGGATCACGCAGATCATCGAGGGTAATCGGCGCTTTGACCTGGTTATCCGGCTCCCCGACAGCGCCCGCGGCGCGCACGCGCTCGAACAGTTGCTGATCGACACGCCCGGCGGCCACGTGCCGCTGGCGAGGATTGCCGAGATCGAAGACGACGACGGTCCGAACCAGATCAGCCGCGACAATACGCGGCGTCGCATCGCCATTTCGGCCAATTCGGACGGAACCGATCTGGCCGAGATCGTAGCCCGCATTCGCGAGGAGATTGCGGCGACGCGGCTGCCGCAAGGCTATTTCACCAGTCTCGAGGGGCAGTTCCAGGCACAGGAGGAAGCCACTCGGTTGATCGGACTGCTGTCGATCGTATCGCTGATCCTGATTTTCCTCGTGCTCGACGCGCGCTACCGCTCGGCGGCGCTATCGCTCCTGATCATGGGCAACATTCCGCTTGCCATGGTCGGAAGCGTGATTGCGCTGTGGCTTGCCGGAGAGCCGCTATCGGTTGCATCGATGGTGGGGTTCATCACGCTGGCGGGCATCAGCACCCGAAACGGCATCCTCAAGGTGAGCCACTACATCAACCTGTGCGCATTCGAAGGCGAAGTATTCGGCAGGAAGATGATCGTGCGCGGATCGCTCGAACGGCTCACTCCGGTGCTGATGACCGCGCTCGTGGCGGCCATCGCCCTGGTGCCGCTGCTGCTGGCTGCCGACGAGCCGGGCAAGGAGATCCTGCATCCGGTCGCGGTGGTGATTTTCGGCGGGCTGGTGAGTTCGACCCTGCTCGACACCGTGCTCACGCCGGTGATGTTTTGGCTGTGGGGCGAGAAGCCACTCAAGCGGCTTCTCGAACGGCACACACGTGAAGTGTTCTGATGATCGTTCAAACGAGGAGATTCCTATGAAAACATCCATGGTCTTGGTGCTTACCGCTGCCCTGTGGCTGCCCGCGTCGGCGCTCGCCCACGGCGAAAAGATCGGTCCGAACGGCGGTGTGGTCGAGGACGCCGGCAAATATCACGTCGAGCTGGTGATGAAAAACGACGGCTTGCGCGCATTCGTCACCGACGCCAAAGACGTAAAGGTCGACACCAAAGGGGCTGCGGCAACCGCGATCGTGCTCGTCGGAAAAGAGAAGGCAACAGTAAAGCTCGCCCCCGCCGGAGGGACCGAGCTCGCTGCCGGCGGCAAATTCGATGCCGCCGCCGGGGCCAAGGTGGTTGTTTCGCTGACGCTGCAGGGCCAGCCGGCGGCGCAGGCCCGGTTCACGCTGCCGGCAAAGAAATGACCCTCCTCAAGGAGGTCGACCGGCACTTGCACGGTGCCGGAGGCGAACGGTATTTGGCCATCAGCACCGAGCAGCCGCAAATGCAGTCGGGGATGTCCACCCCGCGAACAGCACAGCGACCCCGAATGCAACCACATTGAGCATCGATAGAGACAGCGGACGTGGCGCTCATGGACGATGATCTTCGGAAGATTCCGGCATTCGTCCGGCTCTCTCGCCGAACCGCTGCGATCTTTACGCAAAATATTGTTCTGGCGCTCGGCATCAAGGCGGTATTTCTGGTACTCGCTTTCAGCGGACAGGCCACGATGTGGATGGCCGTCTTCGCCGACATGGGGGCAAGCCTGTTGGTCGTGTTCAATGGCCTGCGACTGCTGCGCTCATGAACTGGAAAGGCCTGTTCTACGACTGGGGCAGATTCAATGTCGTTCTCTTTTCGATTGCTGCGAGCGCCGGGGACCCGCAGTTGAAAGGTAGGGAGATGCCGCATTGCGCGGCGCTCCCGTAGCGAATACACTGCTGCCCGTGCTCAATCGGATCTTCTTCATCCTCCTGATGCTGATACTGCCGCTCCAGACCGTCTGGGCGGCGGCGAGCGCCTATTGTCAGCACGAGCAGGGCACTGCCGCGCAGCACTTTGGGCATCATGCGCACCAGCACCAAGCTGCCAGCAATGATTCGGGCAGCGGACCCTCTTCGAATTTCCATGCCGATTGCAGTTTCTGTCATCTCGGCGCTATCGGTGTCGTGGCCTCTTCGCTCGACGTGACATCGCCCGCATTTGGATGTGCGGCAGTGTCGTGGAGCAACAACTTCCTTCTTTCAGTCTTCCTCGAGGGTCCCGAGCGGCCCGATTGGGCATCCGCCGTCTGATCCGGCGGCACGCCCTCGATTTGTAGCTTCCGCTGCTTCGCCTGCGCGTGCAGGCAGTCTGGCGTTCCGTCGGATTTCTCCCCCCCGATCCACTAAAACGGAGATTCGACGAGACATGTTTTCGAACATTTATTGCGGACACCTCGCTCGCTTAACTGCGGCGCTGGTTTTGACCGCAGCCCAACTCGCTGGGGCGGCGGCCGAGCCCCCGCTGACCCTGGAACGGGCCTGGCAACTCGCAGAAGAAGCCAATCCCACACTCAAGGCGGCTCAAGCAAGCCTCGCCGGCGCGGAGGGACAGCTTGCCGACGCCCGCGGCGCGCTCTGGAATAACCCGCAACTCGCGGCTGAACGCTCGCGTCGCAAGGTTCCTCAGCCGGGCCTGGAAAGCGACATCCAAGGCGAATGGCGCGTCGAGATCTCCCAAACGCTGGAGATCGCAGGCCAGCAAGGCTATCGCCGCGGAGCGGCCGAGCAGGAACTGGCGGCGCTGCGCGAGACGATCGAGGAGACCCGGCTACAGATCCGCGCCGAATTCGAACAGAAGTTTACCCGGGTGGTCAGCCTGCAACTGCGCGCTGAAATGGAGGAAGGCATTATCGGGCTGATCCAGGAGAACGCCGCGATCACCCGGAAGCGCTTCGAGGCGGGGGAGGACACCAAGCTCGACAACAATCTGGCGGGAGTCGAACTCGGGCGGGCGCGAGACCGACTGGAATCCGTGCGCGAGTTGCTGATTCAGGCGCGCGCCGAACTCGCGGCAACGCTGCAATTGCCCCCCGACGAGCTTCCCGCCGTCAAGGGAGCGCTTGTCGTCAGGCCGGAACCGCCCTACACCTTGGAACAATTGCTTGACGCCGCAGCGAGCCGGCCTCAACTGCGCGCTCTGGGTTACCGCGAGCAGGCGGCCCGAAGCCGACTCGGATTGGAACGCGCTGCGGCCTATCCCGACGTGACTGTTGGGCTGGGTGCCGGGCGCGAGGGGCCCGGCGCAGCGCGCGAGAATTTGATCGGGTTGAGCGTCTCCGTGCCTCTGCCGTTATTCCGCCGCAATGCCGCGGGCATCGGCAAAGCATCTAGCGAGCTGGCCCAGGTCGAAATAGAAAAACGGGCAACGACGCGGGACACTCGCGCGCGAGTCCTCGCCCTGTGGCAGAAACTGGAAAGCCTTCGTGAACGGGTCAGGCGACTGGACCAATTCGTCCTGCAACAGCTCGAAGAAAACGAGCGCTTATCCACGGCCGCCTATCGCGTCGGCGAGATCGGCCTGATGCAGCTCCTGCTGACGACACGGCAGGTTCTGGATACCCGCCGCGAGGTGCTGGAAGCCATGACCGATTTCGCCCTTACGCGTGTTGAGCTGGAACGGGCAGCGGGCTGGGTGCAACTGAGATGACGCGCTCGGTCGTTTGCCACCTCTGTGCCCCGTCGAAAAATCACGCATCGGAAACCCATCCATGAAGAACACATTCCCATTGAATCGCGCCGGACTTCTCGCCCTCGGCTTGTCGATCCTAATCCTCGCCGGCTGCGGCAAGGGTGAGTCACCGGAAATCTCCGCCCACCAGCGCGCTCTTGCCGGCAAATCCGAAGACCAGCACGCCGCGACGGGAAAGCCCGGCGCGCACGAAGACGAGGAGAAACACAGCGAGGAGAAACCGCTCAAGCTCAAGGCCGAGGAGATCCGGGCCGCGGGAATCAAGATCGAGGCGCTCGCGGAGCAGCAAGCGAGCGAGGAGCTGGTGCTGACGGCCACCATCCGCCCTAACCAGGATCGCATCGCGCACGTCGCGCCCCGCGTGCCGGGGCGCCTCGTCACGGTCCACGCCAATCTGGGTGATCGAGTGAAGGCCGGGCAGACCCTGGCTGTGCTCGACAGCCTCGAAGTGGGCGAGGCGCACTCGGCCTATCTCCAGGCGATGACCCAGCACCAGGTGGCCAAGGCCGACTTCGCGCGGGCTGAGAAGCTGCACACCGATCAGATCATCGCCCAAAAGGACCACCTACGCGCCCACGCTGAATACGAGAAGTCAAAGGCGGGCCTGGCTGCCGCCGGAAACCGGCTGCGCATGCTGGGGGTGAATCCGGCGCCCGCCGCCGATGGCAAAGCGCTCTCCACCTTCCCCCTCACCACACCGTTCGCAGGAACGATCATCGAGAAGCACGCCATCTTGGGCGAGCTGGCCCAGCCGGACAAGCAGATCTTCACCGTGGCCGACCTCTCCAAGTTATGGATCGAGGCCAACCTGTTCGAGAAGGATCTCGGACGCGTCAGGATCGGCGCAGATGCCGCGGTGACGGTCGCAGCCTATCCCGACGAATCTTTTCGAGGCAAGCTCACCTATATCGCCGCCGTCGTCGACAAGGAGACGCGCACCGTGCAGGCGCGCGTGGAGGTCGCCAATCCGGACGGGCGACTGAAGCCCGAGATGTTCGTCACCGCCACGATCAGCACGAAAGGCAGGAGCGGCAAGGACGGCCAAGGCAAGGCGTTACTCGTGCCGGAAGAGGCAGTGGTGCTGATGCAGGGTCAGCCCATGGTCTTCATCGAGGAACGCGGCGGCTTCGAACCCCGCGCCGTCGAATTGGGCGAGAAGCTGCGCGGCAGAGTTGTAGTGAAGCGCGGGCTCGCGGCGGGTGACAAAGTGGTGACCGCAGGCACCTACGCCTTGAAAGCGCGCGTCATGAAGTCGCAGCTCGGCGAAGGCCACGGGCATTAAGGGGCCGAGATGCTAGACCGTATTGTCGATCTATCGCTGCGTTACAAGCTCCTGGTCTTGCTCGGCTTCGCGCTTGTCATCTTCTTCGGTGTCCGCGCCTGGCTCACGGTGCCGGTAGATGCGTTTCCGGACGTCACCCCCAACCAGGTCAGTGTGTACACAGAATCGCCCGGGCTCGCGGCAGAGGACGTGGAAAAGCTCCTTACGGCGCCTATCGAAACCGCCACGGCCGGCTTGCCGGGTGTAGAGCAGATCCGCTCGGTGTCGCTGTTCGGCCTGTCGTACGTCGGCGTCTACTTCAAGGATGACGTGGACATCTACTTCGCGCGGCGCTTGGTCGGGGAAAAGCTCCAGGAGGCGCGCGAGCGCCTTCCCAAAGGCTATGGGGAACCAGCGTTAGGACCCAACAGCTCCGGACTGGGCCAGGTGTTCTGGTACACCGTGGAATCGGCCGATGACAAGCTCTCGGCCATGGATCTGCGGACCCTGCACGACTGGACCGTGAGGCTCATGCTGCGCACCGCGCCCGGGGTGGATGACGTCACCACCTGGGGCGGCCAGGAAAAGCAGTACCAGGTTCTCATCAATCCGCAGAAACTCATCAAGTACGGCCTGAGTTTCAAAGCCGTGATGGAGGCGCTGGCCGCCAACAATCGTCAGGTGGGCGGGCAGTACGTGAACCTCGGCCAGGAGCAGTACCTGGTCCGCGGTCTGGGGCTGGTGGCCAACACCACCGACATCGGCAACATCGTCATCGCCGAGCGCGAGGGCGTGCCCATCCACGTGCACGAAGTGGCCGAGGTGAAGGAAGGTCCGGCGCTGCGCTTTGGCGCGGTGACCCGCGACGGCAAGGAGGTGGCACTCGGCATCGCGCTCGCCCGCGTCAATGAGAACGCCAAGAACGTCGTCGATGCGGTCAAGCAGAAACTGAAGCTCGCCCAGCAGGCGCTGCCCGCGGGCGTCACCATCCACCCGGTCTACGACCGCACCGAAATCGTCGAGAAGGCCCTCAAGACCGCCGAGCGCGCGCTGGTGGAAGGCTCGATTCTGGTTGCGGTCGTGCTCTTCCTTTTCCTGGGCGAGGTGCGCTCGGCGCTGGTGGTGATCGTCACGCTGCCGCTTGCCATGCTGATCGCCTTCCTCCTCATGCAGCGCTTCGGCCTGTCGGCCAACCTGATGTCGCTCGCCGGGCTAGCCATCGGCATCGGCATGATGGTGGACGGCGCCGTGGTGATGGTGGAAAACGGCTTTCGCCTCCTTTCGCACCAGGCAGGCAAAACGGTGAACCGCACCCATGTCATCCTGGAGGCAGCGCGCGAGGTCATCAACCCCATCGCCTTCGCCATCCTCATCATCATCGTGGTGTTTCTGCCGCTGTTCTCGCTTACCGGTTTGGAAGGAAAACTCTTCAAGCCGATGGCACTCACCATTACCTTCGCCATGGCGGGATCGCTCGTCCTGACGCTGACGCTGGTGCCGGTGCTCTCGGCCTTGATTCTGAAAGCGAAGGACGAGAAGGACCCCTTCCTGGTGCGCTGGGTCAAGAGGGTCTATCTGCCGCTGCTCGATCGGGCGCTGGAGAACAAGGCAAAAGTGATCGGCGCAGCGGTGGTTCTGTTGGTCGCGGCGCTCGCCGTCTTCCCTTTCCTCGGAAAGGAGTTCATGCCCACGCTGCAGGAGGGCGCGATCATGTTCCGCGTGACCGGCATTCCCTCCACCTCGCTGGAGGAATCGGTGCGCGTGTCGCAGCAGATGGACGCGCTGCTGAAGGAAAAATATCCGCAGACCAAGTCGGTGCTTGCCACCATCGGCCGCGCGGAGAAGGGGGAGACCACCGATGCCAATTACATGGAGGTTCTGGTGGACGTGAAGCCCCGGGACGAGTGGCCGGAGAAGATCTCCATGCCGGAGCTCTCCGACCGCATGAAGGAAACCTTGGAGGAGGCGCTGCCGACCGTGGTGCTCGCCAACACCCAGCCGATCCAAATGCGCGTCGAGGAGCTGATCTCCGGCGTGCGCGCGACCCTCGCTGTCAAGGTTTACGGACCGGACCTCGCTACGCTGGACCGCCTGGCGGGCGAGATCAAGCCGGTACTGGGCAAGGTCGCGGGCGTTGCCGACCTTTCGCTGGAGGCGAACAAGGGCAAGCCGCAGCTGGTGGTGACGGTAAACCGCGAGGAGGCGGCGCGCTTCGGCATCAACGCCGATGAGATCCTGGAAGTCGTACAGGCCGGCATCGGCGGACGCGCGGTCTCCACCCTCATCGACGGCGTGCGCCGCTTCGACATCCAGGTACGGTTCGATGCCGCCTTCCGCGACAGCCCGCGGGCCATCAACGACATTCCGCTGCGCACCCAGACCGGTGCGCTGGTGCCCCTGTCGCGCGTGGCGACGGTCGCAATGGACGAAGGCTACACCTTCGTGCGCCGCGAGCAACTCTCCCGCTACGCGGTTCTGCAGATGGATGTCAGAGACCGCGACGTGGACGGGTTTGTCCAAGAGGCGGACGCGAACATCCGAAGCGCGGTGAAACTGCCCGAAGGCTACTGGATCGAGTGGGGCGGTGCCTTCGAGAATCAGCAGCGCGCCATGGCGCGCCTTGCACTGATCGTGCCGCTCACCATCGGCCTTATTTTCATCCTGCTCTACACGGCGTTCAATTCGCTGATCCACGCCACGCTCATCATCGCCAACGTGCCCTTCGCCGTGATCGGCGGCGTGTTCGGGCTGGCCATAACCGGGCAGTACGTCTCGGTGCCCTCGACCATCGGTTTTATCGCGGTTTTCGGCGTGGCGATGCTGAATGGCATCGTATTGGTGTCATTCTTGAACGACCAGCGCCGCCAGGGTCTGTCAGTGCGCGAGGCGGTGCGCCAGGGCGCGAGCCTGCGCCTGCGGCCGGTGCTGATGACCGCCTCGGTCGCGATCCTGGGGCTCATCCCGATGCTGCTCTCGCAAGGGGTGGGCGCGGAAACGCAACGGCCGCTCGCCACCGTGGTGGTGGGCGGGCTTTTCACTTCCACTGTGCTGACGCTGCTGCTGCTGCCGCTCATGTACGAGTGGGTTGAAACACGTCGCGAACGCAGCGCCGCATCGGCTCGAGCGTGAAAGGAGACTTGCATGAAAGAGATCAAGGCATACATTCGCCAACACCGCATCGCAGATGTCCTGCAAGCACTGCGTGATTCCGGGATCTGTGACCCGGCTACTTGTGATCGAGCCACTTCCGAAAGGGGCTGCCACCTCACTGTATCCCAGGTGCAGCGCCCGCTCGCGGGTGCAGATCCGTCGCAGCAGCACTACTCTATGGAACTGGCCGAGCCCGTCGT
Source organism: Betaproteobacteria bacterium (assembly GCA_016210745.1). Classification (GTDB taxonomy): domain Bacteria; phylum Pseudomonadota; class Gammaproteobacteria; order Burkholderiales; family SG8-39; genus JACQTO01. The sequence continues at coordinate 57,096 of JACQTO010000125.1, forward strand.
CGCCGAATACAAGCTGGAGCTGGTGTGTGTGGCTGACGCTGTCGGCGCGCTGGTGGAGGTCATCGCCAAGGCCGCTCATACGGGCCGGCCCGAGGCAGGATGGATCTATGTGAGTGAAGTTCAACGCGCAGTTGAGATTCGCTGAGGAGGTTGAATGAAATCCACAAACGGCTCACTGACACTCCTGGTCGCATCGCTCGCACTGACGGCCTGCACGCAAACCTCGCTGCTCAAGCCGGAGTCGGGCAACACGGCCTCCGCCATTGTGGAGAGTCTCCCCGTCCTGTTTGGAACGGCACGATTCGCGGTTTCTCTCGACGAAAAGACGTTCACCGGTGCCGCCGGCGAACTGCATGAGGACACGACCGGGGATCAGGCGGGCCGATTCGGGTGGGATCCCTCCCATAAACACCCGCACATCAAGCAGGAGATGAAGTTCCTCTACGGCTCGACCACCCTGACGGCTGTCGACGGCGACAAACTGGAATGCGACCACCTGCGGCATGGGGATGACTGGCGGTTGCGATGCAAAAGACCGGGCGCCGGGGATATTCAACTGCGGCGTGTCAGGCAGTGATGCCTGTGGCGAAAGAGCACGGCGAGATGAGTTCTAACTGCCGTGTTCGAGTTTCGCTCGGCCACTTCGACTACGACAAGCTGGTAACGCTCGTATATCCGCAAGCGACATCCGTTGCGCCGCGTTCAGCACAGGGAACTGATCGAACCTGACGAATTGACCGAACGAACATCCGTGGTGCGTCAGCACAAAAGCCGGCACGTGGGCCAACTTGGCCCCGCCGGCGCTTGTGCTTTCCACGGGTTTTCGAGGATGACCCCGGCAAAGATCGACGGGGCGGCAGTAGAAGCGCATAGAACCATTGCTTCACGGGTCTTCCTCTCCAGACCAAGGGATGAACTTATTGGATGATAATGAGTCCCAGCGGAAAGCGGGACGAGTCGCATTAGATGGCACTTGGTTGACCAGTAAATGATTCTGCGCCAATTGCTTGCGTCGCTGATCGCCGCGACCCTGATCGTCGGTGCGCCGGCGATTGCCTCGGCCGGAAGCAGCGGTGCCGATTGCGCGACGGTGAGTATCGCAAGCGTCGACGACGGCTGCTGTGGTGGCGCAGACGCGTTGAACTGCTCGATCGCGTGCCTCGCGTCTTCGGCCATGGTGGTCGGAAAAGTCGCCGGCGGTCTCGTACCGGCGCTGGTTGCCTCGCCGCCCGAGCACGCTGCCGCGAGCGGACCATCACTCGTCCGAGCGCCGGACACCGCACCGCCGAAATCTTCCTCCGCCTGAGAGTGCCGGTCGCTTGACCAGTCGGCGCGGCTTCGGCCGCCAGAAATCTCCGCCCCCCATGCGAGGGCGGCCATAGCGGAGAATACTTTGAGCGATAGATCAGGTGGGAGTCCATCGGGCTCGCGGCGCAGGTTTCTGGCCGGGCTCGCGGGACTTGCCTCGACACCGCTGCTTCGTATGCCGGGCAGCGCGGCGGCGAACGGGGAACCACAGCTCGTCGAGGCACGCCTTGTCGCGAGCGTTGCCCGCGCGCAGCTCACCCCGAGCGGATATGCCAGCACCGAAGTTTGGGCCTACAACGGTCAGCTCCCAGGTCCCACGCTGCGGCTTCGCCAGGGCGAGCGCCTGCGGGTGCGGGTGCAGAACATGCTCACCGAAGGCACAACGGTCCATTGGCATGGCGTTCGCGTGCCAAACGCCATGGACGGCGTGCCGGTGATCACGCAGCCTCCGATCGAGCCCGGCGGCGGCTTCACGTACGAGTTCACCGCTCCCGACGCCGGAACGTTCTTCTACCATCCGCACCAGCGCAGCTACGAGCAGGTCGGGCGCGGACTTGCCGGGGCGCTCATCATCGAAGAGCGCGAACCGCCCAGGGTGGACCGCGACGTGCTTTGGGTGCTCGGCGACTGGCGCCTCGACCGAGATGCGTCGATCCGCGGCGGTTTCGGCAGTTTCATGGATGTGAGTCATAACGGTCGGGTCGGCAATACGGTGACGATCAACGGCCGCGTCCCGGATGAGTTTCCGGTCCGCGCGGGCGAACGCATCCGGTTGCGTCTGGTGAATGCGGCGGCAGCACGCGTGTTCGCGCTCCAGTTCCGCGGTCATCGGCCCTGGGTGATCGCGCTCGATGGCCAGCCGGTCGAGCCGCACGAGCCTGATCGAGGCGTGGTCGAACTCGGCCCGGCTATGCGTGCGGATCTCATCCTCGACATGACGGCAGGTCCGGGCAGCCGTCACGCTGTTCGCGACAGTTTTTATTCGCGCCTCGAATACGAATTGGTGCATCTAACGTACAGCGACGAGCTGCCGCTGCGCGCACGGCCGGACGAACCGGTGCGGCTGCCGGCAAATCGGCTCCCTGAGCCCGTTCTAGAGAATTCCGAACGACACGCGGTGGTGTTCACCGGCGGCATGATGGGCAATATGCGCGCCCTGCGCCGCGGCATGGCGTGGGCGGTGAACGGCGTGTCGAGCGCCTGCGGCGAGGGCGCTTCGGCGTTTGATCCGCTGTTCGTGCTTCGCCGCGGCCGAAGCTGCGTGCTCAATCTCGTCAACGATACCGCCTGGCACCATCCGATCCATTTGCACGGACACTCCTTCCGCGTGCTCACGCGCAATGGCGCTCCGACACGGCATCGCGAATGGCTTGACACGGTGATGCTCGTGCCGCACGAGCGTGCGGAGATCGCGTTTGTCGCCGACAACCTCGGTGACTGGATGTTCCATTGCCACGTTCTTGAGCACCAGGCCGGAGGCATGATGGCCTGCATTCGAGTCATCTGAACAGGCTTAGGAACGTGAGAACGCGAATCTTTCTTGCATGCTCGCCGCGCACCTGCGGTGAATCGCGAATTTACGCAGTTGAATGAAAGGAGAAAGACTATGACGAGGACCAGAATCGCCGCGGCCTTGGCTGTGTCGCTGGTTGCCGGCGCCGCGATCGCGCAGCAAGCACAGGACTCAGCGGGCTCGCTCGAGCGCCGGGTCGAGCAAATCGAGCAGGCCGTCGCTCGCCTCCAATCGAAGCCCGGGGGTCGCCAAGCCGGTGGAATGATGGAAGGCTGCCGAGAAATGATGGGCGGAGAAATGATGCGCGGCGGCAGAAGAATGCGCCGCGCGCCAAACGACCAGTGGCGCGGCTCCCCGGCGCGCTGATGCGCTGCGCGCGCTTTCAAGCTGCGGCTTGTCTCATGTTGATGCTTTCGGCATGCAGCGAACCGGCTGCCCTCGGCGACGACCCGCGTGCCAACCCGCGTGATGCGGGTAAGGTCGCGCTGGGCGCCCGGGTGTACGCGCAGAACTGCGCAGCCTGCCATGGCGCGAAACTGGAGGGCCAGCCTGATTGGCGCAAGCGCCTGCCGAACGGACGCTTGCCGGCGCCGCCGCACGATGAGTCGGGGCACACCTGGCATCACCCGGACAACGTCCTGTTCGGCATCACCAAGAACGGCCTCGTACCTCCTTATGCGCCGAAGGATTACGAGAGCGACATGCCGTCGTTCGGCGGCAAGCTCTCGGACGAAGAGATCTGGTCAGTGCTCGCGTACATCAAGAGTCATTGGACCTCCCGAGAAATGCTCGGCGCCCGGGCGCAGATGACCCGCAGTGCGGGGCGGCAATGACGCGAGGGCGACTGTACGCATGGCTCGTCTGCGCGGCGGTGCTGATCCTGGGCGGGATTGCGGCGTACGCGACCCTGGGTCGGCAGGCTTCGACACCGGCATTCGAGGCAGTGGACATCACGGGGGTCGAGTGGGGCAAAGGCTTCGAGCTGACCGACCACCTGGGCTGCAGGCGCACGCTGGCCGACTTTCGCGGCAAGGTGGTGGCGATGTTCTTCGGCTTTACGCAATGTCCCGACGTGTGCCCCACCACGATGGCGAAGCTCGGCGAAGCGGTGCGGCTCCTGGGCGAAGATGCGTCGCGGGCTCAGGGGCTTTTCGTCACCGTGGATCCGAAACGCGACACGCCGCAGGTGCTCTCGCAGTACGTGCCGGCCTTTCACCCGGCGTTTCTCGGCCTCTACGCCGATGCGGAGACGACGGCCCGCACCGCGAAGGAATTCAAGGTGTACTACCAGGCGCAGCCGCCAAACGAAACGGGCTTCTACACGGTGGACCATTCGGGACAGATTCTCGTCTTCGACCCCCAAGGGCGGCTGAGACTGCTGATGAGGCCGGAGCTTGCTCCGGAGTCCATGGCGCGCGATCTTCGCGCCCTATTGCAGGAGCACTCAGGATGAGAACAGCAACCGAATTGCTGCAGCGTTCTTGTGCACGCCCGTGGCCTTGGCACATCGAGGTGAGGCGGCTGCTAGACGCCGCCTCGCCTGTAAGATCCTGAATCTCGATTTTAGGGACTCCCATGACCTTTCCGATACCTGCTCTCCGTATGGCGCTTGGCGTAGTCGCAGCCCTCGCGCTGAACTCCGCCCATGGCGCGGTAACGCTCACGCACGTGCACGGACTTTCCTACAGTGCCGACGGCAAACGGCTCATGATCCCGAGCCACCACGGGCTCGCGGTGTATGAAAACGGCAAGTGGTCGAAGGCGAGCGGCCCGCAGCACGATTACATGGGCTTTTCGGCGACGTCGAAGCACCTGTACAGCAGCGGGCATCCGGCGCCGGGGTCGGGGCTGGTAAATCCCTTCGGACTCATCCGCAGCCGCGACGGCGGCAAGAGTTGGGACAAGCTCGGCTTGGAAGGCGAAACCGATTTCCACCTGCTCGCAACCAGCTGGAACACGAACGCCATCTATGTGTGGAATCCTGCGCCGAACTCGCGCATGAAGCTTCTCGGACTGCATTACACGCGCAACGACGGCCGCGCATGGAAACCGTCGACTGCGAAGGGACTCGAAGGCGATCCCAATGCATTGGCGGTGCATCCTGACGATGCCGCAACCGTTGCGGTCGCGACTTCGGCGGGGGTATTCGTTTCGCGCGACTCGGGCCAGCGGTTCGTCCCGCTCGCAAAGGGCGCCCAAGCGCTGTCGGCCTATTTCGACCTCGACCGCAAGCATCTCTGGTACGGAAGCTTCGATGGCAGCGCGCGGCTTGCGCGTGTGCCGCTCGACGGCGGCAAGCCGGCAAGCGTCGTGCTGCCGCTGCTAGGCCGCGATGCGGTGGCCTACATTGCGCAAAACCCTTCAAGAAGCGCCGAATATGCGATCGCGACATTCAACCGCAGCGTGTACCTGACAAGCAATGCCGGCCGCACCTGGACCGCCATCGCCGAGCATGGGCAGGAAAAATGAGGCTTTGCATCGCGGCCGCGCTGGGAGGCATTGTGGTGCTCGCGGCAGCCGCGCTCGCTATCCATCTTTCTTCGCCGAAGCCGCAAGCGCCGCCGGCCGCCTTGCCGTTCGCCCAAATGAACCAGCCGAAGTCCGTGCCGGATCTTCAGTTCCTGGACGGGGGCGGGCAGGCGCACTCGCTAAAGGACTCGTCAAGCTGATTGTTGCAATCATCAGGGCTGACAAGCTGGACGATGTCGAAGAGAAACTGAAGCCAATGTGCGTGGAGCGCTTCAACGTATCGAAAGTACGAGGATACGGCGAATACCGGAACTTTTTTTCGCGCGACTGGGTTTCGGAGGAAGTGAGAATTGAAATCTTTACGCGACAACACAAGGTCGACGCTGTCACAACGGCAATCATGGAGGCGGCGCACACTGGGATCCCGCGGGACGGAGTAGTTGCGGTTGTTCCCATAGACAAGTTGTACTTGGTCCGGAGCCGGTCAGAAGTCACGCCGGAAAATTTCTGGCCCAAGCCCGAGGCGTAATTCTTCTCAATTCAACCCGAGAATCGGTGCGGTGCATCGTGTTCGCGCGGGGTGACTTCTGAAAATCTCGAATTGCCGTGAATTCAAGGCGTAGTCGTGCTTACAAAAATGTAAACGTGGCGACAGCATCGGGTAAGCAAGCGGAGATCAAAAAGGCATCACTGTCAGCGTGCTGATAGAAGCAGCAACCAAGTGATCGCAACTACGCCGACGCCGAAAATTAAGCCAATCAAGCTCGAAGACGAATTTTCCGAGCAGCATGAGAGCGGCCCCTGCGACCCCTATGATCAGGGGCGTCCGCTGCCCGGATCGACTTGCGTGCATCGCCAGCACGCCAAGGGCCGACGCGAGAAGCATGATGGTGAGCGGCAGCAGATACGGCGTGTAGTCGAAGAACTCCAATCCCAGGGCGCTCAGAACTGCCGCCTAGGCGGGCCAGCACAGCGGGCATGTCAGCTTAGGCAGTAGCGCAGTTCCCATTGCCGGGAATGATGCAACGATCGCCTGCCAACGGTCGTTGCTGGCGAAGTCGTTGCTTGTCGTCCGCGCATTCTTGAGCAGTGCCGCGCAGATAGGTTGAAATCACGACCAATAGGCGGGCGTCCGGCTTGCCGGCTTTCGGCGGTTCATTGGCGCGATTGCTTGATTCCAGGAAGCGAGCCGCGAGACGGCCAGGGCAATCAGGTCCCGATCGGACGGCGAGCGGATCCGAGAATCCATTGCACCAACATTGCGCGTTGCAGCTTTCCATCGCCCCGTTTCAGGGCAACGGATCGTCGTGTCTGCCGATGGCATTCAGCGTTCCCCTTTTCTACTCAATGCGTTACCCCACCCTCGGAGGTGGCCCGCTGTTTGCTGGAGCAAGCGCATGCGCTTTCTCTGGAAGATCGTGGTGTTGGCAGCGGCTTGTCTGGCGAGTTCTTTCGCCTGGGCCTCGCCACAGGGAGATATCCGGCCGTCGATCCGCGTGCAAGCAGGGGACTGGGGCGTGGCGAGTGTCCAGGACATCGAGTCCGTCCTGAACTCCGTCGCGGAGGTGCTCCTCCCCAGCTTTCCGAGGCATGCTTCGGTGCGCATCGTCGTGGCGGCCAGCAAGGCAGGACCGCGCGTCCTGGCTGAAAGATCTTCCGGCGGGGCGCATCAGGTGCTCCTGAGCGTCCGGGACAGACTCTGGGATCAGTTCGCGTATCAGTTCGCGCACGAGCTCTGCCACATCGCGTCCAACTACGACCAGCGCGAGATCGGCTCGGCTTTCGGAGAGCGCAGCCATCAATGGTTCGAAGAGACGCTGTGCGAAGTCGTTTCCCTGGTCGCCTTGGATCGCCTTGCTTCGCGCTGGAAAGCGTCTCCGCCACATGCCGGCTGGGAGGCCTATGCACCGGCCTTCCGGCGGTATGCCGATCGCCTCTTGAAGGATGAGCACCGGCACTTCGTGCCGGCGAGCTCAGTCGCGGCGTGGTATCGCGAGAATGAACATTCGCTCGAGGGCAATCCTTACTTGCGGGAGAAAAACGAACTCGCCGCCACAGCGCTGCTTGAATTGTTCCAGGGCACGCCGGGCAGTCTCGAGGCAATCGGTTACCTGAACCTCAATCCGCCTTCACAGGAAGGTTTTGCCGCCTACTTGGCATCCTGGTACAAGTGCTGCCCCGAAGCGCATCGGCCGTTTGTCCTGCGACTGATATCGCTTTTCGGCGCGGTGTAGCGAAGAAAGAAAACACTCCACCGAACGCTGCGCGGCTTCCGGCTCGAAACGCGCTAGCAGCGAACTCGCTCGCTCGGGTGGCCTGAGTTGCTGCACACGCGGCCGCTCTGCTTCCCCGGTCCAACCTCGCCTTGCGGTCCCGTCGGGCCGGCCAATCCTTGGGCAGCCCGCATCTTCTGCGCCGCGTGCTCCTGTTGCATGGTCTGCGCTTCTTGCGGTCCCGCTGGTGCGGCCGTTGCTTGAGCAGCCCGCATCCGCTGCGCCGCACGCTCCTGTTGCATGATCTGCGCTTGGTCGCGCCCGGCAAAAGCAGGACCGGTCAGCGCGAGCGCCGTACCTGCGATAAGGAATGATTTGAGCAATCTCATGATGCACCTCCGTTTGTGCAACGTTGTTGCAAGTGCCGCGCAGTCTCAGTATAGGCCGCGCGGCGCAAAAGCTCTGACGGTGGGTGTTATTTTCGCATCCGCTTGTTTGCCCGGCCCTGTCGCGCAGTTTACATTCTTGTAATCAAAATTACGCCTTGAATCTACCGTTGTCTATGCAACGAGATCTATCGATGACTGGGCGCATGATGCTTGAGGCACTTGCACGCGCGCCCTTCTGCAGGAACGCAAGATCAGATACTGTTGTCTGAGTTCCGTTACTTCTCTTGAAAGGATATCCCATGACCGTTAAGTACATTGCCGGAACGGCGCTTGTCCTAGCCCTTCTAGGCGGAGGCTCTTTGGCGATTGCCGCCGAACAGAATCAACCTCCCATGCGGGGAATGCCGGGAATGATGGCGCACGATCAAGGCATGATGGGTGCGATGGGCTGTCCCATGATGTCGGGCGGGATGATGGGCGGAATGATGGGTCGGGGCGTCCACATGCCGATGCTGCCTCCCGGCAACGAAAAGCTTCAGCTCCAAATGCAGGCCGAGATCATGCAGAAGGTGGGTGAAATCATGGCGAAGTACGCCAATCAGCTCCCGCCACAACGATAGACGCGCAGGGAAAAGCCGACGGCACGGGGCGGCTAAATGCGATCGATTGGTGCCTGAGGCCGTTCCGCTGGTGCAACTTCTTGCGCATCAGCGCCGCGATCAAGCTGCACACGCTACGGCGAGCAAGGGCCGCGGTTTCCTGACAGCCATCGATCCGGGTGAGGGCTATTGGGTCAACGCAACCAGCAGTTTTTTGCTCAGCAATCAAACCGGCGATCCGTCTGCCGCTCCGCCTGCTCCCGGAGCGACGCCCTCCGGCGGCGAATTGTTCGTCTTGACAGGTGCCAATCTGGTCAAGGGGTGGAACCTTGTCGCAACGGGCGCGACCATGCATCCGCGCGAACCAAATGCGTCTCTCGCTTCAGAGCCGCCGGTTGCAGGCGAATCGGCGCAGAGCTTTCAGTCGCTTTGGGTCTGGGACAATGCGACAAATCGGTGGTTCTTCTACGCCCCTTCGCTCGATACCGGCGGAACGGAAATAATGAATTATATCAACGGCAAGGGCTATCTCGACTTTGCGGCGAGCAACAAAACTCTCGGTGAGGGCGTCGGCTTCTGGGTGAACATGCCGTAATTGCGCTGTTTCCCACTTTGGCAGAGGCCATTTACACCAATTCTTCGTTCTCCGCAATCGGCGGCAGTTGCTCGAGCGCATGCGCTATCAAATCGATACGCGACTGTTCGTCGCCGGCGAATTCGGCGGCGAGCGCGCGCACGCGCGCGTTGCGCGATTCGGCGGTGACTCGCTCGAAGAATGCCTTGGCTTGCCTTTTGGCGCGCAGCGCGATCTCCAGCGCCAGGCGCGGGGTCATCATCCTGAAGATGAACGCGCGCGCTTCGGGCGCGAGCGGCCCGCACTCGAGCCAGGCGTACTCGCCCGGAGTGATGATCGGGATTTCGATGCCGCGGCTCTTCTTGGCCAGCAGAAAAGCGTGTTCGGCCTCGAATTCGGCCAGCCGGCCGAAAAGTTCGGCGAGCGAATCGTTACCGCAGTCGGCCATGTGGGTGCCGAACTCGCGGTAGCGCGCTTCGGCCTCGTACTTGATCGCCAGCGCGTGCGCATACAGGGTGCCGGGCGAACCGATTTGCTTCTTGGCGAGCGCTTTGGGCGCTCGCCCTTGTCCCTTCGGAACGCCGATTCCCCTGCCGGCATGGCGCTGTCCGTGAATTCCATAGATTGCGTGCATTTCGTTCTCCACTGATCTGACTAGCCCCAGGGCGATTCCCGCGGGCTTGCTGCGTTGATTCGGGCGCAAGGCTTGCACGCCCGGGCCGTTCAGGCCGGTGTCTTCCTGGCTGACTTCGGTCCTTTGGCGTAAACGTCAACTTCGCCGGCGCGCGAACAGCCGTGGAATTCGGCCGACCGACTGGAACTCTGATGCCGCTCAACCGGCCGGTGCAAGCTCAACAAGATCCACTGTTTCTTGTTCAGCTCCAATTTCTCCAAAGCGATCCGGAGGTCGAATGAACCACCGCAGCTGTCCACGCCGCAGTGGAGCCGGGGTGGACCGCCGAGCGCCCAGAACGTGGCATAGGCTAGGTTGTATCCGGGCGTCCTGACGTTCAAAGGCAGGCCGGGAATAAGCGCATTGATGTGCTTTCCCACCAGGCTTTCCGGCCGGGCACCAAACAGGTTCGCCGCCTGATCATCGCAGCAGCGAACTGTCCCCGATCTATCCAGAACCATGGTGGGCAAACGGACGGCTGCAATGCCGGCGCCCGAATCGCAAAGCGATCCAGCGCGCAGCGGATCAGCGGGCAATACCGGTGCAGATAGGCGCATGCATGTTCCTAGCGCGGCCCGTCACGCGCCGCGATCCTCGATCGCGTACCCGGACCCGCGCACCGTGTGCACAAGCTTTCTGTCGAACGGATCGTCGATCTTTGAGCGCAGCCTGTGTACAGCGACTTCTACAACGTTGGAGTCGTCGTAGAAATTGATGTCCCAGACCTGCTCAGCAATGGTTGCGCGCGACACTGCCGCTCCCTGGCGGCGAAGCAGCAGCGCCAGCAGATCGAACTCCTTGGCGGTCAGGTCTATTCGCCCGCCGGCGCGAAAGACTTTCCGCTGCAGCAAATCGACTTCGAGATCGCCGACGCGATAAACGACGGGTTCGCGGCCCTTGCTGCGCTTGAGAAGGGCGCGAATGCGGCCGAGCAGCTCCGAAAACGCAAACGGTTTCAGCAGATAATCATCGGCGCCCAGCTCCAGCCCCTTGACGCGGTCCTCGACGCGCTCGCGCGCGGTGAGAAAAATCACCGGGGTGTCCTTATGCTCGCGCAGCGATTTGAGCACACCCCAGCCGTCGAGCCCAGGAAGCATGACATCGAGCATCATCAGGGCGTAGTCGTTCTCGATCGCCAGGTGCCGGCCATCGACGCCATTGGTCGCGACGTCCACGACGTAGCCGTTCTCCGTCAGGCCTTGGCGGAGATAGTCCGCGGTCTTGGCTTCGTCTTCGACGATGAGAATTTTCATCTCGCGGCAAAAAGCTCTTCGCGTTATGGGGCGCGGCTGGTTCGCCCAGAGGAGTTTTGTCGCGGCATGCTGTTGACGACATCCGCGGCTTGGTTGTTCGGTTGAGCGTGGACGAACACCGTTCAGACCCTTTACTGGCAATGTATCTGGGTGGAGGCGACCTGAGAGTCCGTCAGCTGGCCCATCATCGCGCAACCCCGGTGGCCAAAGCAAGAACAAGGCGTTTCATTATGTATCTCCTTTCTTGTCGTGGAAATTCAAGATGTGATATGTACCGGATAGGCGGGGGAAAAGCTCCCGCTCAATCCATTCCACTTGCGAAGATTCCGGCTGTCGCCACCGGCGCGGGAGGCGCCGGTTGACGTAGACGCCGGCAAACCGCTCGCTCCGTTTATCGGGCGTATCAATCGCCGGTTCAACGACAGTCACCTGGAAGCACGAGCTGTGAGAGCGTTGCCCTAGTACTAATTGCCCAGATTCACAGGTCCGAGGTATCCCGAGTCCTCGGGATTGACGACCGGGCGGAACTTCGAGGACAAGGAAGTGCGCGACTCTGCAGGTTTGCCCTTGTACGGGTTTTCCGTTACCACGGCGTGGTAGCCGGAGTCATCCGGGTTGACAGCGACCGGCATCATCGCGGGTGAAGATTCACGGGATGGGAGGGCTTTGGGCTGGTACGGGTTCACCGAAACCGCCATGTGGTATCCGGAGTCATCCGGGTTGACGGTCGTACCCATGTGTGTTTGCGCGCCGGCCAGAGTGGGCAGTGCGGCGGCGATTGCGGCGATAATGAGTTTGCGATTCAACATGACAGATCTCCTTGAGTGGCGTTGTTGCGATGACTTCGTTGCTGTTTTTATCAGCACGCTGACAGTGACGCCATTCTGATCTCCGCTTCTTTACACGGCGCTGTCGCGAGGTTTACATTCTTGTAAGCACAACTCCTCCTTGAATTCAGTGCAATTTGAGGATCCCTGAAGCCGCTCCAGTATGCGGTCCCGTAAATTCCGACGACAAAAGAGCACGCGTATTTCACCGCCAGTCAAGGCGCGACCCGCGTATTTATGGAGGCCAACCGCGGGCGTCGCGACCGAGGGATCAGGTCAGGGTCGTCAATGGCAGGATTCAGTCCAACGCGCCGGCTTACTGCGATTCGAAACCGGCTCTTTGCCCTTTTAGGGCCGATAGGACGGATTCGCGGTGATGCTCCCGCATTTCAATCATGTCGTTTTCCGGGAAGGCGAAGGAAGCATGATGTGGGCTCACGGTTTTCGCCGCCGCACCACTATGCTGATCGCTGGATTCCGTGGGGGATGCGAGACGGAAATTTGATCGCGAAACAATCGCATGTTTTCGATCCTATTGCAGAATCGCAACATCCGCGACGCCAAACTGGCAAATGAATCCAGGTCCGCCGCGCGCGGCGGGCGGACCGACGTGGAATTTCCAAGCACCAGAAGCAAGGGTTATCTCGGCTTCACGGCAGGAAACAAGACCCTGGCGATGTGTCCGTAACGGTGCAGCTGGCGCCGGCCGCCGTGATGGTCGAACAAGGGGTCGGCGGAACACTCACCGGACGCGCGTCGGGTGGAGCGCGCCGTTGCGCCCGGCTACCTTCATTCGATTACTCGCTTACGGCGTCGTAAGCATCCTGGTCGTACGATTCGACGTGACCCTTGAAAACGCCCTTGGTATCGAAAGACACATGGGCCTTCATGAAAATCTGCCCATCCAGATATCGGTATTCCCACACTTCTTCGCCCAATCTCGCGAATGTCACGGCTAGCCGCGGCTTGCCGACGATCGCCACCACATCGGGCTTGGTCATCCCCGGTTTCAGCTTTCTGAAGTCGGTATCGTGCAACGTCCAGTAACCCCGGATTCCAGTATCAGCGGCGCAGCCGGCCAACGCCAAGAGCGCCGTGATCACCGCCAAGAGCCTGGCAGATCGAATCATCTTCACCTCCATCCGGCAAACCGCCAAAACGTGGCCGCCTTCATGTTCCCCCGTTACGCAGCCCGACTGGACCCGAGCGCCGGTCGCGACCGTGTTTCGCGAAGTCTATGTAAAGGAGTCAACACCCCTAGGGGTTCCTTTATTCCGGAACCGGAGTTGAGGTCGGCGCTCGCCCCGACAAGAACGGCCTGTGGCTAGCTCTGAAAATATCCATAAAGTTGATCGGGGTGTTGTCTAACTTATAGTGAATGAACAATCTCATCGGTATTAGGAACTAATTGCATTCTCCCGCGCCTAATGCGTCTAGGGTTGCTTCTGCGGACCCTGCCGAGGCGCACTAGAAGGCCCTTTTTGAGTTTATCGAAAGCCAATTCCAGGAGAGATACGCTGATGAAAACCAAACTTGCAGTGATGTTGTTCTCGGGTGCCGCTCTGGCTGGGCAAGCAGGATTCGCCGCCGCAGATGCAAGTGATCTGAGCCTTGCCAATTCCCGCGCGACGCAGTACGCGGAACAAGATACCACGACCAGGAGTGACGACGCCTATTGGTATCGCCAAGGAGTCGACCAAGGTGAATGATTGATTGAGAGTGCACAGACCAAGGGGGACAGCAAAAGCTTGGCCCCCTATTCGAACACGAAGCTAATCTGAACTAAGACGTTGCTGGCGAAGACGAGCCACCGATAGAGCCGCAAGGAGGCTGGTCATGGACCGAAGAACTTTTCTCGCCGCAGGCGGCACGCTGGCGCTTTCGGCCTGCGCGACGCCCCGCCTAGGGAACTACGAGTCGACCGAAGTCCCGGCGCCAATGTGGCGCGCGGGCGACAGTTGGATATTCCGGCGGACCGACGCATTCAACGGCCTGCAGCGCGGCGTGGTGACCCGCACGCTCGGGCCGGCCGGTGAGCGGAGCATGGTCATCGTGACCAGAGACGAGACGGGGCGTCTGCTGGAAAACGCGCTTTTCGAATCGCCCGGGGTCCAGATCTCCGGCTCACTGAGTGGAAGCGAACTATTCTCCGGCACCTTCACGCCGCGACTTCGCAAGTACGATTTTCCGCTGGTCTCGGGCAAGGAGTGGCAGCAGCGGCTTACCCTAACGGATTCCAACGGGACCAGCTCTTACATTGCCGCGTGGTCGCGCGTTGAAGGCTGGGAAGAGGTGCGTTGGGGCGTACGCAATTTTCACTCGATGGTGGTGCGCCGCATGCTGCAGCTCGGGCCGAGGCCTCCCTATTACGCTGTGCTGTATCGGGAAGAGACCGAATGGGTACGCGCCGGAGTTGCGCGGACCGGCGCGCATGCGGGTCTTCGAGAGGTTCAAGCCATTGCGCGTCGGGTTTGAAGGCCCGTTCGGCGACTATGAGTACTACACACTGGAGTCGTTCCGGCTCGCGTAGCTGACACCGAGGCACCAGGGGCAAGTGCCTCTTTGACGAACATCCGCTTGAATTCCGGGGTATAGCGGCGTCTTCTTGTTACGCCTGGTTTGCCCCGCCCTCAACGACACGCTTCATCGGTGTCCACTTATCGATAAGCGCCGAAGAGAGGGCCTTCGCCGGACGCTTACCGACTTCGAGATCTCCGACGCGGACGACATCGGGTTCGCGGCCCTTACTGCGCTTGCGCAGCGCGCGAATCCTGGCTAGCAGTTCGGAAAACCGCAAACGGCTTCACCGGATAATCATCCGCTCCCAACTCCAGTCACCGGACGCGGTCCTCGACCCGGCCACGTGCAGTCAGGAATATCACCGGAGTGTCCTCTCGCTCGCGCAGTTGACTTGAGCACACCCCAGCCGTCGAGCCCCGGAATCATGGCGTCGAGGACCAGCAGGTCCTAGTCGTGTTCGATCACGAGGTGCCTGCCATCCAGCCCATTGGTCGCGACATCCACCACGAATCCGTTCTCCGTCAAGCCTTGACGGAGATAGTCAGCCGTTTTGATTTCGTCTTCGACGATGAGAATTCCCATGTCGCGGCAGAAGCTGATCCGGTTAGACGACGCCTCGTTTTTGCGCCTAATGACTTCTTGTGAATTCAAGAAGGCGTTGAGTTTACGCAAATGTAACGCTGGGGACAGCACGATGTAAACATGCGAATGCCAGAATGGCATCACTGACATCGTACTCATAGATGCAGCAAGCAAATTAACGCAACCCAACGCAATTCAAGGAGAACTGTCATGTTGAACCTGAAACGCAAACTGATTATCGTCGCAATCGCCGCCGCGCTGCCCACCCTGGCAGTCGCGCAATCGCGCGGTCTCGAGCCTTATACGGCCGTCAATCCTCAAGATTCCGGGTACCACGCTGTGGTATCTGAAAACCCGTATCAGGGCAAAACTCTTCCACCCGCTACTGCATCGTCCGAGAGGATGTACATGACCGTCAACCCTGAGGACTCCGGATACCACATGGCGGTAACGGATAACCCTTACCAAGGCAAACCTGCAGATTCCCGCGATCGTTTGACCTCGAAGTTCCGTCCGGTCGTCAATCCCGAGGACTCCGGCTACCTCGGCGGGTGGCAGGACTAGCTAGCATCAGTGGTGCAGCAGCGCAAACGCAACAGTTAACCAAAATAGGAGCGCAAATCATGAACGTCCATCGCAATTTCTTGACCGCTGTACTGTTTTGCACCGGGTTGGGTGTCGGCGCCGCCGGCGCGGCGGACAATTCCTGGTTGTTCCAAAAAGGGTTTTTCGGCACCCCGTCACAAGGCAAGCCCGAGGTGACAATCAAGGTCAGCGGTGCGACCGGCAACATTTGGGTCGATCATTTCGCGACCGCCAAGATCGAGAACGACAAGGGCGCGAATTTCCTCTGGCGCTTTGACGGAACCACGGGGGTGTCGAACTTTCCTCTGAAGACGATCGCACCCCGCGGATTCGATGCGGGCAGTACCCAGGTGATTGTCATGCATCCGAGTCAACATCTCAGCCCGTGATCGCGGGGACAGGAGTTCCAGGCGCTTGCTGCACTTGGGGCAGCATGCGCCTCGGAGCGAGCAGTTGCGAAAGCGCAAATGGTTTTAGCGGATAACCATTCACCTCAACTCAAGAATCAACCGAACGCTTCGGTAAGAAGCTAACTTTCGAGGGGATGCATGCTGAAACTCAAGGGATGCGCGGTGAAACGCGTAGTCCTTGGTGTAATAGGGCTAGTCGTCGTTGCGCTTATCTTTTATCTTGCTCTTCGCACGTGGCCGATGGTAATTATCTGGGCCGCTTCGGTCGCAAACGCTGCGGCGAAGACCCATTGAGCCGTTGCGCATGTGGGAAGGCTCGAGGGGCACTTCGGAGTCGTGGCAGCAGGAATATGCGCGTCCTGTGCCGGGCGCACATAAAAACGGTCGCCTTTCGGCGACCGTTCCTTGAAAGGACTTATGTAGACTTGTAGATCGGGTTCGATTAGAAGCGGTGCTGCATACCAAGCGCGAAAACGCGTGGATCGGCGCCGACACTTCCCACTGGAAGACCACCGGCCCCGGACAACGTCGTACCGGCGACGGCAGCGGCGGCCGATGTTATGCCGCCAGGAATGTAATCCAGGTTGTAGTTCGCGCCGTTTCGTGCCGTGTTGTAGGTTGCGTACAGCCACGTACGCTTGGAAAGCACGTAGCGCACCCCAGCCATGTATGCGGTGGCGTTGGTGTTATCGCACGCTCTCGCTGTCACGCAGCCCTGTACGTTAGCCAGCTTGCCGTACTGGGCGAGCGCTTGGATGTTGCCGAACATATGCTCCCAGCTCAAGGTCCAGGAACTCTGCGTGAGTTCCTTCGCCGTCGGGTCGGGGTTGCTGGCCAGCCCCCCGAAAGTACCGCCGTAGTTAAGAATCGACTTGTTCCAGATCAGGGCGACCTTGCCAACGCGCGGCTGATACCACCAACCGAACCGCAGTTTCTGGCCAACCGTAGTCTGCTGCACGTTGCCAAGGGCGCCGGCGGCCAAGCCTGGCACAGTCACTCCCGTTCCCCCAACATTTACTTGGGCTGGCACCGCTGGAGACGGCTGTGCAGCGCTGAAGGTGTTCCCGTAGGCCTTGGCCAAATCGACTCCCCAGTCGAGTTGGGATAATGAGCCCTCCACCGACACCGCGAGGAGCTTGCCGTCGGCATTCTGGCCGGCTTTTTGCGCCTCACCCGTTGGCGAATAACTGAAGGTAGCGTAGGTGCCACCCTGGAAAACCGGGGTGATGTATTGAAATAGGTTATTCACCCGGGAAATCCCTACCCCCATGCCACGACCGAAGGTGCCCGAGGCGGTTGAGACGCCGGTGTTGACATAATTCGCGCCGATTTGCTCGATGGTGCCGTTGGACCACCAGACATTGGTCCGGCCGAAACTAATTTGGCCCTGCGGGAAAACCAGGCTGACGTTGGCGATGCGCGATGCCAGAAATCCGGTGCTGATGTTCGTTGAGCCGCTCTGGGACGCCTGAGTGCCAGTGTCCATGTTGACACCCGACTCGAGCAAAAACGTAGCTTTAAGTCCGTCACCCAAGATCTCCGTTCCGCGAAAGCCAAGCCTCGAAGCGGCGTCATAGACTCGCGCGCGGGATTTGAAATCGGCTGCAGCACCGGCGGTGGCCCCGGTGGCCGCATAATTATCAAATCCCATGTTAACTCGGCCGTAGATCTTCATCTCGTTCGTCGCGGCGCCTCCAAGGGGTTCCAATCCCGCGGCACGTTCCTTGGCTTGTGCAAACACCGTCGCGGGAACCGCCAGCGCACCGGCAACGGCAAGTGCCATGCACATGTTCTTACTTATCGCTATGTTTCCGTCCATCCTTATGTCTCCCTCGTTAGTTATTGCGAGCTTGCGTGACCGCCGCTGCATCGGCGTCAGGCGTGAATTTCGATTCATAAGTTCTTCTCCTCTAAGTTGAACACCTGCCAATCGGCAAGCGTGTTCAAGCCTGGAGTTGCGCCAGAGCAATATCAATGGTTCAAGATAGGGGCCGCGAAAAAGATCATCAAAAAGCGCCTGCGTGCGAAATAGTGTTGTCTTTTTTTAACCTTGCGAGCGTTCCTCATGGGGCATTGGCAGAGGAACCGGGGCAACCGCTCTGGATCCGTTTCATCGCCCTTGTGACGGGCACGCGCGACGAACGCGTTGTTTATTCGCTACGTAAAAACGGCTTCGCCTCGGATTTCATCCCTGGTTGGTTAAGCGATTGACGCGCCCATTGCGCATTTGCTTCCGAGCCGCTATCAAATCACTTGGTGTCGATTTCGTGAATGGTGCAAACCCATCGCCTTCAGGCGAGGAATGATCGAGGGGCGAACAATGGCTTCCTGCAATCTCCTTATGCGGTGCTCAAGGTTTCCAATCGACGATCAAGCAACCCACTGGATCGCGGCCGTGGGTCGTTTGGTCTCGCGAACCTGATCCAGAAGCGAAAATGACCGAGCGTTCCCTGGTGCCGATCCAGCGCCGCGCGCGGGCGGGAGACCCTGAGGCGCAGTACCTTCTTGGTAAGGGGTATCTAGAGGGGAGCTACGGTTTGCCGCAGAGCGAGCGCGCCGGATTCCTGTGGCTGGAAAAGGCCGCTCGGCAGGGCCACAATGATGCGATCCGGCTCATCGGGGAGGCCGTGGCCGTAAGTGCCGTTGGGGACCTTGACGCTGCGGCGCCGTTATATGAGTCGGCGGCAGCGATGGGCTGCTTGCGGGCACAGCGTGTGGTGGCGAACAGGTTGCTGACGAACCCAGATGGCGACTATCAGGTCGCTTGGCAAAAGTTGGTTCGCGCGGCCGATGGTGGCGATCGCGAAGCGCAACTGAGGCTCGCGTGGCTTTATGATTCGGGAGAGGGTGTTCCCAGAGACCGCGAATGCGCTAATCACTGGTATGAGAAAGCTGCGGCGCAAGGTTCTCTCGCCGCGCAGCACCAACTCGCGCAATTCCACTGGGATCGAGAAGATCCGGCAGCGATCCGCTGGCTCGCACCGCTCGCGAAACAAGGCGATGTCGAGGCAAGCTATCGCTTCGGCGTACTGCTCGGCAGTCTGGGGCGGTCACGCGAAGCTGCTGCTTGGTTGCGACGGACAGCCGATGCCGGTCATGCGCAAGCGCAGTTCGCGTTGGGTATGCTGTTCACCGCGCGTGGCGGCGTGAAGGCGAACGGCGTCCCGCACAGCTACAAGAAGGCGGCGTATTGGTTGGAGAAAGCCACGCGGCATCGGAAACAGGCATTGACGCAGGCGTTTTTTGAGTTGTATCGTCTGTATGGGTCAAAGACTTCCTCCTGCCGTGACCCCGCGCTCGCGCGGCAGTGCCTGGAGCAGGCGGCCGAGAAAGGCCATACCCATGCCCAATATCTGCTCGGGTGTGCGGTTGACAGGCGCTCCGGCGTTCCCGGGGCCGACGTATCTGCGGCGCAATGGTTGAGTCGCGCGGCGGCAAGAGGCCATAGAGAGGCGAAGGCCTTGCTCGAGCTACGGTGCCCTCCGCCACCGCAGCGCGCCGACGAGGTTCGCGCGCGCCACGAACAAGCCATCCGTCTGTTGGCGCGATGTAATCTCGCGGTGGCGACTAGGTTCGAATTGGCGGTCGAATTCGATTTGATGTGGCACGAGGCACTGATGATCGTGCCGGCAAGCGCGGACCGCGGAGAATGCCTGGTTCTGGATTTCCGCGATCAAGTGCGCGGCTCGCGGAGGCGCATCGTACTCGTCCAGCATGGACGGCAGCGCGATCTGCTGGACCGGTCACACAGGATCCTCACCGGCGATCCTCCCTTCCCCGGCGATCTGAGAGGGTCTTTTGACCACCGCCGCCGAAGTTTTGAGCGAATCTGCCAAGGTTGCGGCGTGAAGCTGGATTGGCGTCAGCGACTGTGTCGTGCCAGTGAAACCGGGCTGGGGTTCGCCAAAGATAAGTTCGGCGTCATCCAGCTCGCGGATCAGGCGTAATCTTCGGCGCGGCGATCTTGATTCCCAGTTGCTGGAGCTTGCGGTACAGGTGAGTACGGTCGAGGCCGGTGCGCGCGGCTAGGCGCGTCATCGTCAATCGCTCCTCGTGCAGCAACAGATCGAAATAGCCGCGCTCGAAAGCCTCCCGCGCCTCACGGAAAGGCAAGTCGCTATGGTAGGAAGAAAAATCCGTATCGGCGGCGCCCCGCGCCGCCTTGAGCGTTTCCTGATCTGCCGGGGAATCGATACGCGGCGGATGCAGCTCGAGCGCGCGCTGCACGGAGTTGAGGAGCCGACTTAGGCCAATCGGTTTTTCCAGGAAATCCAATGCGCCGAGCCGCGTCGCCTCCACGGCGAGGTCGACGCTCGCAGCGCCGGAGAGAACGATGACCGGGATCTCCAATTTTCCGCTCTTCGCCCACTCTTTGAGGAGAACCATGCCGTCGGTATCGGGGATCCAGATATCGAGCAGGATCAGGTCGAGGCGTTGCGTGCGGTAGGCGTCGCGCGCGGCTCGCGCATTCTGGACCGCCGTTACGTGATGCCCTGTATCCTCCAACGCTTCCTTCAGCAGTTCGCAGATACCGATCTCATCGTCCACCACCAGAATTCTTGCCATCAGGTTCCCCTCTTGTCGTCGCTGTTCAGCGCGTTCTCGTTGATGGCGACCCGCGGAACTGCGATTGCGCGCCCGCCAGAGTGGGCAGCGCAGCGACGATCGCGGCGATAATGAGTTTGCGTTTCAACGTGGCACCTCTCCTTGAATGGAGTGACTGGGCTGCCGTTTTCCATCAGCACGCTGACAGCGATGCAATTCTGATCCCCGCTTCCTTGCACCGCGCTGTCGCCCGGTTTACATTTTCGTAATCGCCATACGCTTTGAATTGACTGCAGTTCGATGATCGCTGAAGGTGCTGCAGCGTGCGTCTCGAAACGCGGCGAATTCAAAGCGGCGATGATTACAAGAATGTAACTTTGGCGACAGCTTGGTGTAAGCATGGGAGAACGAGAATCGCGACTCGTCCGGCGGCCTTCCCGCTGCGTTGGTAACTTCCGAGAAAGAAAGGCGGTCGACGAGAAGGCGGAAATGAAAAGCAAAATACCCAGACGTTGCGAACGGCCGGAATTCAAAAAGTCAAGGCAGAGGAGAACACTTGTGAAAAAGAGATTGCTGAGTGGATTGGGAGTAATAGCGGTTGTCGTTTCCGTCTATCTGGGGCTCAGCCTAGTCGATTCTAAGACCGCGGTTGCCACCGCCGGTAAGAAGACGTATTCGCCTACGATCTATGTTGCCGGGGTCGGCGGCCATTTCGCGGAGGCGAGAATTGCCGTAGACCCCAACAACGCCGACGAACCGTTAAAGGTAAGCGGCCTTGGCAAGGTCAATATCGGAACGACAGCCACCCATAAGGTCCACGATCCGCGTATTGATTCCAAGGACGGTAATGTCCTTTTCTGGGCGACCTATCAAAAAGACCCTCAGGGGAAAATGCACATAGGCAAGACCGACCTGAAAACAGGCAAGGTGATAAAAGACCTGGCAATCGACCCCGACCCGAGGTCGCCCGGCATATCGGGACCGCTTTACTGCGCCTCGGGGCAGTCGAAGAAGAGTTATATGCCGGTATTCATGGGAGGCGAAAGCTACATCGATGTGTTCGACAAGGCCACCCTTGGTCGCAAGCACAGGGTATTCATAAGCGACCTCGGCTACAGGCCGGAGTCACCGTTGTACCTTCACGGGACTAACTCCAATGATATGAAAATGTTCGTCCTCAGCGTGGCTTTGAAGGGCGAAGATGGAAAACCCAATGGCAAGAACGATATTGTTCTCGTCGACCTCCCTGCCCTTGAGAAGGGCAAGCTCAAGGAAATCAAGAGAGTCACGCTTTCGGGCGAACCCGGTAAGACCATTACCTTCAGGCAGTATTTCAGCAAGGACGACAAATACATTTTCCAGTCCGCAGGTGACAGGGTCTATGTACTCGATGCGAGAACCCTTGCGGTCGTGGACGAAAAGAAAACCCCGGGCGAGAACCACGATGCCATGCCGACTCCTGACGGCAAATACGCCCTGCTCACCCTGAGGACCAGTGTCAAGGCGACCGGCCCTGATGGAAAGGTCGTTGAAAAGGACGGCAAGCCGGTCGGAATCAAGGACGGCACCATTGCGCTCTACGATTTTGAGGCGAGGAAGATTTCCGGCAAGCCCGCGTCTGTCTGCTCCGCATGCCACAAGGACGTGGGTTTGGGAGACAAGACCGCGATCGCTTGCGGTATGGACGCCAACTACAAGAAATATCCATCTCTTTGACCAATAAGTTCAGTTCCCAATCCCGGTCCTCTCCTGGAAGGAGGGGACCGGAACGGACAAGCGTGCCTGTGCGCAGGCCAGCATAGGTCCGCTCCGCGTGCATCGGCCTGCCGAAGCAGCACGCCGCGAAAGAAGGCCTTCTCGGATCATGATTCGATCGCGGAACAATCGCTTCGATCCTGTCGCGAAATCGCAACACAAGGGAGGCCAAACTGCTAAATGGATCCAAGACTGTCGCGATGTCCTCTTCTTTGCTTGTTCATCTCCGAAGTGGTTTAGCACAATCTCGCAACGGCTCCGGAACAAGGGTTGCCCGGTGAATTGATCTTGCTTTGCTTGACCTGCGCGGTGACGAATTTTTCAACCTGGAGAAAAGACATGAGCCCTATCAAGGCCGCCGTTTTGTCCCTTGTCGTCGCATTGCTCCTCGGAGCCTGCGCGAGCGGTGGTTCTTATTCCGAGAGTTCATCCCCGGGGCAAGAGCGTTCCACGCATCGGCATTAGGCTGGAGACGGCGCCGAGCCGCGCTCGGCACAGCGCCGAGAAAGAATTGATGATAACCACAGCAAGGAGAGCATCATGAAGCTAACGAAGCGCTCACTCCAAAAAACCGCCATCAGCGCCTGTGTGGCGGGCGCCTTGCTTCCGCTTGGAGCGTACGCAGCCGACGATACCCAGACCATGAAGGCGGAAATCGAGGCGCTGAAAAGGGAAATTCGGGAGCTGCGCGGCCTGATCAAGGGAAGCCGCGAAGAGGCCGCGAGCAAACGGGAGGTGAGCGCCCTGCAAAAAGAGGTTCGGGAGGCGAAGGCTGCCGCTACCAAGCCATCCCAAGACAAGACCCTGACCGTCCTTGGCACCACGGTGACCCTCTACGGCACGTTGAACGCGGACGCCGGCACGGTCGAGCGCACCGGGGCCACCGTCAGCGCGACCCCCCTCAACAGCTTAGTAGGTGCGCCCGGCGCCACGCCGACCGAACTGCCGAGCCGCAACACCCTGCGGTCCAACTCGTCCAATTTCGGCATCAGGGGCAAAAGGGATCTCTGGGGCGGCTTGAGCGCGATCTTCCAGATCGAATCCTCGATCGGTAAAGACGGCGGCGCCAGCACCCTGGCGGGACGGGATACATTCATTGGGCTCTCCGGCGGGTTCGGCTCGGTGCTTTACGGCGGCAATATCGACAGCCCCTATAAGCGCGGCGTGCAAGGCAAGGATCCCTTCTACGCAACCGGCATCGCCACCCAGAAGGGCATCCTCGGCAGCCCCGGCTTCAACGTCACCAGCGTCAACGCCGTGGCCGGCGTCACCGTGGGCGGCAACGCGGCCGGCGCCCAGCAGCAGAACGCCGGCTTTGACGCTCGGCTGAATAACCTGGTGATGTACCGCAGTCCCGTCTTCAACGGCTTTTCCGGCGAGATCGGCTACGGCCTCAACGAGCAGAAGAGCACGTCCGCCGGCGCGCAGATCAACCCGGGCGTATGGTCGCTGCTCGGGCGCTACGAGATGGGGCCGATCTTCGTGAGCTACGCCTTCGAGCGCCGCAAGGATGTGTTTGGCCTCAATTCCTTGACGACGCTCGTTCCGGGTACCGGCGTCACGGGAGCACTGTTCGTGCCGCCGGCGGGAGCTTCTTCAACCGATACCGGCAACAAGCTGGGCCTGGGCTACAAGTTCGGCAATACCGACGCCCTGCTGGTTTGGGAAAACCTCGAGTACGAAACCAACGCGGGACCGGTGACCAAATATGCCCGCGACGCGTGGGTCGCGTCGGTCAGCCACCGGCTGGGTTCCCACCGTGGGATCGTAAGTTACGGCACGGCCGAGCGCGGCAGTTGCACCCTGGCCGGCGGCGCCGCATGCTCTACCGCCGGGCTGGGCGCCAAGCAATGGGCGTTGGGTTACGTGTACAACCTGGATAACGTGTCCGCCCTATACGCTTTCTGGACCAAGATTACCAACGAAAGCGCCGCGGCTTACAACTTCGGCGTGTCGGGCGCTCCGGCCGCCGGCGTCGGTGCCGATCCCCAGGCCTTGGCACTTGGTGTGCGCTACCAATTCTGATTTTTTCGAGATAACGCTGACCAGGCGTAACCGGCACCTGCTCTGGTCGTAAGTCGTCTACCGCGTCGGTCGCGGCGGCAAAGCCTCCGCGACCGCCTTCTCGCCGATCTAGAACGTGTAAGCTCCAACTGCGCGCGCAGTTCACGGCGCTGTTACGCACCCGAACACAGCCCCGCAATTGATCGACACGTGCACGGCCGACACGTGCACGGATTTGAGTGGGCGTTGCCTGGAGCATTCCCGCGACGACCCGCGCGCTGCCGGACAATGTTGCCGGCGATCACCGCGAACGTGCTTGCGGCCCGTCTATTCAGAGCGCGCGCTGTATTGCCGAGCCAGCGGGCGATCTCGTCCGAGCGCGCGCGCCTAACGGCCAGTTCGAATGCGCGAATCCCTTCGGGCGTCGGGAATTGTGAATTTTCCAAAATGGTTACTCCTAAAATTTGTTGCTGCTGATGTTATCCGGGTTGACGGTCGTACCTATGTGCGATTGCGCGCTCGTCAGGGTGGGCAGCGCGGCGGCGATGGCGGCGATAATGAGTTCGCATTTCAACGTGAGAGGTCTCCGTGATTTGCGGTGTTGCGAGGTCTTGGTTCCTATTTCTGATAAGTCTGCGTTTCAACATGACAGATCTCCTTGATTGGCGTTATCGCGATGACTTGGTCGCTGCTTCTATCAGTACGCGGACAGTGACGCCATTTTGATCTCCGCCTGTTTACCAGGTGCTGTCGCCACGCTTACATTCTTGTAAGCGCAACTCCTCCTTGAATTCGCCGCGATTCGAAGATTCCTGAAGCCGCTCCAACGTGCGGTCCCGTAAATTCCGACGTTGGGTCGGCCCCGGTCCTCAAGAACCGGTGCCGGATCTCACGAGTCGCGATCCTCGATCACGTAGCCGACCCCGCGTACCGTGTGCAAGAGCTTCTTGTCGAACGGATCGTCGATCTTCGAGCGCAGCCTGCGCATGGCGACTTCGACGACGTTGGTGTCGCCGTCGAAATTGATGTCCCAGACCTGCTCGGCGATGCTCGTGCGCGA
>JACQTO010000128.1 GCA_016210745.1 Betaproteobacteria bacterium
CCATTCGTCGGTGCCGTAACCACTCGGCCTCCGGCGGCATTCTCCTCATTTACGGCGATCGCGTAGAGACTTATCCATTCCATGACCGCGTGTGGCGTGCTTCCCGAGGCGGCCTTCAATTGGCGGTACAGGCCTGGAGCACGGCGCCATACGTTCAAATCGCCGGGTAGCGTGCCCTCAATCCGCAATCCGCGCTCGATGCAGGCTTTCATCGAATTCCAAATTCTGTCTAACTCGGCTTCAATTTCGGCACCGCGACGCCAAGCGCGCTCGTTGGTGCGCACGATCTCAGGAATGCGCAGACACCGAGTACGTCCAATGTCGAGCAGTTCGGCGGCGCTGGTATAGGGAAGCGGGGCAGGGCGGCGCTGAGCCGACGCACGGTCTGCCTGCTCGCCCTCGCGGACGATGAAACCGCCGCCAATCGAGTAAAACGTGGCCTGGTGCCGTGAGCCGTCTTTCAGGCGAATTTCGATACGCAGCGCGTTGGGATGAACGGACAACGTTTCCAACCCGCGGAACTCAATATCCAAAGCGCTTGAGAAGGCCACAGAGTGGCATCCCAGCAGATTGATGGCGCCGTCGCGGGTCACTGCATTGAGCAGATCAGGAACACTTTCCGGGTCGACAGTGTCCGGGCGCATGCCTGCCAGTCCGAGGATCACCGCCTTGTCGGTTCCGTGGCCCCGCCCAGTGAGCGCCAACGACCCGAATAGCACCACCTTGACGTGCTCGGCCTGCGCAATGTCGGGCAACTCCTCAAGCGCGAGCCGAGCGGCGCGCATCGGCCCAACCGTATGGCTGCTGGAGGGGCCAACGCCGATTCTAAACAGATCAAACACGCTGACGTTCATCGTTTTCCCAGACTGGTGGCGCTAAAGGCGGGCATTGTCAACTTGCCCTGGAGATGAAGCGATTATCGAAGATACCCTATCCGTGGCTTCGAGTATTTCTGACTTACCCCAACAGCTGCTTATTGGTACGAACCGGGCTTTCGGAGAATTGAAGTGGCCTTCGTTTGACGGGCTTCTTCTGGCCGATTGCACGCATCCGGAGTTGAACGGCCCGCAGGTTTTTCGTTCGCTTAGGCTTTCCTGCGGGTGATCAAGAGTTATCGGAATAGCGCGCGCGGGGCCGAAGCACGAATCCCGCAAGGCGCTGCTCCAGGACGTGCGCAATCCACCCGGCAGTGCGCCCGAGCGTCCACAGCGCGCTGGCGCTGCGCTCCGGCAGTCCGAGGGCGGCGGACAGCGCGACCATCCCGACCTCTATGCTGGGAAGCAAGTGGAGATTGTGTTCAGCCTCCTCGATGAAGGCGTGTATCAGCCTTGAGCGCGAGTTTCTTGGGACAAGCGACTGCGCGAGTTGCAGCAGGTGCTGAGCGCGAGGATCGCCTTTGGGATAGACCGGCAAATTGAACCCGGGGACGCGCGAGCCGGCCTGCGCGGTCGCCGCCAGCCGCTTCCTGACCTCGTTGCGGGTTTTCGCATCGTGCAGCAGGTCTTCGGCACGGTCACAGGCGCCGCCCAGCGTCGCTCCGGAATGCGCGGCTATCGCGGCGAGAACGCAGGCGCGCAGTTCGGCGCCGGTGGACGCGGCGACTCGGGCCGCAAAGGTCGAAGACGATAATTCGTGATCGGCGCAGAGAACCAGGGCCTGGTTGATCGCCCCGACTGCTTGGGACTCGGGCCTGGAAAAAAATGCCGATGCCACCGATTCGGCGATGCTCTTGTCGGGCCGAGGCGAACGGAACGCGGGCCGCCGGCCGAAGTAGCCTATGCAGCCGGTGAGCACGAGGATGAGTTGGCGCGCGGCGGCGACGGTCGTGCCGCGGCGGATTTCGCTTTCGGTCGATTCCGCTACGCCGAGCACGGTCGTCGCAAGCGCGTAGATGCGCGGCATCGGAAGTCTGGACTTCTGCCGCGCAACGCCTTGCATCATGCGTGCGAAAGCGCTCGGCGGCGGCTCGTATGCCCAGCGCATCGGCTCATCGTGCAGGACGCCTGTCCAGAGCAGTTCGGAGACGGCTTCGAATGATCGTCCTTCTCGCGCAAGCATCACCGCATTTCGCCCGCGGTAGCGCGGCCCCTCGGGCGTAATTTCGGTAATCGAGGTGTTGACCACGGGCTGCCCGCCCCAGCGCATCGCGCCTTCGGCCATCGCTCCCTTGCCCAGACGCGCCTCGCTTCTGACGCGCAGCATCTCGATGTCTTCGCGGTAATAGAGCCGCGTCCTGCGGCCCGGCTGCGATGCCGAACGGATCAGGCCACGGCTCACATACGTGTATAGCGTGAGCGGCTTGATACGCAACAGCCGCGCCGCATCCGCCGCGGTGAGGTATTCAGAGCCGGCGGGGGACTCGGGTGTTCGATGGGAGATCTGTGAGCGTGCCAACGATATCGATCAGGCAATCGAGATCGATCAAGTATAACTTCCACCGGGCAGGTTAGTGCGCGAAGAAATCATGAACCGCCGCGGTGCCGAAGCTGCCGCCCGGACGATTCCGGGGAAGAATTTGGTGTTGTATATGTCTCGTGTTTTCGTGCAGTTGCAACTTCGCAACTGCACGAAAACACGAGATCGATAAGATCAACCTCAGTTGGTCAGCGTCCGGTACGCGCGAGCGAGATGACCCAGCCTTCCATGCGCGCCTTCATTTTGGCGATGTCCTGGGCGCTGAAGAAATCCTCGGGCTTGACCCGGTCCACCGGATAGACCGGGCGATGGAAGTCCTGCTCGTAGCCAA
>JACQTO010000136.1 GCA_016210745.1 Betaproteobacteria bacterium
GCGATGTACTGCATGGCCGCGGACTCCGACGCGGTGGCAGCGACGACAATGGTGTAGGCCAGCGCGCCGTGCTCCTCGAGCTTGCGCACGACATTCTTGACCGTCGAGGCCTTTTGGCCGATGGCGACGTAGACGCAGATGAGATCCTTGCCCTTCTGATTGATGATCGTGTCCACCGCCACTGCGGTCTTGCCGGTTTGGCGGTCGCCGATGATAAGCTCGCGCTGGCCGCGTCCGACCGGCACCATAGAGTCGATCGCCTTCAGCCCCGTTTGCACCGGGGTCGAGACCGAGCGGCGCCAGATCACGCCAGGGGCCACTTTTTCGATGACGTCGGTCTCGGTCGCGTTGATCGGACCCTTGCCGTCGATCGGCTGGCCGAGCGCGTCCACGACACGGCCGATGAGGGCATTGCCCACCGGCACCTCGAGAATGCGTCCGGTGCACTTGACCGTGTCGCCCTCGGATATGTGCTCGTACTCGCCCAGCACCACGGCACCGACCGAATCGCGCTCCAGGTTGAGGGCGAGGCCGAAGGTGTTCTTCGGGAATTCGAGCATTTCCCCGGCCATCACGTCGGAAAGGCCGTGGACCCGGCAAATGCCGTCGGTCACCGACACCACGGTGCCTTGCGTTCGCACGTCGGCCTTGAGCTGCAGGCTCTGTATTTTGCTGCGGATCAGATCACTGATTTCGGAGGGTTTCAGTTGTTGCATGGTGATTTCCTAGATTTGAGTCCTGTGTCAGGCCGCTCTGCTCGTCAAGGCGGTAACTATCGCCGCGAGCTTGCCGCGCACCGAGCCGTCGATCACTTCGTCGCCAACCTGCACGCGCACGCCGCCGATCAATTCCGGATCGACACGAACCGTGGGCTGGATCTTGCGCCCGAAGCGTTTCTGCAGATCGGCAACCAGCGCCGCGAGCGGCTCGCCCTCCAGGGGAAAGGCCGAGCTGATGTACGCGTCGACCAGGCCCTCGCGCTCGTTTTTCAGGCGCTCGAAATGAGCGCGAATTTCCGGCAGAAGGGATAGGCGCCGGTTCTCGATCAGCACGCGAATGAGGTTTTGGCCTTCGAGAAACAGGCGATCCCCCACAGCCGCAGCAAACAGCCCGTAGAGCTGCTCGGCCGATAGCCCGGGATTGCCGATCGCTTCGAGCATATCGGGGTGGCGCGCGATCTCGGCCGCACGCGCGAGTGTTTCCGACCATTTGCCCAAGGTTCCGGAAGCGTCGGCGAGACCGAAAATTGCCTCGGCGTAAGGTCTCGCGATGGTGGTCGTCTCGGCCATGGGGCTAGTGCAGCTCGTGGCGCATTTGCGCGAGCAGGTCCGCGTGAACCTGCGCATTGATTTCGCGGCGCAGTATTTTCTCGGCGCCGGCCACGGCAAGCTGGGCAACCTGGCCGCGCAGTTCGTCTTTGGCGCGCTGCAATTCGCTGTCGATCTCCGACTTGGCGGCGCTGATCAGGCGATCACCTTCTTCCTTGGCCGCGGTTTTGGCCTCATCCACGATAGTGCTGGCGCGTTTTTCCGTCTGCGCGATGATCTCCTGCGCGCGCGTGCGCGCCTCGGCCTCGATCTGCTGGAAGCGCACCAAGGCGTCCTTCAATGCGGCGTTGCCCCGCTCTGCCGCGGCGAGGCCGTCGGCGATCCGTTTGGCGCGATCGTCCAGCGCCTTCATCAGCGGCGGCCACACGAATTTCATCGTGAACCAGCCCAGGACGAAAAACACGAACATTTGCGCGATAAAAGTGGCGTTCAGATTCACGGTACTTGCCTCTCCGACATCAGGGGAACCAGGCCGGCGCGCGGCCGCACGGGCCGCCTCTCGAACCCGCGCCCGGCAACAACGCTATTAACCGGCAAAAGGATTGGCGAATGCAAACATCATCGCAATACCGACGCCGATTAGGAATGCGGCATCGATCAGGCCGGCAAGCAGGAACATCTTGGTCTGCAGCGCGTTCATGAGTTCGGGCTGGCGGGCTGAGGCCTCGATGAATTTTCCGCCCATGATGCCGATGCCTATACAGGCGCCGATCGCACCGAAGCCGATGATCAGCCCGCACGCCAGGGCAACGAAAGAAACGTTAGTCATGAACACTCCTTATCAGCGTTGACGATTGAAAACGGAATTGTCAGTGGCCTTCATGCGCTTGGCCGATGTACACCAGCGTGAGCATCATGAAAATGAAGGCTTGCAGCAGGACGATCAGAATATGGAAGATCGCCCAGGCGGCGCCCGCGAAAACGTGCAGCCCGAAGCCCCACCAGGTCGCCGTCGCACCGAGCAGTGCGATCAGCATGAACAGCAGCTCGCCCGCGTACATGTTGCCGAACAGCCGCATTCCGAGCGAAACCGTCTTGGCGGTGTATTCGATCAGGTTAAGCAGCAGATTGAACGGATAGAGCCAGATTTTGTTGCCGAATGGGGCGCAGAACAATTCGTGGATGAAGCCGCCTAGGCGTTTGATCTTGATATTGTAGTAGAGCATGAGCACCAAAACGCCGAGGGACATGCCGATGGTGCCGTTCAGGTCGGCCGTGGGCACGATGCGGTGGGCGTGGATGAAGCGATCCAGACCCGTCCAGGCGAGGATCTTGCCCGGGAGATCGACTGGCAGAAAGTCCAGCGAGTTCATGAGCGTGATCCACACGAACACCGTCAGTGCGAGCGGCGCGACGAACAGCCGCGATTCGGCGCTGTGGATGATGGCCTTGGCCTGATCGTTCACCATCTCGACCAACATCTCGATAAAGGCCTGAAAGCGCGACGGTACGCCGGCGGTGGCGCGGGTGGCGACGCGCCACATCATGAAGCAGCCCACCAAACCCATCGCCACCGACCAGAACAGGGTATCGATGTTTACCACGGAAAGGTCGATGATCGAACTCTGCGCCTTGGTGTTCAGATGCGCGAGGTGGTGGACGATGTACTCTGATGCGGTGGGGGCGTGAGTGGGTGAGGACATATCAGTCAGTCGATGAACAGCGCTAAAAAATATCCCTGAATTGCGGCGATAAATCCAAACAGCAGCGCGGCCGCGTTCACGCCCCCAAATCTGGAGTACGCCAACACAAACAAGGCCGTCACCAACACGACCTTGACTAGCTCGCCCAGCACCAAGGCCACCCCGAAGGCCTGCGGGGAGCGCTTGGCCGCGCGCGACAGCTCAAATGCGAACAGCGCGGCTGGCACAACACACACCGCACCGCCAGCCAGCGCCCAGACGCCGGCACCGAGGTCCCACACAATCGTCGCGATTACCGCAGCCAACCCGGCCAGAGCCGCCTGCAGGAGGAGTACGCGTACTGCCTGCCGCCAGACCTGCGTCGCGCTTTCTGGCGGCGTCACGTCGTAGCGGCCCTCGTTCAAAAAACGGCGATTGTAGCCGAAATGGCCTCGATCTTCCAAACGGGCTTCCCGCGCCCGGGAGCTTTTCGCGTTTATCCGCCTTGCCCTGCAGCGATGGTCAGGGTCTCCTTGTGGCCGAAGCCGAGGCTGTTGTCGATCAGGGTAATGCGTTGTGGCGACAGACAGTAGAAACCACCCCGCTCGAACGCCTGCCGCAGGGAGGCAGGGCCTGCTGCCAATGCGCGCAGGAACCCGTAACGTCGAAGCATGAGGGCGCTGGCGTGCAGAATGTCTCCACCGGAAGTGAGGCGCGCCGCGGTTCCAGCGATTTGCAGGCCGCGAATCGCCTTGAAATCGGCGTAATCGGGCGCAATCGTGGCAGCTACGATCGGATTGTTCTCGAGTTCCTGCGAATGGCGTGATTTCGGGTCCGACATCCAATAAAGGGCGAAGCCGTCCGCGGCGTACATTAAGCAAGCCGCGTGCACTGCGCCACCGGCGCTGGTCGCGAGGCTCATCACATGATGCGCAGAGAGGAATTCCGCGATGCGTTCATCCAGCGGCGATTCGCTCATGCTCACTCCAATGGCCCCAAGGGCAGTGGTCAGCCGAACACCCCGCCGGCGCGGCGCGACTTTCACCGCCGCGCCGCCGGCGAGTACGACGGGAAACGTCTTTAGCGTCCGGTACGCGCGAGCGAGATGACCCAGCCTTCCATGCGCGCCTTCATTTTGGCGATGTCCTGGGCGCTGAAGAAATCCTCGGGCTTGACCCGGTCCACCGGATAGACCGGGCGATGGAAGTCCTGCTCGTAGCCAA
>JACQTO010000137.1 GCA_016210745.1 Betaproteobacteria bacterium
CTCGCGATATCCCACCGCCTATCGGCAAATGCCTACACCGGTCTCAAACCTTTCGGATATTCAGCCGCCTCAGAGGCCACTAGTCTTGTCTTGACCGGTGCATAGGAAATCCGCGGCGGGTGCTTATCGAGCTGTTTACAAAGCGCCCACTGCGCGCTCGATCACGCTGTTTCGCCTCAAGGGTGAAGCGGATCGCGCAAGCGGCAAGGCAGGGCGTCAGGCGAAGAGGCCGGAAAGTATGAGGCCTCGGTATTAAAGCGCGCGCCCAATTGATGAACATAGGCTGGATTGCTGAACGATCCGCCGTATGATAAGCGGAGGATTCATGGTTTCGCCCCGAATCGTTGCATTCGTCATGGCCGGCGGAGAAGGGAGACGTCTGCGTCCGCTGACGGCCCATTGCCCAAAGCCCGCGCTGCCCGTCAGTGGTGCATACCGGCTGATCGATTTCGCTTTGAGCAATCTCTACAACTCGGAAGTGCGCTCGATCTATGTGCTCGCGCAATATTGCCCCGAGCCGCTGCTTCGGCACATCGCGCATGCGTGGACTCCACTCAAAGCGAGGGCAGCCGATTTCATACAGCCCTTGCTTCCGGCGGCAGGAAACGGATGCTCGACATACAAGGGCACGGCTGATTCGGTCTGGCAGAACTTGCACTTGCTCAACCGGCTGCAGCCCGACATCGTTGCCGTATTTGCCGCCGATCACATTTACCGCATGGACGTGCGGCAGATGATCGCGTTTCATCGCGAGCGCAACGCGGACGCGACCGTAGCGGCCGTCCCGGTTCCGACCGGGCGCGCGTCCCGGTTCGGAATCATTTCGGCGGATAAACATGGCTGTGTGTACGGCTTCGATGAAAAGCCGCAGACCCCTAGATCGATGCCGGGCAATCCCGATCATGCGTACGCGTCGATGGGCAACTATCTTTTTCAGCCCGGGGTGTTGCGCCGAGCCCTTGCCGAAGCCGCTCAACGCGGCGAGCATGACTTTGGCCGGCACGTATTGCCGCGGCTGATACAGGGACGCAATCGGCTGTATGCCTACGACTTCAGTGACAATGACGTTCCCGGCGTGCAACCTCACGAAGATCGTGGCTATTGGCGCGATGTCGGCACGCTCGAAGCCTATGTGGCCGCACAGCGTGACGTCATGGGACCAGAACCGCGCTTCGAGCTGCACAATACCGCGTGGCCGATTCGTCCTTTCAGGCTCGCCAGTGCTCTGGCAGGTGGCAGACACGATGGCGCCGATATCGCAAGGCAACAAGCACAGAAGGGGCAGATCTGGCGTGAAGCGCGAGCCAATTGAGTGGAGTACCGCGTTACTCGACTCGCGGTTTGCTCCTGCATATTGCTGCGTGGCGCAAACTAACCGGTCTGGGAATCATGTCGTGATCGGAAAGAAATCCCGCCAAACGCTTATCCCGACAAGACATTGCGTTGGTGGGGGCTGGCCGGCGCAAGTCGCGCACGATGATCAAGGCTGTTCGCGCAGTATCAGGTGTGAGACCTCGGGCGAAGGAATGCCATTTCTCAATAATGCGTCAGACTGGCGCCGAGGATAGGCCTTCGGCTTGCAAGCAAACAGAGGAATTGCATCGATGAAGCAAGAAGCACATATAGGCAAATTCGTCGGCCGTCCCATGGAGCGCGTCGAGGACGCGCCGCTGCTTGCGGGGCAGGCGCTGTTTTGT
Source organism: Betaproteobacteria bacterium (assembly GCA_016210745.1). Taxonomy (GTDB): domain Bacteria; phylum Pseudomonadota; class Gammaproteobacteria; order Burkholderiales; family SG8-39; genus JACQTO01. The sequence goes on from JACQTO010000137.1 coordinate 1,698, forward strand.
GACAGTCTCCCGGTACGTCCCGGCACGCTGCATGCCGCGATCCTGCGCTCACCCCATGCTCATGCAGAGATCGTTTCCATCGACACGACAGCAGCACTCGCGCAGCCAGGCGTGGTCGCCGTGCTGACCGGAACAGAAATAAAGGAGGATTCAGATCCGTTCCTGAACGTGCTGCATAAGCCGATGGACCAGTGGTCGCTCGCCACCAAACGTGTTCGCTTTGTCGGCGAAGCGGTGGCGGTCGTGGTTGCCCAGAACCGCTACATTGCGGAGGACGCGCTGGATTACATCAAGGCGGCCTACAAGCCGCTGCCGGCTGCGATAGATCCCCGGGAGGCCGCAAAGAACGGCGCGCCTTTGGTGCACCCCGAAGTCGGCTCCAATGTCGTGTCGGAGCGCCATTTCAGCTACGGCGACCCCGACAAGGCCTTTGCCGATGCCGACGAGGTGGTGGAGCTTACCGTCGACTACCCGCGCAATTCACAGACCCCGCTCGAGGGCTACGTGGTGATCGCGGACTACCGGCAAGAGGACAAGATCTTCGACGTCGTATCGAATTTCCAGGGACCGTTTACGGTCCACCCGGTGATGTCCAAGGCCCTTCGGGTCAAGGGGCCGCAATTGCGCATGCGCTCGCCGGCCTATTCGGGCGGCGGATTCGGCACTAAACAAGCGATATTCCCCTATGTGGTGCTGATGTGCATCGCGTCACGGCGCGTCGGCCGGCCGGTTAAATGGGTCGAAGACCGGCTGGAGCATCTCACGGCGGCCATTGCCGCGCCCAATCGGGTTATTTACGCCAAGGCAGCGGTGAAGAAAGACGGCAAGGTCCTCGCCTTTCACTTTGACCAGCTCGACGACTACGGCGCCTATTTGCGCCCGCCGATGCCCGGACCGCTTTACCGCCAGCACGGGATCATGACCGGCGGCTACGACGTCAAGCACATGACCATCACCAACCGCCTGGTGATGACCAACAAGACGCCCTCGGGGATGGTTCGCGGATTCGGTGGACCGCAGATCTATTTCGGCCTCGAGCGGCTGATGCAGCGGGTTGCAGTCGAACTGGGTCTGGATCCGCTCGACGTCATCCGCAAGAACCTGATCCCAGCAGGCTCCTTCCCCTATCGGGCGTGCGCCGGTGCGCTGATCGAATCGGGCGATTACCAGACGGCAGTCGCCATGGCTGTGAAGGACGGCAAGCTCGAGGAACTGAAAGCCAAGCGCGAGAAAGCGCGCGCCGAAGGACGGCTCTACGGCATCGGCTATTCGGTCGTGGTCGAACCGGCCCAATCGAACATGGGTTATCTCAGCACCATCAATACCGTCGAGGAACGCCATCGCGCCGGCCCTAAAGGCGGCAACGTTGCCTACGCGACGGTCGCCGTGGACCCGCTGGGAGGCGTGAGCGTCACGGCGGACAGCCTGCCGCAGGGCCAGGGCCACGCCACCGTGCTCTCCCAGATCGTCGCCGATGAACTCGGCATCGATGCGCGCGACATCGTCTGCAATATGGAGCGCGACACCCAGCGCGATCCCTGGTCGATTGCCACCGGCAACTACTCCAGCCGCTTCAGTTCGGCCACGGCAACTTCGGCGCTGTTTGCAGCCCGCAAGATTCGAGCAAAGCTGGCGCGCATCGCCTCCCACATGCTACGCGTGCCTGCCGAGAAGATCGGGTTTGCCGACGGCAAGCTTTTCTGCATCGAAGATCCCCAGAAAGAGCTGCGTTTTTCGCGCGTGGCCGGCACGGCGCATTGGTCTCCGAGTGAATTGCCCGAGGGCATGGAGCCCGGGATGACGGAGATCGGCGTATGGTCGGCTCCGGAACTGGGGCCCCCAAACGACGCTGACCAGATCAACACTTCGCTCACCTACGGAATGGTCTTCGACTATTGCGGCGTCGAGGTGGACCGCGATACTGGAAAGGTGCGCGTTGATCGATATGTGACCACGCACGATTCGGGTAAGCTGCTCAACCCGCTTCTCGCCGATGGACAGGTCTACGGTGGATATGCGTGGGGCCTGGGCGCGGCATTGAGCGAACAATTCGTCTACGGCGAAGACGGGAGCTTCCTCTCGGGCACGTTCGCCGACTATCTGTGTCCGACTGCTCCGGAAGTGCCCGAGCCACAGATTCTGCATTTGGAAACGCCCTCATCGCTTACACCGCTGGGCGCAAAAGGAATCGGCGAGGGCAACGCCATGAGCACCCCTGTCTGCATCGCCAATGCGTTTGCCGACGCCGTCGGCATCAAGGACGTCAAGCTGCCTTTGAACCCGTGGAAAGTCGCCGCCATCATTCAGGGCGAGGAGCCGGCGCGTCCCAAGGGCGGCAAGACCGCGCCGGTCCGCGCGAAGCTTCCCGGCAAAGGACTGCAGGGAGAAGGCACCGCATTTGTGCCCGCCACACCCGAGCAAGTTTGGGCAACCCTGATCAACCCCGAGAAGCTGGCGAAG
>JACQTO010000127.1 GCA_016210745.1 Betaproteobacteria bacterium
CCTGTGCGTCAACCAGATCCGCAGGAACGGCAATCAAGAGCAGAAAGAGAAGTACCTGCCCAAGCTGGTCTCGGGCGAGCACGTCGGCGCGCTCGCCATGTCCGAACCCGGCGCAGGATCGGACGTGGTGTCGATGCGCCTGCGCGCAGAGTATCGCAAGGGCAAGTTCTTCCTCAACGGCAACAAGATGTGGATCACCAACGGACCCGACGCCGACGTCCTGGTGGTCTATGCCAAGACCGATGTCAACGCCGGTCCGCGAGGCATCACCGCCTTTCTGGTCGAAAAGGGGTCCCCGGGTTTTTCCACCGCGCAGAAACTGGACAAATTGGGCATGCGCGGTTCCAACACCTGCGAGCTGGTATTTCGCGACTGCGAAGTGCCCGAGGAGAATATCCTGTCCGACGTCGGGCGCGGCGCCAACGTGCTCATGTCGGGCTTGGATTACGAGCGCGCGGTGCTTGCCGGCGGTCCGCTCGGCATCATGCAGGCGTGCATGGACGTGGTCCTTCCCTACGTGCACGAGCGCAAGCAGTTCGGCCAGCCGATCGGCGAGTTCCAGCTCATGCAGGGCAAACTCGCCGACATGTACACCACCATGAATGCCGCGCGCGCCTACGTGTATGCCGTGGGGCAGGCCTGCGACCGCGGCGAGACTACGCGCAAGGACGCCGCCGGCGCGATCCTCTATGCGGCCGAGAAGGCCACCTGGATGGCCGGCGAAGCGATCCAGGCCCTGGGCGGCATGGGCTACATCAACGAGAGCCCCACCGGGCGGCTGTGGCGCGATGCCAAACTCTACGAAATCGGCGCCGGGACCTCGGAGATCCGGCGCTGGCTGATCGGGCGCGAACTGTTCGCCGAGACGGATTGACGCGAGATTCGGTATGGCGCTGAAAAAAGGTTACAAGCAACTGCTCGAGGAAGCCTACGCGACCGTGCGCACGCTGCCTCTTGCGGAGGCGAGGGTCAAGCTCGGTGATCCCGACGTGCTGTTCGTGGACATACGCGATATACGCGAGCTCGAGCGGGTGGGCATGATTCCCGGGGCAATTCTCGCCCCGCAGGGCATGCTTGAATTCATGGTGGATCCGGAGAGCCCTTATTACAACGAAGCGTTTGGCTCGGGCAAGGAGTTCGTGCTCTACTGCGACGCCGCCTGGGCTTCGGCGCTTGCGGCGAAGGCGCTGGACGAGATGGGCGTGGCGCGCGTGTGCAATCTGGAAGGCGGATACGCTGCGTGGAAAGCCTCCGGCGCGCCGACCGTCGCCTACGAGCCGCATCAACCGGAGAAGTGATCAATTGGAGCCGTTAGGCGCTTACAAGTCTATTGTTAACAAATTTGGCGAAGATTGGGTTTCTAAATTCGTCCCCCTCTTTTCGAGCAGTTGCAAGCAACTGCTCGAAAAGAGGGGGATTGATAGAACGGCAAAGCCACCTTGTTTGTTTCCGGCTCGTCCGGCTTAGGAGAAAACCATGAGCAATGATCCGATCGTCATCGTTTCGGCGGCACGTACCCCCATGGGCGCGTTTCAAGGCGAGTTGAAGGACTTCAGCGCGTCGCAGCTTGGCGCCGCGGCGATTCGCGCCGCCGTCGAGCGCGCCGGCGTGCAGCCAGAGCAGGTCCAGGAAGTGATTTTCGGCAACTGCCTGTTCGCGGGCCAGGGACAGGCGCCCGCGCGCCAGGCCACGCTTGGCGCGGGACTGCCGAACTCCACCGGCGCCACCACCATCAGCAAGATGTGCGGCTCGGGCATGAAGGCGGCAATGCTCTGCAACGACCTGCTCCTGGCCGGCACCAACGACATCATGGTCGCCGGCGGCATGGAATCGATGACCAACGCCCCGTACCTGATGCCCAAGGCGCGAACCGGCTACCGTATGGGCCACCAACAGGTGTACGACCACATGTTCCTCGACGGACTCGAGGACGCCTACGACCGCGGCCGGCTCATGGGCACTTTCGCCGAAGAATGCGCGGGCAAATACCAGTTCACGCGCGAAGAGCAGGACCGCTTCGCCATAACGTCGCTGGAGCGTGCGCAGAAAGCGAACAACGAAGGCTGGTTCGCGTGGGAGACCACGCCCATTGCGATCAAGGCCGGCAAGGACGAGAAATTCGTCGAGCGGGACGAGCAGCCGTTCAAAGCCAACATCGCCAAGATTCCGAGCTTGAAGCCCGCATTTCGCAAAGACGGCACGGTGACTGCGGCCAACTCTTCCTCGATTTCCGACGGCGCGGCCGCGCTCGTGCTCATGCGCCGTTCGAGCGCGGAAAAACTCGGGGCGAAGCCGCTCGCGGTCATCGTGGGCCACGCGACACATTCGCAGGAACCCGGCTGGTTCACCACCGCACCGGTGGGCGCGATAGCCAAACTCTTCGAGCGCACCGGCTGGAACGCAGGCAAAGTCGACCTGTACGAAATCAATGAAGCCTTCGCGGTAGTCACCATGGCGGCAATGCGCGAGCACAAACTGCCGCACGAGAAGGTGAACGTGCACGGCGGGGCCTGCGCCCTGGGGCATCCCATCGGAGCCTCGGGTGCGCGCATCGTCGTCACCCTGATCGGCGCACTGAGGAAGTACGGCGCGAAGCGCGGGGTCGCGAGCCTGTGCATCGGCGGCGGCGAGGCCACCGCGATGGCGATCGAACTCGCGTGACGGGGGGAAAATGACGCGCAAGCTGATCTCCTCGGGTTCGGCCTTCGAAAAGGTCGCGGGCTACAGCCGTGCCGTGGTGGACGGCGACTGGGTGCATGTTTCCGGGACCACCGGATTCGATTATGCAAAGATGACCATATCGCCCGATACCACCGAGCAAACCCGCCAAGCGTTCCGCAATATCGAAGCGGCCCTCGAACAAGTCGGCATGTCCCTGCGGGACGCGATCCGCGTGCGCTACTTCCTTACCCGGCGCGAGGACTTCGAACTGCTCGCCCCGGTATTCGGCGAATACCTGGGGGAGGTCCGCCCCGCAATCTCGGCAATCGTGTGCGAGCTGGTCGATGCGCGCATGAAGATCGAGATCGAAGTGACGGCGCGGCGCGAAAGCGCTGCGCCCTCCTCCCCGCGCAAGCGGCAATCGGGAACCAGCCACTGAATCCGGGGACAGGGATCCAACGATAGTGATTCTCGCCCCGGAGCTGGAAATGATCCGCGACTCGGTGCGCGTTTTTGCGCGCGAGCAGCTCGCGCCCAACGCCGCGCAGTGGGACCGCGAGGCGACCTTCCCTGCCAAAGCGCTGCAAGGCTTGGCGCAACTGGGGCTATTCGGCATCGCCGTGCCCGAGGAGTGGGACGGGGCCGGCCTGAACTATCTGGCGGTCGCCGTCGCGATGGAGGAGATCGCGGCCGGCGATGGCGCCACCTCGACCATCATCGCCGTGAACAACCTCGTTGCCGGCATCCTGAACGGCTTTGGCTCCCCGGGGCAGAAGGAGCGCTACCTCAAGCCGCTCGCACGCGGCACGTCGCTTGGCTGCTTCTGCCTCACCGAACCGCACGTCGGCTCGGACGCCGCGGCCATCCGCACCAACGCACGCCGCGAAGCCGGCGGTTGGGTGCTCAACGGCACCAAGCAGTTCATCACCTCAGGCAAGACCGCCGACGTCGCCGTCGTATTTGCCCGCAGCGAGGGCAGCGCAGGCAAGAAGGGCATCAGCGCCTTCGTCCTGCCCACCGCCGCGCCCGGCTACACGGTGACCCGCATCGAAGAAAAGATGGGCCAGCACGCCTCGGACACGGCGCAAATCGCGCTGGAGGACTGCCGCATCCCGCCAGAGGCCCTGCTCGGGCAGGAAGGCGAAGGCTACCGGATCGCACTTTCCAATCTGGAGGGCGGGCGCATCGCCATCGCGGCCCAGTCCGTGGGCCTTGCGCGCTCAGCCTACGAAGCGGCGCTGAAATACGCGCGCGAGCGCATCGCCTTCGGCAAGCCCATCATCGAGCACCAGGCAACGAATTTTCGCCTGGCCGACATGGCGACGAGCATCGAAGTCGCTCGCCAGATGGTGTGGCACGCCGCGGTCCTGCGCGATGCGCGCCGGCCGGCGCTCAAGGAGGCCTCGATGGCGAAGCTCTTCGCCAGCGAAATAGCCGAGAAGGTTTGTTCGGATGCGATCCAGATCCACGGCGGCTACGGCTACGTGACCGATTTTCCGGTCGAGCGCATCTACCGCGACGCGCGCGTCGCCCAGATCTACGAAGGCGCAAGCGACATCCAGCGCCTGTTGATCGGACGCACGATTGCCGGGGAATGAAGAGCAAAATGGGGTCAGAGTAACATTTCATCAAACCGATGCCGGTTCGATGCGTTTGGGAAATGTTACTCTGACCCCATTTTGCTAGATCGAATGAAGGAGCAACAATGGCAACACCGATCGATTTCTATTTCGACTTTTCCTCGCCCTACGGCTATATCGCTGCCGAGAAAATCGATGCTCTCGCCGCGCGCCACGGGCGCGAGGTGCGCTGGCACCCGTTCCTGCTCGGCATCGCGCACAAGGTGACCGGCGGCCACGCGCCGATCGGCGTAGCGCTCAAGGACCAGTATTACAAGAACGATTTCAAGCGCAGTGCGCGTTTTCACGGAGTGAAATTCCGCCTGCCCTCGAAATTTCCGATCGCCTCGGTCGCGCCCTCGCGCGCTTTCTACTGGCTCGATGCCAAGGACCCGGCGCGCGCCAAGGAGCTTGCACTGGCCCTGTACCGCGCTTTCTACGTGGACGATGTCGACATCTCCGACCCCGAGAAGGTGATCGGCGTGTGCGCAAAACTAGGATTGAATGCCGAAGAGGTTCGCGCCAGCATCAACAACCCGGCGATCAAGGAGCTCTTCAAGACCGAGGTGGACCGTGTCATCGCCCGCGGCGCATTCGGCTCGCCCTACTTCATCGTCGACGACGAGCATTTCTGGGGGGTAGACCGGCTCGATCAGATCGAGCGCTGGCTCGCCAAGGGCGGCTTCTGAGCGGCGCCAATCACAAGGGACGGCGAATGAACTACCAAACCATACTGCTGGACATCACAGAGGGCGTGGCGACCATCACGTTCAATCGCCCGGAGAAGAAGAACACCCTCGATCTCGTCATGCGCGCAGAACTCGCGCGCGCACTGGACGCACTGCATAAGGACGACTCGGTGCGCGCGCTCATCCTCACCGGGGCCGGCGGCGCATTCTGCGCCGGCGGCGACATCAGCACCATGGGCAAGAGCGACGCAACCGCCGAAGGCGGACTCAAGCGCGCAAAAAGCGTCCACGGCTGGCTGCGCATGCTGCTCGAGTTCGACCGGCCGGTGATCGCAGCGGTCGACGGCCCCGCATTCGGCATCGGTTTCAGTCTCGCCCTCGCCGCCGACTTGGTGCTCGCCTCCCCGCGCGCGCGCTTTTGCCTGTCGTTTCTGCGCGTCGGCCTCATTCCCGACGGCGGGGCGCACTATACCCTGCCCCGACTGGTGGGCATGCAGCGCGCCAAGGAACTCATCTTTTCCGCGCGCGAGCTCGATGCGGCAGCAGCGCTGGAATACGGCATCGCGATGGAAGTGGTGCCCGCCGAAGGGCTGATGGAACGGGCGCGCACAATCGCTTCGAGCTTTCGCAATGCCTCAGGCATCGCTCTCGCGCTTTCCAAGGCGACCATCAACCGCGCCTTCGAATCCGATCTTTCGACCATGCTCGAGCTGGAAGCTGTGGCTCAGGGCGTCGCCTTCAGCAGCGACGTGCATCGCGTGGCGGTGAAGCGCTTCATGGACAAGCAGCCCCCGCTATTCAAGTGGCCGGTCCGCAAAATGGGGTCAGAGTAACATTTCCGAAACGCGTCCAACCGACTCGGCATCGCTATCTCGAAATGTTACTCTGACCCCATTTTGCTACGCTGAGTGAGGCATGGATGAGCGAAGCCGTTCTGCACGAAAAGCGCGGGCATGAATTCCGTATCACCATCAACCGACCACATCGCTACAACGCGATCGATGACGAAGTCGTCGCCGGCCTATCGGAGGGCTGGCGGCGCGCCGAGACCGACAGCGAGGTCCGCGCGATCGTGCTCACCGGCGCGGGCAACAAGGCGTTCTGTGCCGGAGCCGATCTCAAGTCGGGGCGCTCGTTTGAATTCGATTTTTCCAAGCCGGGCAACGTACATTCCGATTTGATCCGACAGGTGCTCGATTCGCCTTTGCCCTCGGTGGCGAGAATCAACGGCACCTGCGTCGGCGGCGGCGTGGCGTTCACCGCCATGTGCGATATGGCGATCGCCGCGGACAACGCGCAGTTCGCGCTGCCGGAGGTGAAGATCGGCATATTTCCGACGCTGATGCTCGCGCTGGTGCAGACCCTGGTGCCGCGGCGCGTGCTGACCGAGTGGGCGGTCACCGGCGAGCCCTTCGACGCGCGCGCTGCGCTCGCGGCGGGCCTGGTGAATTACGTGGTGCCGGCAGCCGAACTCGACGCGAAAGTGGCGTGGCTGCTCTCGCGCATCACCGACAAGTCGCCGACGGCGATTCGCCGCGGCAAACACCTCATGCGCGCGATTGCCTCGATGCCGATCGAGGAATCACTCGCCTACACCGAGACCCAGATGGGCACCATCGCCCTCACCGAGGACGCAAAAGAAGGCATGGCGGCATTCAACGAGAAGCGCCGCCCCCGCTGGACGGGGAGATAGGTTCTAGCGCTATTCCTTCTCTTTGGTAACCACCACGCGCTGAACGAAGAAGACGCTGGGGAAAGTGCGATTCAGAGACTTGCTGTGGAAATTCGTCATCTCCATGCCGTCGTCGAAGCGGATCACGTCGCCTTTCTTCACCGCCACCGTGCTGACCGCAAGCCACCGTGTCTTCTTGTTCTGCGTCACCTCGAGGTAGGTGTACTGCGGAACGTTGATGGCGCTCTGCACCTTCCCTTTTTGCGAAAGCTTGGCTTCGGGGGCTGCCGCGGAGGGCATCTGCATGCCCTGGTGGGGACTGACACCCGCGGGCGGCGCGGCAAGGGCGGGCGCTGAAAAGACGGAAAGGGCGAACAGGAAGGGAAGGGATTTCATGAGGAGACTTCTTTCGGAAGTGGACGAGGGAAGACGCATTATACGTCGCTGGGTGCGCTGCTAAGCAGATTCAAAGGCGCAATTCACATCCCTGCGGCGTATTTCACGACCCGATTGCAGGGTTATTTCCCGAACAGCTTCATCACCGCCTCGCCCACGCCGCGCGCGGCACTGCCCACGCCGCGCGCCAGTCCCTCGACGCTCACCCCCAGCGTTTCCCCCACGGATGATGCGACGCGCCGGGCAAAGCTTTCGTTGAGCGAAAACTTCGGGTCGTCGAGATTGCCTTCGAGCGCGAACTTGACCGTGATCTGGCCGTTGCGATTCTTGAGCGCGGCAATAAACGCGCTGCGCGGCATGCCCATGAAGGTATTGAACGTGCCCCCGCGCGACACCAGTTCCACATCGCTCAAGGTAATCGTCCCCGGCGCGCGCAACACGTTCTTGCGCACCGTCGATTTAAGGTCGAGATCGAGCGCGCCGCGGCCCACGCCCGTTTCTTGGGCCTTTACGAGATAAGGCTCGAACGCGATCAGATCCACGCCGTGCAGCCGGGCGCTAATCTCCGAATCCTTGCTCGAGATCTCCGCCCAGCCGCGCACCGCGAGCGTGCCGTTGCGCTGCACGCCTTTGATCATGCCGTCCAACTGGATCTGCGTGTGGCCCGAGAGCTCAGGCAGGTGAAGATTTTCGATCGTCGCCTGCAGCCGCTCCAGCCTGAGCTTGTGCGCGGGCTCGCGCACCGTAGCGTCGAAGAGTTCCAGCACGCCCTCGCGCAGCTCGATGGCGCCGATCGCCACGCGCGGCGCCGGAGCGGTCGGCTTGGATTCCTTTGCGCGACCCTCGATGAGGCTCGGCATCAGGCGCAGGCGCCCGTCACGCGCGCGCAGCACCGACAAATAGGCCTGCTCCACGGTGATGCTGCTTACCCGCACCTCGGCCGACAGCAGCGCGCGAAGGTCCGGCACGATGACGATGCGCTGCGCGCGCAGCGTGTCGGACGCCGGCCAGCCTTTCGGACCCCTGATGCGCAAGCCGCTGACTTCGATCGCCGACCACCCCACGGCGATCGCGCCGATTTCGGCTTCAGGTCCGAGCGCCTGCTCCACCCGGTGCTTGAGTTCCTGCGTCGCGAACTGCAGGCCGAGAACGCCTGCGGCCGCGATCACCGCGATGACGACGATCAGGCCTACGGCCCAGTATGCGGGCTTATTCTTGGCCACCGCCCTTCGACTCCCCTCGGAAAACAGCGTTATTCTACGTCGCCTGCTGCCGCCCCCCACAATTACGAGGCCAAGTTTTCGGTAGACTTCCGCTGTTGACCCAGTCGAGACGCAACTGACCCAACCATGCCCCTTCCGCAACAACTGCAGAATCTCTCCCTTCCCGTCATCTGCGCGCCGATGTATATCGCCAGCGGCGTCGATCTGGTCGTGGCGCAGTGCAGGGCCGGCCTGGTCGGCTCGCTGCCGGCGCTGAACGCTCGGCCCAAGGAGGAATTGAAGGGCTGGCTCGACCGCATCGAGGCGGAGCTGGCCGCGCACAAGGCTGCCGGCGGCACTCCGGCGCCCTATGCCGTGAACCAGATCATTCACAAGTCGAACGAACGGGTCGAGCACGATCTGCGCGTCTGCGTGGAGCACAAGGTGCCGATTTTCATTTCCTCCCTCCACGCCCCGAACGATGTGATTCCGGCGGTGCATTCCTATGGCGGCATCGTGCTGCACGACGTGGTCAACATCCGCCACGCGACCAAGGCGCTCGAAGCGGGGGTGGATGGGCTGATCCTCGTCTGCACCGGCGCGGGCGGCCATGCCGGATCGCTCTCACCGTTCGCGCTGCTGGGCGAGGTGCGACGGATGTTCGCCGGGCCCCTGGTGCTTGCCGGATCGATCACCAACGGGGCTGCGGTGCTCGCGGCGCAGGCGATGGGGGCCGATTTTGCCTACATCGGCACGCGCTGGCTCGCCACGCGCGAGGCCAATACTTCGGCCGAATACCGGCAGGCGATCCTCGATTCCACCGCCGCCGACATCGTCTATACGGATCTCTTTACCGGCGTGCACGGAAACTATTTGAAGAAGAGCATCGTCAACACCGGCCTGGACCCGGCCAACCTGCCCAAACCCGACCCGGCCAAGACCAGTTTCGGCGCCGGCAGAAAAGTCTGGCGCGACATCTGGAGTGCGGGCCAGGGTGTGGGCCAAATCGACGAAGTGCTCACGGTGGCCGAAGTCGCGGCGTGCCTCAAGGCCGAATACGCGCAGGCGAAAGCGCGCCTGTGCGGCTGCGCGTAAGACGCCACCTCTTGCCTTGCGCACAACTGACGCCCACGGTTTGACAGACAAGAGCCCCCCGCCGACAATTGCCATCGTGCCATCAGGGAAACGCCAAGAATCATCGATTGAAGCGAAGGTGCGCCACTTCGCCGAGCGAGACCCGTTCGTCGCCATGGTCGGCGTCGAATACGTCAGCGCCGGCCTTGGCTTCGCCACGGTCAGGATGCAAGTGCACGCCCATCACCTCAACTTCATGGGCACCTGTCATGGCGCCGCGATTTTCACGCTTGCCGACACGGCATTCGGTCTCGCCTCCAATTCCCACGGTCCTATCGCCGCCGGAATCGACGCCCATATGACCTACCACCTGCCGGTCAAAATCGGCGAGATACTGACCGCAACCGCTACCGAAGTGTCCCGCTCGCGCAAGCTCGCGGTGTATCGCATCGACGTCAAGCGCGAGGACGGCGCCCTCACCTCCGTTTTCACCGGCACCGTGTACATCAGCAGCCGTCAGAACCAGCTGCCCGCGAGTTGAACCGAAACAAGCGCCCTCCAGGGCGATTCCCTGACCGTTCCGCCCGCTAGTGCCCTGCTAGAATCGCCTTTGCGCCGACGGCCCACCCAACGCGCCGATCGAAGACACCAAGTTCGGCGTATTTCGCATGTGATCAGGGGGTGAAAAGGTGAAATATCGAACGCTCGAAGTGGAAACGCACCATGGCGTGGGCATCGTCTGGATGAACCGGCCCGAGGTGCGCAACGCCTTCAACGACGTCATGATCGCGGAGCTCACCAGCGCTTTTCGCGCGCTCGAGGCCGAGCGCGACGTGCGCGCGGTGGTGCTTGCCGGCCGCGGACCGGCGTTTTGCGCCGGCGCCGACCTCAATTGGATGAAAAAGATGGCCGGCAACTCCTTCGCGCACAATTACGAGGATGCACTCGGCCTCGCCCGCATGCTGCACGCGATCGACACTCTGTCCAAACCGACGGTGGCGCGCGTGCATGGCGCGGCCTTCGCCGGCGGCATGGGATTGATCGCCGCATGCGACATCGCCGTGGCCGCACAAGATGCCGAGTTCTGCGTCTCGGAAGTAAAACTCGGGCTGATTCCGGCCACCATCGGCCCCTACGTGATCGCCGCCATGGGCGAGCGTGCTGCGCGCCGCTATTTCCTCAGCGCCGAGCGCTTCTCCGCGGCCGAGGCCTATCGCATCGGCTTGGTGCAAGAGCTGGTGCTTCCCCAGGAGCTCGATGAGGTCATCAACGGCATCCTAGGCGATCTGGTGCAGGGCGGGCCCGCGGCGCTTGCCGCGACCAAGGACCTTATCCACAGCGTCGCCGGCGGGCACATCGACGAATCGCTGATCGCCGACACGGCCAAGCGCATCGCCACCGTGCGCGCCTCGCCGGAAGGCAAGGAAGGCGTGCGCGCCTTTCTCGAAAAACGAAACGCCTCCTGGGTGCCGGTGCCCGATCAGCCCGGCACGCGCGCCGCCAAGCGCCCCGCAAAGGCCCGCAGGTCTTGAGCTGAACCAGCGCACGGACCCGTCAGCAGGCGCGCGGCATGAGACAGGTTCGTAACACTCGGCGCATGGCCGCCCCGCAGTCCTCGGCCCCTGACGATCCGCTTTCACCCTGCATCAACGTGTGCAGGATGGATCCGGTCACCGGCTTGTGCGAAGGCTGCTATCGCACGCTCGATGAAATCGCCGAATGGTCTTCGCTTGGCGAATCGGAAAAGCGCGCCGTCTTGGCTCTTCTCCCGGCGCGAAAGCCGCGACAATGAAACTTCCGGCATCGGTCCAGGTGCTGGAGCGCGGTTGGCTCTCCAGCAACAACATCGTCTTTCGCGGCGCAGCCGGTACGGCGCTCGTCGATTCCGGCTATGGTTCGCATGCGCCGCAGACGCTGGCGCTCCTCGCGCACGCGCTTCGCGGGGCGCGCCTGGATTGGCTGGTCAATACCCATTGCCACTCGGATCACATGGGCGGCAACCGCGCCATCCAGGATCGATATCAATGCCGCACCAGCATTCCCTCGGGCGAGGCGAGGCTGATCGAAGTCTGGGACGAAAAAGCGCTCATATTCGGATTCGCCGATCAGCGCGCCGAGCGTTTTCGCATCGATGACGAATTCGATGCCGGCGCGGTGCTGAAGCTGGGCGACATCGACTGGCAGGCGATCGCCGCACCGGGCCATGACACCAACGCCGTCATGTTCTATTCACCCGAGGAACGCATCCTCATCGCGGCCGACGCGCTGTGGGAAAACGGCTTCGGCGTGATATTCCCGCAAATGTTCGGCCGCGACACCGCCTTTGCCGAGACGCGCTCGACGCTCGAGTCGATCGCACGCTTGGATGTTCGCCTCGTGATACCCGGCCACGGCCGAATGTTCACCGAGGTCGGTGCGGCCCTCGAGCGCGCGTTCGCGCGCCTTGAGAGCTACGAAGCGAGCATCGAGCGCCTGGCGCGGCACTGCCTCAAGGTCCTGCTCGTTTTTTCCCTGCTCGACAAACGCAGCATGCCGCTGGCGAGCCTGCCCACTTACGTGCAAACGGTCGGCATTTTCGCCGACCTCAACGCGCGCTACCTGCACCTGACCCCCGAGGCGCTGGCCGATTTTCTGGTGGCCGATCTGGAAAAAGCAGGCGCAGCGCGCCGCGACGGCGGCATGCTGGTGCCGTTGATAGCGGCATGAGCGATCGCGGCTCGGCATTAAAGGCTGCGGCACTCGATCGCCCGAAGCCCGCCCTGCAATGAGTAAGCTAGCTGAACGGGCGGTTTCAGATAGCCGGTGGCAAAGGTTGCAATTAGCCGGCACGTAGAGTTGCAATCAGCCGGAATGGCCGCGGAACGATTTCACCCTCGATTTGCTCATTCCGGCCGCTTCGAATCCGCGCGCAGCGCGCGCCAGCGGTAGGCGCGGCCACCCAAGCCCACCTGCCCGACCATGCGTCCGGCCGAGGCAGTGCCGTAGAGGTGCCAGGAGCGCTTGCCGTCGTCGATACGAAAAGAAATGATGTTGCCGCGCAGCACGGCGCTGTCGATTTCAAATTTATTCCCGCGAATGGTCGCGGTCCCGGCGATTTCCTGAAACTTCTGCCGCAGCTCGAAATCGACGGGGACACCGCGAGGCGGAAGGCGCATACGCCACCTGCCCTCGACCCGCGCCGGCACCAACCACAGGTAGATGGTGCTCGATTTCTTCAAGCCGATTTTCTTGTCCGGCACCGGCACCTCGACCTGGGCGTCGGCCTTCCACTCACCCATGTCCCAGTCGTGGGAGACGACGCGGGTGCCGGGCTTCAACTGCGAAAGAATCTTCGGCCGCAGCGCAAGATTCACGTCCGGCAGCAGATACATGGTGATCACCGAGGCGGGCCGCAGATCGGTTTCGAACAGGTTTTGTTCCGCAAATGCGACATGGCCCGAAACGCCTGCCGCCTGGGCTTTTCCCCTGGCTTCCTGGACCAGCCGCGGGTCGTAGTCGATGCCGAGGCCGCGCGCGCCATGGCGTCTAGCCGCCGTGATCACGATGCGGCCGTCGCCAGAACCGAGATCGATCAAGAAGTCGTTCGCTCGCACCCCGGCGATATCGAGCATCGTCTCCACGACCGCATCGGGCGTCTGCACATAGGGGACTTCCTCGGTTGCCGGCACGTCGGCGCCGGCAGGCAGGACGATCAACATGGAGAAGAAGACAGCAGCGATGACGTTCAAGTTCGATGGTTTCATAGCACCGTAGGCTTGGTTGACCAGGAGTATCTGCGGCAAGCGTTGGCATTCGGAATGCCGAACGGCGCACTATCGAGTATCGCGAGGGAGCGCGCGTCGGTCATTCATGCAAAGCTTATCAGATGACTTTCTGCGAGCGCAGCGCGGCGATCTCGTCGGCGCCATAGCCGGCAGTGCGCAGGATCTCTTCGCTGTGCTCGCCCGGGCGGGGCGCCGGGCGCTCGATCGCAAATTCGAATTCGGAAAACTTCACCGGAAGCGCAAGGCGCGGCGAACCGTTTTCCTCGACCACCATGGCACGCGCGCGCAATTGCTCGTTTTCGAGCGACTCCTCGATGGTAAGCACCGGTGTTACGCAGCAATCGACTTTCGCCAAGCGTTCGGCCCAGTACTGCTGCGTGTGGGAAGCGAAAATCGCCGCGAGCCGCGCCTTCACCGGCGCTGCGCGGCTGCCGTAGACCAAATGCTCGTCTTTCAGCTCGGGACAGCCCAGTGCTTCGCACAGCGCCTGCCAGAATTTTGGCTCAAGAGCGCCCACCGCCATGTGGCGAGCGTCGCTGGTGGCGTAGTGGCCATAGCAGGGCAGGCCGCCCGAGAGCCTTGTTGTGCCGCGCGCAGGCGTCCGCCCCTCTTCGAGCAGTCCGAAGAGCGGCCACAACGCATGCGCAAAGGTCGCGTCGGTCATGGACACATCGACATAGCGGCCCTTGCCGCTAGCTTTTGCGTCGACGAGTGCGGCAAGCATGCCCATCACCGGCGTGAGCGCGCCCCCGAGCAGGTCGGCGATCTGGAAGTTCGGCACCACCGGCTCGCCGCCCTCGGCGCCGATTTGATCGCCCACGCCGGCGTAGCCGACGTAGTTGATGTCGTGACCGGCGCGCTCGCGGTACGGACCGTCCTGGCCGTAGCCGGAAATCGAGCAGTAGACGATGCGCGGATTGATCGCCGCGAGCGATTCGTAGCCCAATCCGAGCCTGCTCATGACGCCGGGCCGAAAGCCCTCGACGATCACGTCGGCATCCTCGGTCAGGCGCAGGAACACGTCGCGGCCGGCCGGCTGCTTCAAGTCCAGGCGCAAGCCGCGCTTGTTGCGGTTGAGGAGGCGAAATATCCCGCTCATGCCCTCACGCGCGCGGCCCATGGCGCGCGCGTAGTCGCCCGCCCCCGTGTCCTCGATCTTGATCACGTCAGCGCCCATGTCGGCCAGATGGAGAGTTGCCACCGGCCCCGGCAGCAAGCGGGTCAGGTCGAGAACGCGGATGTCATGGAGCGGTTTAGGTCGCATGATGAAAACTCTTCAATTTCTGGTCGTGACCGTGAGCGAACCCTGCCGGCGGGACCCGGCGAGCAGAGGATACATGCCTTAGTCACTTACACTTACAAGTTTACTGTTAACAAATTTGGCGAAGATTGGGTTTCTAAATTCGTCTCCCCCTTTCGAGCGGTTGCAAGCAACCGCTCGAAAGGGGGAGATTGATAAACGGCAAAACCAGCTTCCTTGGTTCCGGCTCGCCCGGCTTAGGTGACCACCGTGAAGAGAACCCACGGCGGAGGGATCGACCCAGCGCATCAATCGTACTTCTTCGCGTCCTCTATCACCTTGCCGTCGTTGGGCAGTTCGCCCGGTTTTCGGAACGCCACTTCGCCGCGCAACTTGGTCAGCTCGCGCATGCTCTCGGCAATGGCGCCTGCCAGCACTTCGGAGGGGATGGCGCTTGTCTCGCAGTGCAGCGTCATGCGGTCCTGCCCGCCGGGATTATCGACGACCAGGCGCGCTTTGACGATTTCCCGGTGGCGCTTGAGCACCTCGGCCACTTGCCCGGGGTGCACGAACATCCCTTTCACCTTGGTGTTCTGATCGGCGCGGCCCATCCAGCCGCGGATGCGAACGTTGGTCCGCCCGCACGGACTGATTCCCGGCATCGCCGCCGACAGGTCGCCGGTACCGAAGCGCACGAGCGGGTAGTCTGTGCCGAAAGTGGTCACCACAACCTCGCCGACTTCGCATTCGGTCACCGGGTCGCCGGTGCCGGGTCGCACGATCTCGACCAATATTCCCTCGTCCAGGATCATGCCTTCCATCGCCTCGCTCTCGTAGGCGATCTGGCCGAGGTCGGCCGTGCCGTACCACTGCAACACTGTCTTCAGGCCGTGGTCCTTCAGCCATTGTCGCAGGCTCGGCGGCAGCGCTTCGGCCGCTACGCAAGCTTTCTTCAGGCTGGAGATGTCGGCGCCCATTTCCTGCGCCTTTTCCACGATGATCTTCAGAAACGAAGGCGTGCCGCAGTAGCCGGCGGGCTTCAGCGTGGACATTGCTTGCACCTGCATCTCGGTCTGGCCCACGCCCGCGGGTATGACCGCGCAGCCGAGTTTCAGCGCCCCGCCCTCGACCATCGAGGCGGCGGGGGTGAAGTGGTAAGTAAAACAGTTTTGCAGTATGTCGCCGGGACGAAACCCTGCGGCAAACAGTGCCCGCGCGGTGCGCCAATAGTCGGGCCGCGCCCCCTCCGGCTCGTTGGTCGGGCCGGGGGAAACGAAAATGCGCGCGAGCCTCCCCGGCGCGGTCGCAACCAGGCCGCCAAACGGCGGCGCGTCTTGCTGCAGGTCCTTGACATCGGACTTGCGCGTTACCGGCAATTGCGCCAGAGCCTTGCGCGATGTAATTTCGCGCGGATCGACGCCGGCGAGGAATTTCGCAAACGCCGGCGCGTTTTTTTTCGCGTGCTCGATCTGCCGTGGAAGCGCCGCCATCAGCGCGCGCTCGCGTTCCTCCGGATCGCGGGTTTCCAGCGAATCAAAGTATTCGGCCATCTGAAGAGCTCAAACGCAATAAAGCAGCGGAGGGCGCAGGCACGCGATTCCGGCGCCGGGGAGACTGATGGTTTCTATGACAACCACCGTTTGCGGCGGCGGTAGAACTTGGTGTCGCGAAAGTTCTTGCGCCCGGCGCTCGAAATACCGAGGTAGAACTCCTTGACGTCCTCGTTTTCCCTCAGGCTGGAGGCTTCGCCGTCCATCACCACGCGCCCGTTCTCCAGGATGTAGCCGTAATCGGCAAAACGCAACGCCACCATGGTGTTTTGTTCCGCCAGCAGGAAAGACACGCCTTCCTTTTGATTGAGGTTTCTTACGATCTCGAATATCTCCTCCACGAGTTGCGGGGCAAGTCCCATGGAAGGCTCGTCGAGCAAAATCATTTTCGGCTGCGCCATGAGCGCACGGCCTATCGCCGTCATCTGCTGCTCGCCGCCCGAGGTATAACCGGCAAGGCTGGCGTGCCGCTCCTTGAGCCTGGGGAAGTAGCTGTAGACGAGATCCAGATCGCGCTTCAGTTCGATGCGGCCGACACTGCGGGTAAAAGCGCCGGTGAGCAGATTCTCCTCTACCGTGAGGTGCTCGAAGCAATGCCTTCCTTCCATCACCTGACATACGCCCATTCGCACCAGTTCGTTGGGCGAGAGCCGGTCGATGCGCTTGCCGTCGAACTCGATAGTTCCCTTGGTGACATCTCCGCGCTCGGCGCGCAGCAGATTGGAGATCGCCTTGAGCGTAGTGGTCTTGCCGGCGCCGTTTGCTCCGAGCAGCGCCACGATCTTGCCCTTCTCGACCGAGAGCGAAACACCCTTCAGCACGAGGATGACATGGTCGTAAATGACCTCGATGTTGTTGACGGCCAGATAAGCCTGCTTGGCAGGTTGAGGTTTGAGGATGGCAGACATGTCGGCTAAGGCGTGAGCGTGCGAGGTTTGCGATTTACCATTTGGGCTCTGAGAGAGCGGGAGAGAAGAGCGAGGAGGAAATCCCTCCCCACTCCTCAATCCTGGATCCTAGATCCTGAATCCTGCTCTTAGCTCTCCTTCGAACAATCGCGCGGCTTGATGCCCTTCTCCTTCGCGTATTGCGCGGCCGACTGCTCGATCATGGGCCGCACGATCGCTTGATCGGAGCTGATCCAGTCAGTGATGACCTTCCACTTCTTGCCGTCCCACTCCATGAACTTCACCGCGCCGCCGCCTTCATGATCCATGCAGGAAACCTTGAGCGCCTGCATCAGGCCGGTTGCGCCGAGTTGCTTCAGGCGCGCGTCGTTCAGATTCAGATGCTCGATGCCCCAGCGCGCTTGCTCGCCGGTAATCGGCTTCTTGCCGAACTTGCCTTGCGCCGTGCGAATGGCTTCGGCGGTGAGAATTCCCGCCACTACGCCGCGCGTGTGGTAGATCGAACCGATGCGGGAGCTGTCCTCGAGTTCGCCCTTGCCCTTCTTGTAGACGTGCTTGAGGATTTCCTGCATTACCGGGAAGCTCGTTCCCGGCAGGTTGAAACCGGCAGCGACGTAACCCTTGGCCGCGTCACCCGCGGGAATCACGTCCTCTTCGGCGCCGGACCACCACACGCCGACGATCTTGGTGCGCGGATAACCGGCCCTCGCCGCGGCCTTCAGCGCAGTGGGATTCATCACGCCCCAGCCGCGCAGGATCACCCAGTCGGGCTTGATGCGGCGAATCTCGAGCCATTGGGCCTGCTGCTCGTTGCCCGGGTGAGGCACCGCAATATGGGTGACCTGGAAGCCGTATTTCTTCGCTTGCACGTCAAGAACCGCAATGGTTTCCTTGCCGTAGGCCGAATCGTGATACAGATTCACGATCTTCTTGCCCTTCAGCTTGTCCATCCCGCCTTCCTTCATGCCGATGTACTTGATCTTGGCGGTGTTCTGCGACCAGTAGTTGGTGATCAGCGGGAAGATGTACGGGAAGACGCGGCCGTCGGAGGCGTCCGTGCGGCCATAGCCCATCGAAATGACGGGAATATGGTCGGCAGTGGCCTTCTCGATCAGCGAATAGGTTATGCCGGTCGAAAGCGGATGGATTACCGTGGCCCCGGTCGGCCCTTTTTTCTTGTTGCGCTCATAGCACTCAACGCCGCGCGCGTTGTTGTATTCGGTTTCGCACTTTTCCCAGGTGAGCTTGACGCCGTTGATGCCGCCGTCGCGATCGTTCAGCATCTGGAAATAATCAATCATGCCGCCGTAGAACCCCGATCCGCCTGGGGCATACGGTCCAACCCAATAGCCATTGGCCGGAATGAACTGCTCGTTTTGCGCAAGCACGGGGCCCGCCGCAAGTGCCAACACCCCCGCTACGCCAAGAGCCAAATTTCTAGTTCGCGTAAGCATCGAATTTCTCCTCTTCCTCTGGTTAAACAAATACCCTTGTTCAGCAGGTTCGAATGCTGCCTAGCTTCTCCACTATACCGAATCCATTCTCGAAAGCAAAAACCATTAACTCCGCGTTTTTAATGCGGAAACGGCCAAAGTCGCAGCTTCTCTTTGCCAATCTGCCATAGCCTCGCCAACCCGTTGGGCTCGACGGCGAGGAAGAAAATGATGAGGCCGCCGAAAATGATCAATTCCAGGTTCGACAACATGGCAAAGGAGAACTCAACGTCGAAAAGGCCTGAGATCCAGCCCGATACCAAGCTGAGGAAGATGGGCAGCAGCGTGATAAAAGCCGCACCCAGGAATGAGCCCAGGATGCTGCCCACCCCGCCGACAATGACCATGAACAGAATGCGAAATGACAGGTCGAGGTTGAAGGCTTCCGGCTCCACCGTGCCCAGGTAGGAAAACGCATACAGCGCGCCGGCGACCCCGCAATAGAACGAACTGATGGCAAAGGCGAGCAGCTTGGTGTGCATCATGCGGATGCCGATCACCTCGGCCGCCACGTCCATGTCGCGCACCGCCATGAAGGTGCGCCCGGTTTCGCTTCGCATCAGATTCTTGGCCAGGAGCGCCAGCAGCGCGACAATGCTCAAGGTGAGCAGATACTTGCTCGCCGGAGAGTCGAAGACGTAGCCCAGAATCACGATCTTCTGCGCCGAAATCACCCCAGAGGCGCTGTAGTTCGTAAACCAGCCGATCCGCTGCAGCGCCCAGAGCACGAAGAACTGGCAAGCGAGCGTCGCAACGGCAAGGTAAAACCCCTTGATGCGCAGCGAGGGCAGCCCGAAAACGACGCCGACAGCGGCGGCACACAGCCCGGCAAGGGCAAACGACACGAGAATCGGCATCCAGGGGATGCGCAGCACGAAGTTGTATGCCATGAACGCGCCAACCGCCATGAACGCGGCGGTTCCGAGGGAGAGCTGTCCCGCATAACCGGTCAGAATGTTCAGCCCCAACGTGGCCAAGGCGAGGACCAGAAACGGCGTGAGAATCGCCGAAAGCCAATATTGGTTGCCGATCAACGGCACGACCACGAAGGCGAAAACCAGGACGATCCCCATGCCTATCCGGTCCTGCAGGATCGGAAAGATCTGCTGGTCCTGTGCGTAGGAGGCTTTGAACTGGCCCGCTTCTCTATAGAACATGGGGATTCAGGATTTAGGATTTAGTGAGTTACGAGTGTTGACCATTCCGGTGAAGGTTTTGGTGTTCTATAGGTCTCGTGTTTTTCGCGCAGTTGCGAAGTTGCACCTGCGCGAAAAACACGAGATTGAATAAAGGCAAAACCAGCCACCTTGGTTCCGGCTTGTCCGGCTTGGCATTTAGAATCAAGGGGCAAACTCATACGCGCTCAATATGCTTCTCGCCGAACAGTCCTTCGGGCCGCACCAGCAGGAACAGCAGTGCAAGCACGTACGGAAACCAGGACTCCAGTCCGCCGCCGACGTAGGGGCCGAAATAGACCTCCGCCAGCTTCTCCGAGGCGCCGATGATCAGGCCGCCGACGATGGCGCCGGCCACCGACTCGAACCCGCCGAGGATCAGCACCGGCAGCGCCTTCAGCGCAATGAAGGTGAGGGCGAACTGAACGCCGTTGCGCGCCCCCCACATGAGGCCCGCCACCAGCGCGACGAAACCGGCCACCGTCCATACGATTGCCCAGATCTGGCGCAGCGGGATGCCCACGGCGAGCGCGCCCTGGTGGTCGTCGGCGACCGCGCGCAGCGCGCGACCGATACGGGTCTTTTGGAAGAACACGGCGAGCACCGCCACCAGCGTGCCCGCCACCACCGCCGCGAACATATCGAACTGGCTGATGTTGATATTCACGTTCTCGGACAACCACGCCATCGGCTCGTCCGGAATACCCAATTCCAGGCCGTGCGGCTGCGAGTCCCACACCAACTGCGCCAGACCCTCCAGCACGTAGGCAAGACCGATGGTGGCCATGAACAAAGTGATCTGCGGCTGGTTCACCAAGGGTCGCAGCACCACCCGCTCGATGGCGATGCCGAGCACGACCATCACCGCGAGGGTGATGACGAGCGCAAGCCAGAAATTAACGCCGCGCTCCAGCAGGCTGACAAATGTGAGCGCGGCGAAGAACACCATCGCGCCTTGCGCGAAGTTGAACACCCCCGAGGCCTTGTAAATCAGGACGAACCCGAGCGCCACCAGCGAATACATCACCCCCGCGAGCAGGCCGCCGGCCAGGACCTCGATAAAAAATTGCCAGTTCATCCGGCCCTCCCGCCGCCCACGCTGGCGCCCGCGCCCAAGACCGGCGGGACGAACCGAACTTCCGCCTGCGCAATAACGAAAGAAAGCATCAATGTGCGACCCCCAGATAGGCCCGGATGACGACTGGATCGGCGCGGACTTCATCAGGCGTTCCCTCGGCGATCTTCACCCCGTAATCGAGCACGACCACGTGCGTGGAAATGTCCATCACCACACCCATGTCATGCTCGATCAGGACGATGGTGGTGCCCCACTGTTCGTTGACATCGAGGATGAATCGGGCCATGTCCTCCTTTTCCTCGACGTTCATCCCCGCCATCGGCTCGTCGAGCAGCAGCACCTTGGCTTCCATCGCCAGGGCCCGGGCAAGCTCGACGCGTTTTTGCAGACCGTAGGGCAGCCGCCCCACGGGCGTCTTCCTGATCGCCTGGATTTCCAGAAAATCGATGATCTTCTCGACCTGCTCGCGATGGGCGATTTCTTCCTTCTGCGCGAATCCCCAATACAGGGCGTTGGTCAGGAAGTTGCCGTTCATTTTCAGCGAGCGCCCGGTCATGATGTTGTCGATCGTGGTCATGCCCTTGAACAGCGCGATGTTCTGAAAGGTGCGGGCGAACCCGAGTTCGGCCACCGCGTGCGCCGGCAAATGCGTGCGGTCCTTGCCCTCGAAAATGATCTCGCCGCGGTTCGGACGGTAGAATCCGCTGATGACATTGAGCATCGAGGTCTTGCCCGCGCCGTTGGGTCCGATGATGGAGTAGATCTCGCCCCGCTCGACCTGGAATCCGACGCCGGAGAGAGCGCGTACCCCGCCGAAACTCAGGTGGATGTCTTCGACCCGAAGAAAGGCTTCGGCTGCTTCCTCGCCGACGACTTCGCGCCGCTTGCGCATTTCGCCGATGGCGAACATCGCCTGATCGCGGGAATCGAAAATATTGGCGCGAAACATCGCGCGCCCCGCGTCCGCGCGGATGGTCTCGCGCGTGCGCGCGCTGGTCCCGACCCGCACCGTGCCGAGCGAGAACACGATGTTGGTCTTCTTGCCGCGGGCGGCGAAACGGTCCCAGACCGCGGGGTCGATTTCGCAATGGGTGTAGTTGACCAGGAAATACCATTGCCGATTGGTGGCGGCGAGCCGGCGCTCAGCTTCGTCATAGAATTCGTCGACTTGCGCCTCGGTGGTCAAATTCATGTCGGAAAAATCGAATTCTGCGACGTCGATGGCGTCGTGGAGCATGACCCGATCCCGAATGGTCCGCTCAGCCATGAACTATCCGCAACAGTCGGTCAAAAATGTCCACCTGTGTTCTCGCCATCCGAACGCCTCAGGCCGCCTTGGCCAGCGGCTCGTAGACCGCGGCATCGCGGATCTTGATGTCCGCGCTGATCGTGCCGGTGCGGCCGTCTTCGAACTTCACTTGCGTTTCGACGAATTGCGTTGTCTTGTCGGAATACAGCGCCTCGATCAACACCGTATATTTCTCCGAGATGAAACCCCGCCGCACTTTGCGCGTGCGCGTGAGCTCGTCGTCGTCGGGATCGAGCTCCTTGTGCAGGATTAAAAAGCGCCGAATCTGGGAGTGACACAGGACCGAATCCTGCGACAAATCCGCGTTGACCTTTTCCACGCAATCGCGAATCAGGTCGTAGGCCTTGTCCATACCGGCCAGATCGGTGTAGCCCGAATAGGCGATGCCGCGCCGCTCCGCCCAGTCGCCCACCGCCGACATATCGATGTTGATGAACGCGCACACGACGTCGCGCCCGTGCCCGAAAGCTACCGCCTCCTTGATGTAGGAGAAGAACTTGAGTTTGTTCTCGACATAGTTCGGAGCGAACACGGCGCCGTTGGAAAGTTTCCCCACATCCTTCGCCCGGTCGATGATCTTCAAGTGCCCATCGTCGTCGAAGTACCCCGCGTCTCCGGTATGGAAATAGCCCTGGCTGTCGATTGCCTCGGCGGTGGCTTCGGGGCGCCTGAAATACTCCTTGAGCATGGCCGGGCTCTTCACCAGCACCTCGCCGTTGTCGGCGATCTTGACCTCGATGCCCGGCACAGGCTTGCCGACGGTGTCGAGCTTGATGTCCCCGTCGGGCTGCAGGCACACATAGGCGCAGGTCTCGGTCGAACCGTAGAGCTGCTTCATGTTGATGCCGATCGAGCGATAGAATCGGAACAGATCCGGACCGATGGCGGCCCCGGCAGTGTAGGCCACGCGAATCCGGCTCATGCCGAGCACATTGCGCAGAGGTCCGTAGACGAAAATATTGCCGAGCCAGTACAGGAAGCGGTCGGCGGACGCAATGCCGGGTTTGCGGTCCAGGATCTCGGTTCCGCAGCGGCGCGCTACCTCCATGAAGCTGCGGAACATCCAGCGCTTCAACGCGCCCGCATCCTCCATGCGGATCATCACTTGTGTGAGCAGATTCTCGAAGATCCGCGGCGGCGCAAAGTAGAAGGTGGGGCCGATCTCGCGCAGATCGGTCATCACCGTTTCTGCCGACTCCGGACAGTTGATGGTGAACCCTGCGACCAGGGCCTCGCAGTATGAGAACAGTTGGTCGCCGATCCAAGCCATCGGCAGGTAGGAAAGAACTTCCTCGTTCGGCGTCAGCCGGTCGAATTCCACGCCGCCGCGCGCGGCGGAATGCAGCGCCGCGTGGGTGAGGCATACGCCCTTGGGCTTGCCCGTCGTCCCGGAGGTGTAAAGAATGATAGCGACGTCTTGGGGACGAGTTTCTTCCACTGCGCCAAGGAAAAAATCGGCCCGCTCCCTGTCCCGTGCGAAGCCCAGGGCCCGGATCTCGTCGTAGCCCTGGAGAAACTCCTGTTCGTAATGCCGCAGTCCGCGCGGATCGTCGTAGATGACGTGCTCGAGCTTCGGACAGCGGTCCTTGATTTCGAGCAGCTTGTCGACCTGCTCCTGATCCTCGACGATGGCGAAGTGGACCTCGGCGTCGTTGAGGACGAACACCATCTCCTCGGCCACCGCGTCCTGGTACAAAGGAACGGGCACGCCGCCCAGCGACTGGGCAGCCGCCATGGCCCAGTAGAGCCGCGGGCGGTTGTCGCCGATGATGGCCAGATTCATGCCGCGCTTGAAACCCTGCGCGGCCAGGCCGCAGGCAAGGGCGCGCACCTCGTCGGAGACCTGGGACCAAGTCCAAGTCTGCCAGATGCCGAGGTCCTTCTCCCGAACAGCCGCGTGCTCGCCGCGCACCTTGGCATGGTGCAGCAGTAGGCGCGGGAACGTATCGAGCTGTTCGGCCATTGCTCTCCTCCTCCTGTCCCGGGGGACAGCCTCTAAGGGCAGCGGTTCCATATTACCCCGGAATCGGCCAGTGTTCGCGAGCCGGATCATAAAGTCTAAAATCGGGGTAGGCTGTCGCCTAGCTGACAATCATGGCGCATTCTTGATGCGGTCGCTCGACCAAATGCTCGCTTTGAGCCCGTGGACCGGCGGGTTATCCCCGGATCAACTGGATCGGGTCAAATCCGATGTCGTCCAACGCGAGTTCGCCGGCGGTGCCTACGTGTGCCGAAAGGGTGAACCGACCAATGCCTGGATCGGGGTCGTCGATGGATTGGTGAAACTCAATTCCGAGTCCGAGTCCGGGAAGGCCGTCACCCTGGCCGGCATTCCCGCGGGGAGCTGGTTCGGCGAAGGTTCTGTCCTCAAGCGCGAGCTGCGCAAGTACGATATCGTCACGCTGCGCGACTCGCGTATCGCCTTCATGCCCGAGGCGACGTTCCGCTGGCTGCTCGACAACAGCATCCCCTTCAACCGCTTCCTGCTGATGCAGCTGAACGAGAGGCTGGGACAGTTCATCGGCATGATCGAGCACGAGCGCCTGCTCGATCCCGATGCCCGGGTGGCCCGCGCGCTGGCATCTCTATTCAATCCGCACCTCTATCCGGTTACCGAGACCAAGATCCAGATCTCCCAGCAGGAAATCGGCTATCTGTCCGGTGTTTCGCGCCAGCGCGTCAATCAGGCGCTGCAAGTGCTGGAGAAAAACGGCATGCTGCGCGTCGAGTACGGCGGCATCACCGTTCTCGATCTGGCAGGACTGAAGCGCATCGGCGGCTAGACGTCGGTGCCTCTGTAAATCCGTCTCCCCTTTTCGGGCAGTTGCCTGCAACTGCCCGAAAAGGGGAGATCGATAAACGGCGAGACCAGCTGGTTCCGGCTCAGATCGGAGAAACAAATTTCGAGGGGTGCAGGATCTCGAAGCTCGCCAGAGGGGCGGCGGCACGCGCCAGCCGTAGCAGCGCCTTGTCCTTGGTGAGAAGGAAGCGTGCACCGGAATGCAGGGCCAGTTCGAGGAATTTCTGGTCGTCCGCATCGGTACAGCGCGGCAGTTCAGCCGGCGCAGGCGAGCCCGGGGCTTCGATCAACAGCGCCTGTGCGCAAAAGCGCTCGAACGCGTCGTTCTGAGCCGGCGAGTCCAACTTCAGCGCCGGGTACGCGAGCACCCGGCGCAGCTCGTCGAGGCATTCGCGCGTGGCGAGCGGAACGACCGCGCCGGAGCGGATTGCCTGGGCGATATGCGCAACGCCAGGGTCGCCGAAGACGACCAAGTCGAGCACCACGTTGGTGTCCAGCACCACTTGGTGCGGCGAAGCGGTATGGCGTTCGGTCATACTCGTAGACAAGCGGCGCTTGCCCCGGTGGCTGAACGATACCCGATTCAATGCGTAAAGAAGACCGCCTGATATTCGGCGAGTTTGGCACGGATCGCGGCGAGCTCGGCGTCGGTCGGCCGCTGCGGGTCGGCGGCGGGCGGCAAGCCGCCGAAACGCATCAGGCAGGCCATCAGCAGAAGGCGCGCCTTGGTCGCCGTGAGATTGCTGCCGCCGATGAAAAGGTCGCGACCCGGCGTGAAGCCATCATTGTTGCCGCGGCCGACGCTCACGACCGGCATCCCGCGGTGAATAGCACGCAGCATCGCCTGATTGCGCGCGGCGTCAACCCCGTATCCGTAGGGCGATAAACCCTCGTACACGAATCCTGCGAGCGGGGCGCTGCGCAGGTTGGCGTCGATCTGCGCGAACACGTCGACCTGCCGCTCGACGTCCAGCGTGTAATCATCCGCGAGGTAGTTGCCGTCCTTCACGATCGTCACTTTTGGAATCGCACTCTCGAGCAGTTCGCCCCCGGCAGTCTTGATCGGCACCGGGATCGGCACCATACGCCCGCCCTCGCTGCGCGCACCCATGACTTCGCGCGGCAGCCGCGTGACGTTCACTTCCGATCGCCAGGTGTGTCGCGTCGCAGGCAAATAGGTGAGCATCGGTACGCTCTCGCCACCGACCGTGCCGAGTATGCCGCCGTGGCCACCCGTGGCGATGTAACCGCCGGGTCTGGCATCGCCTTTCTGCACGTCGCGCGCGGCGAACACGCGCTGTTCCTGAATCAGCACCATGCCGGCACGGTTGCGCCCGGCTTCGTCGGCCCAGACGCGCGAGGTGAGGTAGGTGACCGAGTCGACAATGTTTTTCGGCCCGTCATTGCTGATCTGGCCGTGCGCCCGCTGCGCCGCGTTGCCGCAAATCGGGAGAGTCGTGTCGAGCAGCAAATTGAACCAGTAGATCTGCTCCTCGATCCGCGGGCTGCCCTGGGTCCATATCGCTCCCAGGTATTCGCCGCCGGCCAGGATCTTCTGCGCGGCGTTGGTGATGCGGGCGAGCGCGGGCCTCGGCGGGGATGCTGCGATGTGCGGCGGCCGATAGGGGAAGAAATCCCGGCCACGGGTCTCGGGCGCGATATCCTCAGATCCCACGTCGGTGCGTTTCCCGGCCTCCAGCCCCTTCGTGTAACCCGATGGCGGGAGCACGCGGTAGAAATCGATGTCCGCCTGCGACGAAATCAGATTTCCCGTTCCATGATGCCCGATGCCCAGGCGATCGATTTCCTCGAACGGTCGCGATCCGTCCGGATAGAAGGGCTGGCGCGCGCGGTTCGCCGGCGCTCCGGGCTCGGCGCTATCGTCGTCCCAGGCGCGCCCATCGGCCTGTCGCGCCATGTAGGGCATCGGGTAGAGGCCGTCTTCGGGCTGCAGCTCGATCTCGTAGACCGGCTTGTCATCCGGGCTGCGGCGTTCCTTGCGGAACTGCCCCTGCGCATCGAGGTAGCCGTCCGGCGGGCCGTAGAGCTCCGCCGCATCGCGTTCGAGCGGATGCGCGCCGAATTGCTCGACGTAGACCTTGACCGGCAGCGCGAGGCGCTGTGGCCGCAGCACGTCGAATCGGGCCGGCGAACGGTCGGGATTGGCAACGAGCGGCAATCCGTATTTCGCGCGCGCTTTGTTGCTGGTTACGAGCGGCGGGCTGTTCTGTATCGTGGCGTTCGGCCCGGCAAGATGTGCGATGCGTGGTTTGGCAGTCACGATGCCTCCGTGGATATTTGGGATCAGAGAATCCTTTCGTGCCTATCGCGATGGCATGGAATTATGATCTAGCGGATGTGGCTCCGCTCGGTGAGCCGAGGGAGTCGCAAGCAGCGATGCTGCTTTTGCCGTTAATCAATCTCCCCCTTTTGTTCAGTTGCAAGCAACTGAACAAAAGGGGGAGACGGGTCAAAAACAACGCTTGTCGACTTCGTTAACACTCGTCTCATCAACGCCTAAATACAATACACGTCGAGCATGGTCGGAATGAAGTCGTTTTGCAGCACCGTTTTCTTGCGCTGGATCAGCCAGCGGTTCTCGCGCTGCACAAGTTCGTGGATCGCGTAGCCGAAGAACGTATAGGTCATGCGCGATCGGGGGAAGAACACGTGGCTCGCCCAGGTCGAGCGCAACCGCAGCCGCTCCGATGTCGGCGGTTCGAGCGCCAGCACGGCGCTCACCAGATGCGCCGTGCGCGGCATGGGCGTGGAAGCCGGCGAGCGCCCGGTGCGAATGCGCACGATGCGGTCCTCCAGTCCCTGCCGGCTGGCGTAATAGATGTGCGACAGCTCGCGCTGCGGATCGGCGGCAAGCACGCGCTCGCTCGTCCAGGCAGGCACCCAATACTCGCAGTCCGGCGCGAACAGATCGAGCCATTCATTCCAGCGCTGTTCGTCGAGGTATATGCCCTCGCGCTGAAGAATCTCCTCGCCCGCGGCGAGCAATGCACGCGCTTCGCTCATCAATAGGCCTCCTTGCCGGAGAGCCCGCATTCGATCAGACGCGCCCACTCGCGATACATCGGGTGAAAGAGCACTTCGTTCTGCACGCGATAAGCTCCGTGATGGCTCGACACCGGTTCGATGCCTAGCGTGCGGGCCAACTGATCGGCACCCGGCTCCAACGCGGTCATTCCGCGCGCATATCCCTGCAGATAGTCGAGCGGCTGCGCCGAGAACCCCGTTTGGCACTCTTCGTACATCACGGTGTCGTCGGGCGTGGCAAAGCCGCTCGCATTGAAAAAATCTTCGAACTGCCGCAATCGCCAAGCGCGCTGTTCCGGGGGCTCGCCGATCGGCGCAAGGCAGCGCACCTGCATCTCGGTGCGGTCGGGCGCCAGCGGGCGAAATGTTCGCAGCAGCAGCGCGGTCGCATCGGCGATCTGCATGTTCGGGAACGCGACCAGATTGCGCGGCTTCAACATCCAGTCGGCGCGCAGGTCGCCCAGGCGTTCGCGAATCTTGCCGATCTCCGGGTAGATCGGCCGCTTTTCCACCTCCACCTGGTTGAGCCAGCCCACGGTGTGGCCATGGCGAAACTGAAACATGCCGGCGTCTTGCTCGAGCCGCTTCGACCAGTCGTACATCCGCGCCTCCTGGTGCCCCTCTCCCGCGGCGCGCCGCTGCTGCACGGCGATGAAGCTCCGGTGCGTGGAAGTGAGATGGTAGAAATCCACGCCGTTGTCCATTTGCAGCTTCCAGTTGCCTGCAAACGTGTAGCCGGCACGCCCCGGGACGAACTCCATTCCCTGCGGACTCTGCTCCATGGCAAGGTCGATGAAGAAACGCAGTTCGCCGAGGAACTCCTCGATCGACGGCACCGCCGCCGACAGGCTGCCGAAAATCAGACCCTTGTAGCGGCCCAACTTCGCAATCGGCAACAGATCGTGGTTCTCGGCGTCGAATGCGGCTGTGTAGCACCCCTCTTTGGCGTCCTTGATGTGGATGTTGCGCCCGGTGCTGTCATAGGACCAGCCGTGGTAGATGCACTGGTGATACTTCAGGTTGCCGCGCTCCTGGCGGCAAAGGACCGATCCCTTGTGCCGGCATACGTTGGCAAAAGCCCGCACCTCGCCCTGCGGGTCGCGCGTAACGAGCACCGGCGTGCGCCCGATCCATCCGGTGACGAAATCGTTGGGCTTGGCGATCTCCGATTCCAGCGTGAGGAATTGCCAGGTGCGCTCGAAGATGTAGCGCTGTTCCAGTTGGAACAGCTCGGGGTCCGAAAACACCTTGCGGTGTACGCGGAACACGCCTTCCTCGGGGCGATCGTCGATGTAATGCTTGATATCGCTGACGTTCATATCGAATCCATGGTTAGAACCTATGAGATAGGTTCCAGATTAACGCGACGGCGTAAGATCGGATTGCCCGGGGTTGCCGGCACAGTGCGCTGCTTGTTCTTTGGCCCCCTGCCGCTGCCGCTGGCAACGGTATCACAAGTCACTAGGCGCGAACAGTTTGGGTTAGCTGTGGCAAATGGTGCTGTTCAAAGCGTGGTTATGGTCCGTCTATTTCAGTGTCAGGCGGCCGCTGGGCCGCCTGAATCATTTCCCGCATTCTGGTCCGATACAAGGGCGTGAGCGCGATTGCGGCGACCAGCCCGATGACGAGCAGGGCGCTCGCCACATAGAAGAGATTCTCCACCGGCACGTTTTTCGCCAGCATGGCGCCGCCGACCAGAGGACCGATGACCGATCCGACACGTCCGAACGCGAAGCACGAGCCTACGCCCCAGGAGCGGATGTAGGTCGGGTACACCTGGCTCTCGGTCGCGATAATGCCGAACTGAAGGGCGATCAAACAGAAACCCGCCAAACTCACCAACGTCATGATGGCCAACTCGGGCAAGCCCGGAACTCCGATCAGGCCCACCGCGGGAATGCCGATCGCAAACAGGATAGGCACGGCGATAAAGCCGAATCTGTCCACCGGGCGCATGATTGCAAGCACGCCGACGAAGCCTCCTATCATGAACAAGCTCGTAGCCATCGCGGCGCGCTCGACCGGAATCCCGGTGCTCGCGAGCAGCACCGGCGTCCACTGGTTGACGAAGAAGAACACCATCAGGCTGATCACATTTGCCGTCCAGAACAGCGGCGTAACCGAGGCCAGCCGACCGGCGAACAGATCTTTGAAGGCGAACTTGGCGCGGTTGGACTCGTCGCTCAGCACGAACTGAGCGTCCTCGGGAACGCTTGCGCCGGGCGAGAGCTTGGCAAGCACCTTGATGAGTTCCGCGCGCCGCGCGGGCCTGAGCGACAGGAACTTGATCGACTCGGGAAAGGCAAACATCGCCAGTGCGCCAACCAGCATGGGGGCGATACCGCCGGTCCAGAAAATGACCTGCCAGCCGTACGTCCCCATGTACATCGAGGCCACCAGGCCGCCCAGAGCCCCGCCCAGCGCCACGCCGACAAAACTCAGCATGACCATGGTCCCGCGGATCCGTCGCGGGGCGAACTCGGCATTGAGCGCCACCGTGATGGGCAGCACCCCGCCGATGCCGATGCCGGCGATGAAGCGCAATGCCATCATCGCGCCGAGCGAGTTTGCCCACACCTGGGCCAAAGTGAACACACCGAAAAAGAACGCGCCCCAGATTACGGTGTTCTTGCGACCGTACCGGTCCGCCAGGTAACCGAATATCGGCGGGCCGAAAAACCCGCCCAAGAGACCGGCGCTGAACAGCGGCCCGAGCACCGACTTGTCCATGCCCCATTCCTTGATCAGCAATGGCGCTATATAGGCGATCGAGATGTTGTCGTAGCCGTCCACCAGCATCAGCAGAAACGACACGCCGACAACAGTCAGGTGAAACGAACCGACTTTCTGCTCATCGATGATTCTGGCGATGTCGATGCTGGCTGCCATGATCTCCCGTCGTCCTTAGAGCACTGGCTACCTTCCTTGTCATCATTCTCCGCGATACACCCCAGTTTCGTTTGATTTTGATCAACCGGCGCCACGAGGCGGATCGCCCCCTGGGTCGCAGGAACAAATTGCGCGGGAGTACATACGCCAAGTGCGGGATGCCGCAAATGGACGTGCCTACGGTTTTGACTTGTGTCATTGCGTTGCTCCACCCGGGGGCGTACGCTTTGCGAGTTGCCAGACTGGCCGAAAGTGAGACGGACTCAAGCTGGCAAGCGGCAGAACAAGGATAAGAAGGCGAAACTTCCTTCCAGCTTCGCAGTGCAGCGACTAGCAGTAGTGGCAGATCGCGCCCCATCGGCGCAGCTAGGACGAATACGGCAAGGTTGAATAAGGAGCGGCCTATGAAACCGATCTCAGTTCTGTGGCGTGGGGTATTCGCGCTCGCGCTATTGCTGTACTTTGCGAACGACCCGGCACTGGCGCAGAGCCCACAGGAGACGGCGGCTCAGCGCCAACAGACTCAGCCCTACAACAACGCGCCGGTGTGGCGCGAAGTCCGCAAGGAAGGGCAGGAACATTTCACCACGACCAGAGGCAGAGAAGCCGGAGTACTGATCCAGACCTACGGCCAAACGTGGCGCGAGCTGCGTAATTCCTGGATCGTTCCGATTGCCGGCTGGTTGATCATCGCTTTCGCGTGCGCTATCGGGTTGTTTTACTGGGGGCGCGGTCCGATCAAAGTCCGCGAAGGGCCCACGGGACGGCTGATACACCGCTTCACCCCGCTCGAGCGCGGAACGCATTGGACCATGGCTATCAGTTTTTGCCTGCTGGGCATAAGCGGCCTCATCACGATGGCCGGGAAATACGTGCTGTTGCCTGTCATCGGCTACACGCTGTTTTCCTGGCTTGCCGAGATCGCGAAGACCCTGCATAACTTCCTCGGGCCGGTGTTTCTTGCGAGTGCCGTGGTGTTCATCGTTTTGTACATAAAAGATATGCTGCCGCGCCGCTACGATTTCACCTGGTTCCTGAAGGGAGGCGGGATGTTGACCGGCGAGCACATACCCTCCGGGAAGTTCAACGCCGGCGAAAAACTCTGGTTTTGGGGTGGGGTCGTCGTGCTGGCGTTCGTTGTCTGCGTATCGGGTTTGATCCTGGACTTTCCCAACTTTGACCAATCGCGGTTGGTCATGATCATCGCGAGCATTACTCACTCGGTGGCTGCCGGTT
This sequence comes from Betaproteobacteria bacterium, assembly GCA_016210745.1. GTDB lineage: Bacteria > Pseudomonadota > Gammaproteobacteria > Burkholderiales > SG8-39 > JACQTO01. Next base: position 31,801 of record JACQTO010000127.1, read on the forward strand.
TCATGATTGCACTTTCATTTTTCCACATTTACATGGGCAGCATCGGCGTCGAAGGCGCTTACGAGGGGATGCGCTACGGCTATGTCGATGAATCCTGGGCCAAGGAGCATCACGCATTCTGGTATGAGGATGTGAAGTCCGGCAGGATCCAAGCCGGAAGTGCCGAGGGCACTCCCGAGGCGCCGCGACTCGCTCCGGCTTCGCGGGATTCGACATGAGGGCATCCATGCCAGCCGTGTTCGGCAAGACAATCCGCAAGCACCGCTGACCCGCTGCAGGGCGCTGCTCAGAACAGGTGAGGGCTGCGGGCGCTCGAAAAACAGGCAGCGCGTTCGCCGCCCGCTTCTAACCGTACTTGCGCGAAGTCAGCGGTCATCAACTGCGAGGTTGATCGCCGTCAATACGGGGAACCTCCTAAATAACGTCAAATATGAATCATCCGGCCGATTTCTCCTGCCATGAGATCGCCTGCCGCAACTACCCGTCCCACGCGAGCCGAAGAAGCGGCTTCGCGCGTACTGGAAGCTGAGCGCGCCGCACTCGCGCAAGTCGAGCAATGCAAGCTTCAAGCGCTGCAGTTGGTCGCCGAAGGCAGGGCGCACGCAGAGCTGGTGCGCAAGCGCGCTGAGGCCAGAATCGAGCGCCTTCGCGAGCGAATGACCGTGGCCGCACGGTTGCGCCAGGAGCGGATTCGCAGCGAAATGGCAGCACTCGAACGCGATATGGGGACGGATGCATCTGTCTTCGCAGCGCTAGACCGGGCAATTACCCGGATTATCGAGGAACTCGCCGGCACGTCGGAATCGAGCTGAACCATGGACTACGCTCAGGCCAGGTTGCAGGCGCAATTCGGTGAGCGCCCGGACGAGTCCGTCTGGCAAAAGCTGGAAGCGGCACCGGAACCTAGCGTCGCGCTGGAGATTGCCCGCTCCTCGGGACTCAGACGATGGGTGGCGGGGATCACACCGCATGCCGACAGCCACGCGATCGAGATCGCCCTGCGCGCGGGCTGGCGCGAATGCGTCTCCGAGATCGCCACTTGGATGCCCGGTCGATGGCAGCCGGCACTGCTGTGGACGCGTGGATTGGTGGACCTGCCGGCCCTTTGGCACCTTGGCCGCGGCGGAGCACCGCTGCCCTGGGTGCTTCGTGATCCAGTGCTTCAGGTCTATGCACGAGCCGATCCGAAAACGCTTGAAGTCATGCTGCGTGAAGCCTGCGGCGCATCGCTGGGGTCGGCGCGGGAAGATGCGGGCGGCACGGTGCTGCCCGACAGCGCTTGCCCTTCGCATATCCTCCAAGCGTGGCTCGACGAGTGGCGCCGGCGCTGGCCTCGGCGGAGCGACACCGCTTCACTGGAGGACCTCGCGAGGCTGTTCGATGCCGCAATGAAACAGCCGGCGGCGATGGGGCGCAATGACCTCGCGCGCAAACTGCGCAGTCTGTTTCGGCGCTCGGTGCTTCATCCCGTGGCAGCATTCATTTACATCGCTTTCGTCACGCTCGACATCGAGCGGCTACGCGCCGGGCTGTTGAAGCACCGCCTGGCGCGCGATGGCGTGATCGCGTCATGATCCGCCCGCAGCCCGCTGCCTGGTTCGAAATCATCGCGGCGACCGAAGATGCCGACGGCGTATTCCAGTCGCTTGCCGCGGCCGGCTGCGCCGAAATCGAGCCCCTTGCAAGGCGTCCGGCAGCGGCGCGCGCGGCAGTGCAGGGATATGCATCCATGCCGAACGGGGGGATCTACGCGCGTATCACGGGTTGGACCAGCGATGCAGGATCGCTTGCGGCCTGCATGGAACGTTCTCACGCCCGAGCGCTGGTGCATTTTCCCCAAGCTCCGGAAGAACTTCAGGCGCCGCTGATCCTTCGCAATCCCAGCTGGATCCAGCCCTTCGAGATTTTCGCTCGCCTGGTGGGCATGCCGGGTCGTTTCGTCACTGACCCCAGTGGGCTCCTGGTACTTGTGGCGCCGCTTATGTTCGGTTACATGTTTGGCGACGTCGTCCAGGGAATGGTGCTGGTCCTGATCGGGCTCGCGTTTCAGCGGCGTTGGCCGATGCTCCGCTTGCTGGTGGCAGGCGGAATTGCGGCGACTGTTTTCGGATTCGTTTTCGGCAGCGCGGGCAGCATTCACGGTGCGGTCCCGCCGCTGTGGGTGGACCCGCTCGAGGATCCGTTGCCCGTGCTGTTGGTACCGATCGTCTTTGGAGGCGCGCTGCTTGCGCTTGGATTCGCGCTGACTGGCCTGGAAGCCTATTGGCGCGGAAAGCTCGCGGCTTGGCTCGGCTGCGATGCGGGATTCCTCGCCTTGTACATCGGCGTGCTGCTTGCCTACTTTCACCCGCTTGGATACGCGCTTGCCGCTGCGGGAGCGTGCATCCAACTCTTTGGCCGGCTGATCCAGGAACCGCGAATCGGTGCCGCGTTTGCGGCGCTGGGCGAGCTGATCGAGAAGCTGGTCCAGATCCTGATCAACACGCTGTCCTTTGTTCGCGTCGGGGCGTTTGCATTGGCACACGCCGGACTATCGAGCGCCCTGGCATCGATGGCGCAGGACGCAGGCAGCCAAGTCGGCTATGGCGTTTTGCTGCTCGCCGGCAATGCCCTGATCATCGTCATCGAGGTGCTGGTGGCTTCGATACAGACCACGCGTCTCGTCCTTTTCGAGTTCTTCACGAGGTTTTTTGAACCCACCGGGCGAGAGTTCCGTCCGTTGCCTCCCCCTTCGGGGTCATCTGAGGAGATCCGGAATGTCCCAAGGACTTAAGTTTTCCGTGGTTATGGTCGTGATCGCCGCACTATTGGGCTGCGTTGTCACCGCGCTCATCTTCTGGAGCGGGGTTGCTGTCGCCCAGGCCGGCACGGCCAATTCCCTGCCGCCGGAAGTGTGGCGCTGGGCGTTGGCGTGCGCAGCGGCGGCGACTTCCATTTCGACCGCCGCGGCCGCCTATGCAGTCGCGAAACTGGGCAGCGCTGCGGTCGGCGCGCTCGCCGAAAAACCCGATCTCTTCGGCAGGCTGGTGATCTTCGTCGGACTCGCAGAGGGTATCGCCATCTACGGGTTGATCGTGTCGGTCTTGATCTTGAACCGATTGGCGTGAACTTCAATGACCTCGACGAGCGTTTTTCTTGGTGACGAGCTGAGCGCTGCCGGATATCGGCTCGCCGGAGTCGACGCTCGCGTGCCCTCGCGCGGCGACGAGACGGCTTGTCTCGAAACGGCGCTCAAGGACGCTCGTCTCGTCCTCCTCGGCGCGCGTTGCGCCAGGGCCATCGCACCGGCCGCGCTCGAACGCGCGCTCGCGCTGCGCTTCCCGCTTGTCATCGTGGTTCCCGACTGGGACGGAACGGGGCTTGCGATCGAGCCGGCAAACAAGGTGCGGCGAGCGCTCGGACTCGAAACGTGAATATCGAGCAGCAGACGCTGGCCTTGCTCAAGATTGCGGAGGACTACCGCGCCGAGCACTGCCAGGCGCTGCTAACCAAGGCGCGCGAGGATTCACGCAGCATCCTCGGCGAAGCGCACCTCGCCGCCCGGCGTGAACTTCGCGCCATGCTCTCTCCCGAGCGGGAACGGCTTGCGGCCGAAATCGCCGCGGCCGAGGCAAGGCTCGTTACCCAGCGACGAATGCGCGATCAAAGGCACGTCGTCGCCGTCCTCCGGCAAATATGGCCGAGACTGGCGGTGGCGCTGCGCGAACGCTGGGAGGCGCCGTCCGGGCGCGCTGCGTGGATCGCACATCATCTTACGATCGCCTGCAAGGCATTGCCCGCTCGAGCATGGGTTATCCAGCATCCGCAAGACTGGCCTCCCGCGGAGCGCGAGCAGGCAAACCAGTGGCTGAAGGCGCGCGGGATCGAGGGCGCGCGCTTTGAGCCCGATTCCAAGCTGCAGGCCGGAATCCGCGTCGCCTGCGGTGCGAACGTCCTGGACGCGTCGCTGGACGGGTTGCTGGCCGATCGCGCGCAGATCGAGGGGCGCCTGCTGCATCACCTGGCCCCGGAGCGATGAGCATTGCGCACATCAGTTGGATCAGCGGGCCGGTGCTGCGGGCCCACGCGCAGGGGTCGTTTCGCCTGCGGGAAGCCGTGCGGGTCGGCGAGCGCGGCCTTCTGGGCGAGGTAATCCGGATGCAGGGCAACGAGATCGTCGCTCAGGTCTACGAGGACACCACGGGACTGCGACCGGGCGTCGAGGTCACGGGTACCGGCTCTCTGCTTGGAATAAAACTCGGACCGGCGCTTCTTGGGCGCATCTTCGATGGCTTGCTCCGGCCGCTAGCGGGTCCTTCGACACGCTATGTCGAACCGGGCCTGGAAGGAGAGCTGCCGCGCGAGTTCGGTTTCACGCCGCGAATTCGCCCCGGGGAATATGCCCATGCCGGCGCAGTCCTCGGTGAGGCGGTGAATGAATGGGGCGCGACGCAGTTGTGCCTCGTGCCTCCTGACACTGCGGGTGAAGTGGTAAGGATCCGCGCCGAAGGTCGTTATGGCGACGATCTGCCGCTATGCACTTTGCGCGCTCCCGACGGGGCGCGCCGCGCGGTCGCCATGAGCCATTTCTGGCCCGTGCGCGAGCCCCGTCCCGTTTCCAAACGCCTGCCTTGCGACGAGCCTCTCGTCACCGGCCAGCGCATCCTGGACAGTCTGTTTCCCGTCGCCCTCGGCGGCAAGGCGGCGATTCCGGGAGGATTCGGCACGGGCAAGACAGTGCTGCTGGAGGCCCTCGCGAAATCCTGCCTCGCCGATGTGATCGTGTATGTGGGGTGCGGCGAACGGGGCAATGAAATGGCCGGAGTTCTGGACGAATTTCCCCGGCTCACCGACCCGCGAACCGGGCGGGCATTGATGGAGCGCACCGTCATCATCGCCAATACCTCCAACATGCCGGTGGCAGCGCGCGAGGCAAGCATCTACAGTGCTGTCACCGTTGCCGAGTATTTCCGCGATCAGGGCCTTCACGTCGCGCTCCTTGCTGATTCCACCAGCCGCTGGGCCGAGGCCTTGCGCGAGGTGTCGGGGCGATTCGGCGAGCTGCCCAGCGAAGGCGGCTACCCCCCTTACCTTTCCAGCCGCATCGCTGAATTCTATGAGCGCGCCGCCAGGGTGACGACGCTTGCGGGAGGCACAGGGTCGGTGACGGTGCTGGGATCGATCAGCCCGCCTTCGGGAGATTTTTCCGAGCCGGTCACCAATCACACCAAGCGCCACGTTCGCAGTTTCTGGGCGCTCGACGTCAAGCGGGCGCAGTCGCGTTTCTATCCCGCTGTGAATCCGCTGCAATCCTATTCGGAGGATTCGCTCGAACTCGGAGCGTGGTGGCAGCAAATCTATGCCGAATTGGCGCCGGATGAACGTGCGCGGCCCGGGAACGAATGGCTCGAACTGAGACGCCGATTTCTCACCCTGCTGGACGAGCAGGCACGTCTTGAGCGGATGGCGCGGATCATCGGCAAGGATGCGCTGCCCGCGCGCCAGCAGCTGACTCTGTTCTGTGCCGGGCTGGTCAACGAAGGCTTCCTGCGCCAGTCGGCGTTTTCCGAATCCGATCGCTACTGCGGACCGCAACGCCAGGCAAGGATGATGCGCTGTATCGTGCGCTTCATCGGAGCGGCCGAGGCGGCGCTCGCAAAAGGCATCTCCTGCGATGCCATCGCGGGTTTGGCGATCGTGCGGCGACTCGAACGCATGGGCGAGGACATCGCCGAGAACGACGTTCAGGGATTTGCCGAATTGGCGATGCGCATGAACGAGGAGTTCGCCGCCCTGGCCGAGTCTACTGGAGCAAGCCATGCGGCCTAGGTTGCTGGTGAGCGGTGCGGCCACCCGGATAGACGGGCCGCTGTTGTTTTTGCGGCGCACGCTCAATGTCGGCCTGAATCACGCCGTCGCGGTCCACGGCGGCGACGGCCGAATCCGACTGGGACGGATCGCCGCCATCGACGATGAATTCCTTACCGTCGAGCTGCTGGAGGCAAGCGCAGGCCTTGCGCTCGAGGACTCCGTCGTGCACTTCTATCTCGAACCGCTGCATTTCGGTCTGGGCCCGGGCATTCTGGGCCGGGTCTACGACGGCGTCGGCAGGGTGATCGACGGCGGCCCGCCGATCCCTATCGCCCGCAACTTCCGGATCGAAGGGCTGCCGCTCAATCCGGTCGCTCGCGCAAGGCCCCGCGATTTCATCGAAACCGGAGTTTCCGCGGTGGACCTCATGAACAGCCTGGTCCGCGGCCAAAAGCTGCCGATCTTTTCCGCCGGCGGATTGCCGCACGACCGTATCGCGGTGGAAATCGCGAATCACGCGCGCTTGCGCGGGGCGGCGGAACGAGACTTCGCCATCGTGTTTGCGGGAATCGGGGTCCCGCACACCAGCGCCGAATATTTCCGCCGCAGCTTCGAGTCGAGCGGGGCGCTGGAACGCGCGGCCCTGTTCCTCAACCTCGCGAGCGACTCGAGCACACAGCGGCTGCTGACGCCACGGTTCGCGCTCACCGCCGCCGAGTACTTGGCCTTTGTCGAAGGCAAGCACGTACTGGTGATCCTGACCGACATGACCAACTACTGCGAGGCGCTTCGCGAGGTATCCGGCGCGAAAGGCGAGGTCCCCGGGCGCAAGGGTTTTCCCGGCTATCTGTATTCGGACCTTGCCACGCTGTACGAACGCGCCGGCTGCGTGCATGGACTGCCCGGAACGCTGACACAGCTTTCCATATTGACCATGCCATCGGACGATATCGGCCATCCGATACCGGATCTGACCGGCTATATCACCGAAGGCCAGATCGTGCTCTCGCGCGAGATCGACCGCGCAGGAATCTATCCGCCCATCAGCGTGCTCCCGAGTCTCTCGCGCCTGATGAAGGACGGCACCGGCAGCGGCTATACCGATCCGGATCACCCGGCGCTTTCAAGCCAGCTCTATGCGTCCTACGCCAAAGCCGTTCAGGCACGGGTTCTCGCCAGTGTCGTCGGTGAAGAAGGGCTGTCGGATATCGACCGGAACTACCTCGATTTCGGCGCGCGCTTCGAGCAGGAGTTAGTGCGACAGACGGGCGCCCGGACGCTCGAGGCGAGCATGGCAATCGGCTGGCGGCTGCTGTGCTCCCTGCCCAAGACGGAGCTTTCGCGCCTTTCCGACGCGCAATGCGCGCTGCATATCGAAGCGCAATCGTGACCGACATCACTGCTACGAGAAGCGCGGCGATCGCCCTCGCCGAGGAGCGCCGGGCGATGCACGAGGGCTACGTCTTTCTCGACGAGAAGTGCCTGCTCCTTGCCGGTGCCATGCTGCGCGAACTGCGCCGGTACGACGAGGCGCGCGGCAGGCTTCGCGCCCTGCAGTCGCAAGCGGCGCTGGTTCTTGCAGCGTCCGTCAGGCGACACGGACTGCAGGGTTTGCAGTGCTATCCGGCCTTGTCCCAGGATGCGATAGCCCTGCACGTGCGTCAGAGCGTTCTGCTCAACGTGCCGCTCCTTTATGCGAGTGCGACGCGCGGACCGGCTGCGGTTTCCGAGCCTGCTTATGCTTCGCCGGAGGCCGAGGATTGCCGCGAGGCATTTTCGGCGCTAACGCAGCACCTGGCAGTCATGGCTGCGATGTCGGGAAACCTCGAGCGCCTGTACCGGGATTACCGCCGTTCGGTGCGCCGCGTGCGCGCGCTTCAGGATGTCTTGCTGCCGGAACTGGACCACAACCTGAACGAAATCGAAACTCAGCTCGAAGAGCTGGAACGCGACGAAGCGCTCGGCGTACGCTGGAAACCGGCGAGCGGTTCCTACTGAGTTTCGCGCACGCGGAAAGAATCGGGCACGGCGAGGCTTTTGCCGTTAACCCATCTCGCCATTTTGTAGAGTTGCGGAACCGCAACTCTACAAAATGACGAGACCTAAAAGAAGCCAATTCCCACCAATGCCGCCAACATTCGCCCCCTACCCTGCGACCCTGTTCACGATAATCCCCTGGGTCATCACGACCACGAGCACCAGTCCCACGGCGATCAGGCTCAAGCCCAGGATGGTGTAGCCAAGCGTCATCGGCCGCGACGGCGCGTCGACCAGATAGGCCTCAAGCTGACCAGCTTCAAGCAATCGCTTGTATTCGACGGCGTACTCGCGCTTGAACTCTTCGAGCGGCATCGACCCGGTGAACATGACGTTGTCCAGCGGAAACTTATCGGGCCGCCAGTGATTGACGAAGTAGTGGATGGTGAACAAGTAAAACGCCGCGAGCAATGCCTCTTCGCCGTGGACTATCGTAGCCACGTTGAAAATCCATCCCGGCAGGTAAGCGGCGGTGAGTTCTTTGTACCACAGCATGGCACCGCTCGCCGCAAGCATGGCAATGCCCCAGAACGGCGCCCAATAATCGACCTTTTGCATGTAGTTCCAATGATCGAACATCGGCCGCGGCCCCCGGCCGATAAACCATTTGCACATTGCCACGATGTCCCTGGCGTCCTGCAGATTGGGCATCACGGAGTACGGTCCGAACAATTCAAAGGTCTTCCAGGTCCGCGCGATGTGAACCAGCATATAGACGAGATGCGCAACGAAAATGGCGATCATGATCACCGCAGACACCTTGTGTATGGTGCTCGCCATGCTTGGCCCGCCCATCAAGCGCTCGAGCGGCGGCGCCCAGGCGGTGCTCGGATACAGCAGTGTAATGCCAGTCACCGTCAGCACGATGAAGCTGAGGGCAAACACCAGGTGCGCGATCCGCCACATGGCGCTCCAGCGGGTAACGTACCGGTCTTTTGCGGCCGGCAATGACTCGGCAAGCACATGCGGTCTTGCCTTGCGCTCCCTGCGGTCGCGATATTCGCGGTAGAACCAAAGCACCGAATGCGTCCAGAAGATCCCGAAGGTGAAAACGACGATCGCGAACATGAATCTCGCGGTGAGCCATTCGTAGGGATAGCGCTCGAAGTCGTCGGTGGTTGCATGCGGGTGGAAGCTAGCGAACCCCGCGGTCGCCTCGGGATGGCACCGCAGGCAGGTCTGAAGGAGGTTCCCCGGCGCTACGCTCGATTTTGGATCGCTGGAGCGCCGGATCGCGTGCGCACCGTGGCAATCGGCGCAGGTCGCAGTTTCGGCGTAGCCCAAGGCCAGTACCTGCCCGTGATAGTTTTCACTGTAGCTCTTGCCATCTTTCGAGTGGCATTCGGCGCACTTCGTGGCGATGGCGATCCTCGCAGCGGGCGTCTTTGCGCGAGCAACGGAGTGGGCGGCGTGACAGTCCGAGCACACGGCCGCGTCGCCCTTCGCCGTGAGCGCCGCACCATGGACCGAGGTCAGATAATCGTCGCGCGCTCCGGGGTGACAGGTTGCGCACAACTCGGGAATTTTCTGCCGCCATTCGGCGCGCGTGCGCGAAACCTTGGTGTGGGGAACCTCGGTCAGCGTGGCATGGCAGTCGATGCAGCGCGATGTCTTGCCGTGCACGCTGCCGGCAAGCATATTCGGCGACACGAACAGCGAGCGCGCCTGCCCATCGGCACGCGGCGCTGCAAATCCGGAAGCGCCGTGGCAGCCAAGACAGGTTGCATTGTCTGGGTTCGTCCCGGCGTCCTGCGCGAGGGCGGTTTGCACGTCTGCCGTTGAAATCGCCAAGCTGATCGCCCATAGGACAAGCGCGAAACGCAGCCCTTCCCCTGCCCTGCTTCGCGCCGCCGTGCAGGCTCGTTGCGCCTCAACCGGGGAGGGTCGCAAGACCGATCGCAAGTAGCACCGCATAGGCCACCACCAGTTGCGCCGCCCGGGGCGTCATCGGCACCAGCTCGGCGAATCGATCGCGAGTCCACACATCGCGCGCGATCTTGACGCCGAAGGGAAGCGTGAGCAGGGACAGCAGGGTTCCCGCGCCCAGATCAAGCCCTAGCCAGAGCCAGAACGGAGCGAGGTAAGAAAAAGCCATGAACGCGAGAAACTCGGCTCGGCTCCAGGAGCGGCCGAAGCGCACCGCGATCGTGCGCTTGCCTTTGACTACGTCGAAGTCCATGTCCCGGATGTCATCGATGATGAGGATGTTGGTGATCAGCGCGCCGATCGGCAGGCTGACGGCAAAGGCGCTGAAGGGCAGAGCGGCTGCCCATTGCTGCGGTCCGTACGTCGCGGCGGCCTGGACGTAATAGGTGCCGACAACCGAGACGGTACCGAAGAAAAGGAAGAACAACGGGTCGGCTAAACCGTGGCGGCCGACCGGCCAGGGCCCGGCCGAATAGATCCAGCTCGCCACGATGCTCGCCAGTCCGATGACGATGACTGGCATCCCGCCCACCCAAACGAGGTAGCTCCCGGCGAGCAGCGCCAGGGTGTAGCTCGCCGAAATCGTCGCCTTAAGGCCGAAGAGCGTGAGCAGACCGCGGTTGATCGCGTCGACCAGTTCGGGATGCTCGCGATCTTCCGGCTGTTGGACCAGATTCTCGTAGTTGTCCGTTACCACGCCGGCGAACTGGATCAGCCAGCCGGCGAGAAAGGCGGCCAATGCCGGTACCGGGGCAAACACGCGGTCGTGAAACGCGAGTCCGATCGCGACGATCACCGGTGCGGCTGCGGTGGGAAAGGTGTGGCCTGGATAGACGAGCTTGCGCGTCCATACCTCACGCCAAGACAGCGTCCGCGTTTGGTCCATCTTGCCTCTCCGTACGAAGCCAGCAACTGCGGATATCAGAATCTCGCGTTTCGCACAGCTATTCCAGAGTTCGGCGCGCAAAGCACGGCGGTGAGTCAAATCCGCCTATGTAGAATTATCTGGCGCAACGCATGTCCTCTATTTGATTAGGGTCAATCCCGGATTCAGTCGCCGACTGCGGTTTGTCGCCCGATACCACGTGTCGGCGAAACCGCCATCGGCGCGGCCCATTGCGGGCGTTCATTCGATCCCGGCTGCGGTGTAGACTCCTCGGAACCACCCACCATTGCCGGCGGAGCCGCATCTCGGCGCGCCGGGGCATACGCATCGGAGGACAAACAAGTGCAGCGCTACCAGTTATACATCGAAGGGAAAAACGTCGACCCCGCCTCGGGCCAGTGGTTCGACAGCTACAACCCGTACACGGGCGAACCTTGGGCGCAGACCGCGCAAGGCAACGCGGAAGACGTCGATCGCGCCGTGGGCGTTGCGCACAAGGCATTCAGCCAAGGGCCCTGGTCGCAGCTCAGCGCAAGCGAGCGCGGCCTGCTGCTGCACCGGTTGGGCGACCTGGTGGCGCGCGACGCGAAGAAGCTGGCGGAAATCGAGGTGCGCGACAACGGCAAGCTCATCGCGGAGATGCAGGGACAGCTCAACTACATTCCGCAGTGGTATTACTACTTCGGCGGGCTCGCGGACAAAATCCAGGGGGCGGTCGTGCCTCTGGACAAGAAGGGCTATTTCAATTTCACGCGGCACGAGCCCCTTGGCGTGGTGGGCATGATCACGCCTTGGAACTCGCCGCTGCTACTGCTTTCTTTCAAGCTCGCCCCGGCGCTTGCGGCGGGCTGCACCGTGGTGATCAAACCCTCCGAATTCACTTCGGCATCGACGCTCGAATTCGTCAGACTTTTCGCTGAAGCGGGCTTTCCCGCGGGCGTGGTCAATGTCGTCACCGGCTTCGGCAAGGAGGTGGGCACGCCTTTGGTCGAACATCCGCTGGTGAGGAAAATCGCCTTCACCGGTTCGGATTTCACCGGCCGTGCGATCAACGAACTGGCCGCCAAGACCTTCAAGCACGTGAGCCTGGAACTGGGCGGGAAATCGCCCAACATCGTTTTTGCCGACGCCGTCATGGAGGACGCGGTGAACGGTGCGGTCTCGGGTATTTTCGCGGCCACCGGCCAGACCTGCATCGCCGGCTCGCGCCTGCTGCTGCAAGAGAGCATCCACGACGCGTTCGTGGAAAAACTCGTTGCACTGGCGAAGACCGCTCGCATGGGCGATCCGATGAGAATGGACACCCAGGTCGGCCCCGTCACCACGCCGCCGCAATACGACAAAGTGCTCGGGTATATCGACATCGCCAAGAAAGAGGGCGCCAAGCTGCTGCTGGGCGGCGGACCGGCGAAGCGCCCCGAGTGCGGCAAGGGCTGGTTCGTCGAACCGACCATATTCGACCAGGTCGACAACAAGATGCGAATCGCGCAGGAGGAGGTCTTCGGTCCGGTCCTTTCGATCATCAAGTACAAGGACGAAGAGGAAGCCGTGGCGATCGCCAACGACGTGCGCTTCGGCCTAGGCTCGGGCGTCTGGACCAGCGACTTCGGGCGCGCGATCCGCATGGCCGAGCGCATCCAGGCCGGCACGGTCTGGGTAAACACCTACCGCGCTGTGAGCTACTTATCGCCCTTCGGCGGCTACAAGGATTCCGGCATGGGACGCGAAAACGGCATCGATGCGATACGCGAATACCTGCAGGTGAAAAGCATCTGGATGAACACCGGCGCCGTGACGGCCAATCCGTTCGTGATGCGTTGAGAGCATGCGTTCGGCGCCATCCCGGCGCTGGCGCCGCTGTCCAACCCCGCGCTTCAAAGCGTGTAGAGGGGTATTGCGCGCGGGTCGCGCATCCGGTACTGCCCGGACTCGACCTGGTGGAGAAACTTCTCGCACACCATGTTGAAAAGCTCGGGTTCTTCCAAGTTGGATGTATGGCCTGTCTGCGGCATGACAACCAGGCCGGCACAAGGCATGTTGCGCTTCAGCATGAGCGAGGCGTCCAGACAGGGCTCGTCCTCGTCACCGCAGATGATCAGGGTCGGCACCGCGCACTTTGCCATTTGCTCCTTGAAGTCCTGCAATTGCGGCCGTCTCGCTTGATAGCCCTTGAGCGTCAGCGACGAACCCTGCGCCGAATGCTGCTTGAGCAGCGCGATGAACTCGGCGAAGGCGCGCGGGCTCTTGTTCTGCAACTGTACGCGGGTCGAATCAAGGCCGCGGATCTCCGCGTTCTTCTGCCAACCGGCCGCGAGCAAACCGTCGGCGAAGACTTCGGAATCCTGCCTGAATTTCGCGCGGCCATCCGGCATGGAGCCCGAGCCGATGCCTGCGAGAGTGAGCGAGAGAGCGCGTTCGGGCCAGGTCATGCCGAAATAGAATGTCGCGAACGCGCCCATCGAAAGTCCCACGACGTGCGCCCTGTCGATCTTGAGTTGGTCAAGCATTGCCTTGAGGCCGTCGCGCTGGCGTTCAAAAGAATAGTCCTCGAGCTTCGAAGGAACGTCCGAGGGCGGATAGCCGCGCGCGTTGTAGGCGATGCAACGATAGCGCCGGGAGAAATAGCGCATCTGCGCCTCCCAGCTGCGGTACTCGCCGAGGAACTCGTGCGCGAACAGGATCGGTGTACCCCGGCCGGCTTCTTCGTAGTAGAGGCTGACGCCGTCATCGGCGGTAACGTAGGGCATGATGCTTTCTCCTGAAGTTCATCAGAATCAAGGGACTCAGTATCGCGGACAAACTCACCGCGAACTATAAATGGAATTTGCTGGATAGGACACCAACGCGCCATTGTCGGACGCCGCATATGCGCGCACACTAATCAAGCTGTCCAGTCTGGATTTCCGCTATGCCAAACGAACGTCGGCGGTTGCTGCTTGTGTGGACCGCGTGCTGGCTCGCGCTCCCCGCGGCGGCTGCCACGCTTTCTAAGTCTTCGATCAAATTCGACCGGGGATTGCTCTGGCGCGTGGTCAGGCGGGGCATCGCGCCGAGCTATGTATTCGGCACCATCCATGTGGCCGATCCGCGCGTTCTCGATATTCCGGAGCCGGTGACGCGCGCGTTGTCGCGCTCGCGCCGCTATTTCATGGAGAGTTATCATGCCGCGCCGGAGAAGGCGCGCCTGTTCGAAGCCGCCCAGTTCGAGGACGGCCGGCGACTCGAACTGCTGATAGGCCCGGAGGCGTTCGCCAAGCTTGCCGCGCATCTGCGCCAAAAGCGCTTGCCTGAACAAGTGATCGATCGCATCAAGCCGTGGGCGGCGCTCGCCAACTTGACAGTCACGCCGGAGGACTATCAAGTGGAGACCCCCGACCAGATCCTGCTTGCACGGGCGCGCGCGCACAGAATGAGCATCGACGCGCTGGAGGGAATCGAGGAGCAGATCTCGGTGTTCGAGGGCATCCCGATAGAGACCCAAGTGGCGCTGCTCAAGCACGCTCTCGAGCACCGCGACGCTCTCGCCGGCCTGATCGAGCCTACGATACAGGCCTGGCTCAAGCGCGACCTGGCCGCGCTCGACGCAGTGAGCGAACTCATCGGAGCGCGCTTCCCCGAGATGGCCGATCACTATCGCGTGCTGTACCGTCACGTAGTGCGCAACCGGTCGATCGCGATGGCGCATCGGCTTTATATGCCGCTCCGCCGAGGCCGCGCGTTTGTCGCCATCGGCGCAAACCATCTCTACGGCGACGAGGGCGTGCCGCGGCTGATCCAGAAGCAGGGCTATCGCGTCGAGCGAGCGTATTGAGACTCGGCACAGCTGCGTCAGGCGAAGCGCGCCCTGCCCTTCTCGCGCGTCGCGCGGACGCTGGCCGGAGCGGAAACGCAACGATGGTCGTGCGACATGCCGACGCGCTGCGCGGAAAGGAAGTACTGCAGCGCTCTATGGATCAATGGCGATCCTGCCCACGGCATTGAGCTTTACACCGGGTTCGACGACGATCAACTCGGCCGGAGCAGGGTACAGCCCGGTCAGCGCACCGATGTTCACGCCGTGGGTGACGAGAACGATGTTGCCGCCGGTGATGGGTTTGGCAAGCGCGCCGCGGATTTCCCGCATTTGCAGCTCGCGTCTCTCGGGCTTATCAAAGGTATTGTCCAGCGCCGCCCATGGTTCGGCGTTGTCGAAAGCGATGCGCGCGGTTTCCAGGCATCGGCACCAGCGGCTCGACATTATCTTCGCGATCGGGATGCCGCGCTTTTTGAATTCCGCACCCAGCCGCTCGGCTTCCTTGCGCCCTCTCTGGTTCAGATTACGCTGGGTCGAGCAGTCCTCGACCTTGAAGCCCTTCGGATCGCCCACCCCGGCATCGGTCGAGGCGTGGCGGACCAGAACCACATAGCCGCCGGCTTTCAACTCTTGCCACAGTGCTTCGCTGGCGAGCGCCGGTAATGCGATGGAAAGTAGCGCAAGCAAAGCGCTGTATACAAGAGGACGAGACTTCAACGGTCCTGCCCTCCTGCCGATCAGGTAGTCCGCGGTCTATTCAACCACGCCGAGGTGTCCGTTGTGCGAACCCATATACCAGAGCTTGCCGCTCGCGTCGGTCACCATCTTGCGGATGCCGACATTGGAAGACGGCAGCTTCACTACGCGCATCTGCTCCGTCTTCGGATCGAGCCGCACGACGGTGTCGGTGTTGATCTCGTTAACCCACACGATGCCGCCGCCGTCCACTGTCACGGCGTAGGGGCCGGCGTCGCCCCCAGGCAGTTGATATTCCTTGACGACTTTCATCGCCACGGGATCGACCCTGGCAAGTTTGCCGTTGCCATAGAGCGTGACCCACAACGTGCCGTCCGGCGCGGCGGCCAGGCGCCGCGGTCGCGATCGGGACCCCAAAGAGACTTCGCTCATCCTGCCGCTCTTGGGATCGAGCTTCCCGAGCTTGTTGTCGCCCATGCGGCAGAACCAGACATTGCCCGCCTTGTCGAGCGCGAGCCCGTAGGGCCCCCCCGAGGTCGGATATTCCTTGATCGCGCCATTTTTGGTGTCGAGGCTCGCCACCTTGTTGCCGCTCTGCATGGTGAACCAGATCGTGGCGCCGTCCTCGGTGATGACCAGCGTGTGCGGCCCGCCTCCGCCCGACGGCGTCTTGAATTCAGTGACCTTGCCGGTCGCAGGATCAAGCCGGCCGATGGTCCCGTTTCCGTTGCCGGTCGTCCACACGATGCCGTTCTTATCCACCAAGACCCCGTGCGGCCGATGGCCGGAGGGAAGATCCCATTCCTTGAATGCTTTGGTCTTGGGATCGAAACGCGCGACCTTGTTGCCGCTCATGACCGCGATGAAGATGCTGCCATCGGGCGCGGGCGCAGGATCGCGCGCGAAACGCGGCGTCGGCACCGCCCATTCGCTCACCTTGCCGACGAGGTTGGGATGCGAACCTGGCGTGATGCCGTAATTCGAGCCGCCGGCCTGAGCCGCAAGCGGCATCCAAGCCGACAGCGCGACGGCGCAAGCGCGCATCAAGTTCGTCGTTGCGGGCTGGCGAGCCCGAATCGGATCCGGGTCAGCACAAGACGGGCTGTCACTTTCGCTTGTCCGGAGTTTCCGTAGAGCTTCCATCGTCATGCCTCCTGTTACGCGCCATTCCATGGCGGCAGGCGTTGTGAACGCGTCGATGGCTTAAGCCAGTTCCGCCCAAATCTTGCGCGGGTCTGGCGGGTTCCACCACAGATCGAGCCGCAGGTCGCGGGCGATGACCTGGGCCGCGTTGTAACCGGGGGCCCCTGTGACGTTGCCGCCGGGGTGGGTACCTGCGCCGGTCAGGTACAGGTTCTTGATGGGCGTCCGGTAATTCGAGACTTCCGGAAACGGCCGATTGAAGCCGAGCTGGCTGGGGATGAGTGCGCCGACGTGGAAGTCGCCCTCACGCATGTTGATCAGGTGCTCCGCGGTATCGACGGGCGTCTGGCCGAAGGAGTAGATGATGTTCTTCGGCTCCAGGTTGGGCGCGTACTGCCGCCAGCGCTCCAGCATTTTCTCCATGTAGGGTCCGCGCAGCCGCTCCCAGCCCTCCACACCGCCGTCCCTGAGCGCAAACGGGGCGAACTGCCAGCCGAGCAGAACGTGCTTGCCCGCCGGCGCGCGGGTCGAATCGAAGATGCTGGGGCAGGCCGCCTGCATGCCGATCACCTCAGGCGGGGTGCCGTCGATCACCTCTTCCAGGTGCTCGATCACCTCCTCCGGCGTCTCGTAGCCGATGCAGCAGTTGAACGACTCGTTGATCAGCGGATCCCAGGCAGCCGATGCGTAGGCGGGGCGCTCGCGAACGCCAGCGTGCAAGGCGAACAGCACGCCGAAGCTCTTGCCGGAGACGCCGTACTTATAGGCCTTCACCCTGGCCACGATGTTGGCGTCGAGGTTCTTCTCTCCCACCAGGCGCAGAAATGTCTGGGTCGGGTCGACGGAGCTGGCGACGAAGCGCTTGCCCATGATTCTCTTGCCGTCGGTGGTCTCGACGCCGACGGCGGTGTCGTGTTCGATGATGACGCGCTCGACCTCGGTCGCGGGGAAAATGCGCGCGCCGTGCGCGGAGATCATCCAGGTCAACGCGTCGCCGAGCCGGCGCGCGCCCCCTTTGGGCAGCATCGCCTTGTTTCCGAGGTAGGTCATCGCCACGATGGCGAAACCGGTACCCTTGACCGTCGGCGCCGGCAGATAACCGCGAACCGAGAACAGGAACAGGTAGAAGGCCTTGAGCGCGGTCGTGTCGAACAGATCGAAGACCACTTCGTAGGCGCTGCGTCGGTTCATTTCGAGAAACTCGCGTCCCATCTTGCTCTTGCTGAGCAAGGCGTGCTCTTCCTCCGGAGGCAGCGGCGGGGCATAGTCCTTGGTCGCCCAGATGGCGCGGGCCATATCCTGATAGCGGTGGTAGACGTCCCAGTAGGTGTTCGCGTCTTCTTTCGAGAAGCGCTCGATCGAGGCACGGGTGACGGCCGGGTCGGCGTGAATCACCAGGTTGCGGCCATCGGCGAGGGGCATGCCGTTGTTGACCTGGGGGTAGATGTATTCCACTCCGTAGCTGCCCAACTCGAGATCCTTGAACCAGGGCGTGTTGGGGATGTTGCGGTGGAACTGCGAGTGGTACTCATGGTAGAAGCCCGCCGCGAGCGAGCTCTGCACCGTCCCCAGCCCGCCGCCAAGCTCGGGCGTGCGCTCGACCACCGCAACCTTCATCCCCGATCTTGCCATGTAGCCGGCCAGCACCAGCGCGTTATGCCCGCCGCCGATGATGACACCGTCGAACTCGTAGGTGCTATTCATGGTGTTCCCCTTTGATCGTTATCAGAGGGATGGCGCCGGCAACGGGGCGCGTTGGGCCGGACGTGGCCGCGATACTTGTCGCCGACGGAACGATGGATACCCATGCAGCGCAAATCGCTGAAGGTTTCGCAAGTCAAGGAATGAGAGTTAATTTGCCTCCATTCGTTCCCGACTTGCTTATCGCTGCGGCACTGGAAATCACAGCCGCACCCAGCTGGTCGATCCATTTCGCAAACGGAGCCCAGGCAGGCGAAGGAAGCAGGAGCAGGACCACCAGTACGGTCGCTAACAGGAGTGCCCGGCCGATATGGGCGAGCAGATGATCATCCTTCCCGCCGCGACCATAGCGCGAAGTGATCGGCATAGCCTCCTCGATTATTGACCGAGCGCCTGATCCGACAACGCCCTCTCTATCAATACCCGGGAAACTGAAAAAAGTTCAATACCTCAACGACGATGCCTGCCGCCACTAAAACGATGCCCGCCGCCGCCGAAACGATGCCCGCCGCCGCCAAAGATCCCGATGCTCAATGAAGGCCCATAGACGTAGGGTGCAGGCGCGTAGTAGTAGCCAGGTGCAGGTGCGTAGTAGCCCCCTTGGTCGTACGCATAGGCGGGACCAACCGGCACCGCGACACAACCGCTCATTATCAATACCGCTGTCAACGCCAATGTTGCTTGCATCAGTTTCATGATTTGTCCTCTTGTCTGGAGGATGAGCCCACGGACCACGCTCCGGTGTTCCCTTGCACAAGTCTACTCGTTGGATTGGGAAATGCGTCGCTAAAATCCTGTTATTTCGTAACAATCTGTTACCGGATTTGCGCTCAGTAGGCGCGGACACCGCGTTGCGGCTCGGCATTACTTCGCCATGACGCCCCAATTCTGGATGAATCTCCAGGCGCGCTATGATCTCGAAACGGAAAGCCGACCGCTTAAGAAAGCCATCGGATTCTTCGAGATATCCGAGCTCGCTAAGCTCGGGCCGGCGCCTTGACTTACATGTTCCTGCGGTACTGCCCGCCGACTTCGAACAAGGCGTGGGTGATCTGCCCCAGCGAGCAGCAGCGCACCGCGTCCATCAGCACCGCGAACACGTTTTCGTCGGCGATGACCGCCTGCTTGAGGCGCTCCAGCATCGGGCCGGACTCGGCCGCGTGGCGTCGGTGGAAATCCTGCAGGCGCCGCAGCTGCGACTGCTTTTCCTCCTCGGTGGAGCGGATCAGCTCGATTCGCTGCGGGATCGCTTCGCTCTGCGGATTGCGGAAGGTGTTGACCCCGAGAATCGGATAGGAGCCGTCGTTCTTCTTCTGCTCGTAATAGAGCGATTCGTCCTGGATCTTGCCGCGCTGGTATCCGGTTTCCATCGCACCCAGCACACCGCCGCGCTCCGAGATCGCGTCGAACTCTTTCAGCACCGCCTCTTCGACGAGGTCGGTCAGCTCGTCGATGATGAACGCGCCCTGATTCGGGTTTTCGTTCTTGGCCAGTCCCCATTCGCGGTTGATGATCATCTGGATGGCCATGGCGCGGCGCACCGACTCCTCGGTGGGCGTGGTGATCGCCTCGTTGTAGGCATTGGTGTGCAGCGA
>JACQTO010000129.1 GCA_016210745.1 Betaproteobacteria bacterium
ACGCGCTGACCCTTGAACAAGCGCTCCGTATCCGCACGCTTGAACGTCTGGATCATGCCGAATACTAACCCAACGCGTTACTAACGTCAATCGCCACTGGCATTGCGCCAATCTCCGCGCGTTCCCGCCGGTGCGGACGGACCTGCGCCGATTGCGCACTTTTTCAACGGTATTACAATTAATCGTTCAGTAATACCCACGGAGACATACCATGCCAACGACACTCACCAGCAAAGGTCAGGTCACCATCCCCAAGCAGATTCGGGATGCCCTGGATCTGGCACCGGGCTGCGCGGTGGATTTTGCCGTCAATCGTGATGGCGACGTGGTGATTCACAAGGTGGGGGCGCGGCCTCGCCGTAAACGCGATCGATTCGACGCCGCCCGCGGCAAGGCTGACGTCAAGTGGCGAACCGACGAGTTGATGGCCTTGCTGCGCGGTGAGGGCTGATGGTACTGGTCGACACTGACGTGCTGGTCGACGTTCTGGAGAACGATCCGGAATGGGCGGACTGGTCGATCGGTCAATTGCGCGCCCAGTCGAAAATTCATCGACTGACAATCAACCCAATCATCTACGCTGAACTATCGCTGACCTTTTCGACGGTCGAAGCGCTGGATCAGACCATAGATAAGCTCGGCTTGGCGGTGATCGAGGTACCGCGCCCGGCCCTCTTTCTCGCCGGCAAGGCCTTTGTGCGTTACCGCCGCCAAGGGGGCACGAAGAGCAATGTGCTCGGGGACTTCTTCATCGGCGCGCACGCCGCCGTGTCGGGGCATCCCATTCTGACTCGGGATACACAGCGCTACACAGCCTATTTTCCCAGCGTGCAATTGATCGCGCCGGAAACCGCGGCATGACACGACAGCCATGGACCAAGCGGATCGCTGATTTCATCTGGAGCATCGCGGATGACAGGCTGCGCGACGTGTATGTGCGCGGTAAGTGCCCCAAAGCGCCTGGCGACGCACAATTTGCCCGCTTATGAAAGCAATCTTTAATGACTTGCGCGTATATTAAAGAACAGTTTAATATCGCAGCCGTGTATTAAAGAATGCTTCAACATGAAACGGCCTACCGGGAGCTACATCACCACGACAACGGCGGGCGAGGCTGTTCCGGCCTTCGTCCCGAACGCACTGCCGCCCGCAGATCCCCCCCTCTTGGCTGACGCATTCGATGCGCAGAGCCGGGCAGCCGAACTGGCGCTCGCGAGATTATCGGGTGTGTCAGGGCTTGTTTCTTCCGTCGACTGGCTGCTCTACAGCGCGGTCCGGAGGGAGGCGCTCCTCACCTCTCAAATCGAGGGTACGCAGGCAACCCTCACCGATTTGTTCGACGAAGAAGCCGGTCTCGATGTCAGCAATGCTGACGACCTCGAAGAGGTGACCAATTACATGCGCGCCTTCCGGCTGGTGCGCGAGAACCTTCGCGACCCTAAGGGGCTGCCGATCAGCGTCCGGCTGATGTGCGATGCGCACCGCTTGTTGCTCGACGGGGTGCGCGGATCGGGAAAGCAGCCCGGCGAACTCCGGCGTTCGCAAAACTGGATCGGCGGCGCGCGTCCGGGCAATGCCGTTTTCGTTCCGCCCCCTCCCGATCAGGTGGCCGAATTGCTTGGCGATCTGGAGCAGTTTATCCATTCCACTTCGCCCACTCTTCCACCCCTGGTCAATATCGCTCTGGTCCACGCCCAGTTCGAGACCATCCACCCGTTCCTGGATGGCAACGGGCGCATCGGACGCCTGCTGATCGCCGCACTGCTCGAACATTGGCGCTTGCTGCCCGAACCCTTGATGTACCTCAGCGGCTTCGTGAAACAGCATCAGACGGAATACTACCGTCGCTTGTCCGGCATCCGCACCGAAGGCGAATGGGAGAACTGGGTAATCTTTTTCCTCGAAGGCGTGGCCGCCGCGGCAAACGAGGCTGAGCGCAGTATCGTTGCTATCGCCAACCTATTGGCGGCGGACCGTCGCCGCCTGCTTGAATCGCCGAAGGCGGGTCCAGCGGCCTATCGTCTGTTCGAGATGCTGCCGATGATGCCGCGCTTCACGGTGGCGAGGGTGCGTCAGAAACTGAACACGAGTTTCCCGACCGCCAACGCGGCGGTCAAGCTCCTCACCGATCTCGGCATCGTTGCCGAAACGACTGGGCAAAAGAAGAATCGCAGTTTCAGTTACCAGGCGTACATCGAGTTGTTGACGAAGGACCGTTAAAGGCTGTGCCCCGGTAGTACCGGGAAGATGCTGTTCCCCTGGCAGTCTCGACCCTAGGGCCTTCCGTTGGGCCCGGCTTGGTGTGTTATCAGCGCTTCCCTAGCTACTCGAAACGCCGCACCAAGGTCTCGGCGACGAGTATCGGCTTGTCCGCGCCTTCGCGGTAGACGGTTGCGCTCCATTGCATCTGCACGCCGTGGTCCGGCAGTTCCTCGACAGCGGCCAGATTGAGGACTGCCCGCAGGCGCGAACCGGCGGGCACCGGTCCGGTGAAGCGCACCTTGTTGAGCCCGTAGTTGATGCCCATGCGGCCGGGAGGCATGTCCAGCGCCGCGGCGCGCAGCTCCGGCATCAGGGAGAGCGTCAGATAGCCGTGGGCAATGGTGGTCTTGTAGGGTGATTCTTTCTTTGCGCGCTCGACATCGACATGGATCCACTGATGGTCGCCCGTGGCATCGGCAAATTTGTCTATCATTTCCTGCGTCACTTCGACCCAGTCGCCGGGCGGCAGGTCCCTGCCTACGAAATTCTTCAGATCGGCATTGCCCTTGATAAAAGTCTTGGCCACCGTATTGCTCCTTTATCACCGAACAGAGCCATCAGCTGCTCGGCGCCTGCACGGCGCCGTGCCTGGATACTGGAGCTGGATCTTCCCGGCGCTCGCGCGGGCGGGACGCCGTTGCCGTCCCGCCCCGAGAATGCGCTTAACCTTTGAGGCAAGTGCTCATGAACTTCTTGCGCTCATCGCCCTTCATGCTCTTGGCCTCGGCGTTGCATTTCTTCATCCTATCCTGCTGCGCGGTCGGTTTCTTCTCCGGAGCTGCGGCCGCCGCCTTGTCCGACAAGCACGCGCTCATGAATTTCTTGCGCTCGTCACCCTTCATGCCCTTCGCGTCGGCATTGCACTTTTTCATTCTTTCCTGCTGTGGCGTGGCCTTCTTTTCTGCAGCGGCAGGCGCTTTGCCCTGCGCCAACGCGGAAGACGCGATGAACGCGGACAAGGCTAAACTGGCTACGAGTCTTAGCACCATGGTCTTTTCTCCCTGAGTAGGTTGAGTTCGCGGTGAAGCGCGACAATCATACGCCGTAAAGTATCGCTTGTAGCGGGACCGGCCTGCGGAAAAGCGCGCCCCGGAGCGCTGCACCCGTGTCCTCCGTCATGGGCGTAAGATGAGCGCACCCGCTGCAACACCCCCTTCACTCCAAGACGAGGTGGCCATGAACAGACTGTGGGTCGGGCTGGGGTCGGTTCTGGTATTGATCGCGATCGGCGCTTATTTCTGGTTGCGGCAGGCGCCGCAGGAATTGCCGCCTCCGGTCGCGCACGCGCCGCCTCCCGCTGTGGCGCCGGCCGAGCCGGCGATCAAGCATCCGCTCGAGACGCCGCCCGGCGCGTCGGAACTGCCGCCGCCCGAGCGAGCCGACGATTTCGTCAAGGATCGGATCACCGAGCTGCTCGGCGACAAGGCCGTCAAGACCTTCCTTCAGATCGAAAACTTCGTGCGCCGCGTGGTGGCCACGGTGGACAATCTTCCGCGCTCGCTCGCGCCGCCGAGAATGTGGCCGGTCCGCCCGACGCCCGGGCGCTTCACCGTCGAGGCCGCTGCGGACGGGAGTGTCATCGGCGCGAAGAACGCTGCGCGCTACGCGCCGTTCGTCGCGCTGGTCGAATCGGTGGACGCCGGGCGCGCGGTCGCTCTGTACCAGCGGCTCTATCCCCTGTTCCAGAGCGCCTACGAGGCGCTCGGCTATCCGGGAAAGTATTTCAACGACCGCCTGGTCGCGGTGATCGACCTGCTGCTCGCAACGCCCGAGCCCTCCGGTCCGGTGAAAGTCGAGCTGCCCGAATTCGAGGGCCCGCTCAAGCCGACGCGCCCCTGGGTGCTCTACCGCTTCTCCGATCCCGCGCTCGAAGGCCTGTCGAGCGGGCAGAAAATACTGCTGCGCGTGGGGCCGGCGAACGGGAAGCGGCTGAAAGCGAAGCTCGCGGAGATCCGCAAACTGATCGCGGCAGAGAAAGTGGGTCGTTAATACTCGCTGCGCTCGGGCGTCCAACTTCCTGGATTCCCGCTTGCGAGCCTGTGTAAAAACTCCGTGTGCGAGTCAATCTGAACGACCTATGCAGTGTTTCATCAGTTTCCGTCTGCTGAAATGGCTGTGATTGCTAGAACATTTTCGCCAGGACCCCCGTTAGGCGCTGTTGGGGATCGCTATCA
>JACQTO010000132.1 GCA_016210745.1 Betaproteobacteria bacterium
ACATTACGTTTGTGATGGTCTCCGGCGACGGCGGCATGGACATCGGCATGGGGCCTGCTATCGGCGCGGCCAACCGCAACCACCGGATGATGATCCTGGAATACGACAATCAGGGCTACATGAACACCGGCGCGCAGCTTTCGTATTCGACGCCGTTTGGCCACCGCACCTCGACGAGCGAAGTCGGCCCGAGCCTGCAGGGCAAGCGCTATCACCACAAGGACACCGCACAGATCTTTGCCGCCTGCCATGTGCCTTATGTATTCACCGCGAGCGAGGGATATCCCGAAGACCTGATGCGCAAGGCCGCCAAGGCCCAGTGGTACGCGAAGAACGAAGGTCTCGTCTACGGCAAGATTCTGTCCTACTGCCCGCTGAACTGGCGCACGGCGGACGATGCCGCCCAGCCCGTGCTGCAGGCGGCAATCGACAGCTGCTTTTTCCCGCTCTACGAGATCGAACACGGCCACACGACCCTTAGTTACGATCCGGACGCGGCCGACCGTCGTCATCCGGTTTCGGATTGGCTCAAGCTGATGGGCAAGACGCGCTACTTGGTGCAAAGCGCGAACGCGGACATCGTCGCGGGCATCCAAGCCGAAACAGACCGCCGCTGGGCGCGCCTCAAGGCCATGCACGAGCACCCGCTGCTCTAGGCTGGAGAAGACATGCCGAAAATCATTGAAACGCGCCGGCTCACCCCGGTCACGAAGTTCTTCCGCATCGACGCGCCGCTGATCGCCTCGTCGGCGAAGCCCGGCCAGTTTGTCATGCTTCGCGTGCGCGAGGGCGGGGAGCGAATCCCGATCACCATCGCCGATTTCGATCCCGCAGCAGGCACGCTCACGATCGTGGTTCAAGAGGTCGGCGCCACCACCAAACGGGTGTGCGCCCTCGAAGCCGGTGACGACATCCTGGATGTCGCCGGTCCGCTCGGCAGCCCGATCGAGATTCCCGCCGGCGGCCACGTATGCGGCGTGGGCGGCGGGTTCGGCTCGGCCGCACTGTTGTGCCTGATGCACCAACTTACCGCACGCGGCGACCGGACCACGGCCATACTGGGGGCGCGCAACAAGGACCTCGTGATCCTTGCCGACGAGCTGCGGCGCGTGTGCACCAATGTGGAGGTCTGCACCGACGACGGCTCCGCCGGATTCAAGGGCTTTGTCACCCAGCGCCTGGCGCAGCTCATCGAAGGCGACGGACCTGGGCGGCCCGATCATGTTGTCGCGATCGGCCCCATGGCGATGATGCGTGCGGTCGCCGAAACAACCCGCGGCCCGAAGATCAGGACGCTCGTCTCGATGGACCCGCTGATGGTCGACGGCACGGGCATGTGCGGCGGCTGCCGGGTCACCGTCGGCGGCAAAGCACAGTTCGCCTGCGTAGAAGGCCCTTGCTTCGATGCGCACCAAGTGGACTTCGACGTAGCCATGCGCCGCAACAAGGCTTACGTAAGAGAGGAGCAGGCGGCAGTTGACCGGCTCGCCTGCATGACGGCAAGGGAGTCGCGCTGATGCCTATTAAGCGTGCGGAAAAAACGCCGATGCCGGTGCGCCAAGCGCAAGTTCGCGCGCACGATTTCGGCGAAGTCAACGAGGGCTACACGGCCTCCCACGCCGGATTCGAGGCCGAGCGCTGCCTGCGCTGCCAGGATCCGGTGTGCGTCGACGGCTGTCCGGTGCAGATCCCCATCCCGGATTTCATCCACGCCATTGCGGTCGGAGACATGGCAGGCGCGGCGAAGATTCTGCGCTCGGCCAATCCGTTGCCGGCGATCTGCGGGCGCGTCTGCCCACAGGAGTCGCAGTGCGAGGCCGGCTGCAGCATGACAGAGCGCTTCAGTCCTGTGGCGATCGGCCATCTCGAGCGCTATGTAGCCGACTGGGAGCGCACACAAGCGCCCACGGTCCAAGCCAAGATCACGCGCAAGGAGAAAATCGCCGTTATTGGAGCGGGACCTTCGGGGCTAGTCTGCGCCGGCGAGCTCGCGCGGCTCGGGTATCCGGTTACGATCTACGAGGCGCTGCATGCGCCCGGAGGTGTATTGCGTTACGGTATCCCCGAGTTCCGGCTGCCCAAGGAGATTCTCGATTGGGAGATCGGACTGCTCAAAGCCATGGGCGTCGAGATCGTGTGCAATGTCATCATCGGCAGGACGCTCACGCTCGACGAACTGCTCAATAGCCGGGGCTACTCCGCCGTGTTCATCGGCACCGGCGCGGGGCTGCCGCAGTTCCTGGGCATCCCGGGCGAGAACCTCAATGGCGTAATGTCGGCGAACGAGTTCCTCACGCGCATCAATCTGATGCGTGGCTACCAGTTTCCGGAAACCGACACGCCCGTGCGGGTCGGCAGGCGCGTGGCCGTTATCGGGGCGGGCAATACGGCGATGGATGCCGTGCGCACCTCGATGCGCATGGGAGCCGAGGAGGCGATGATCGTCTACCGCCGCAGTGAAAAAGAAATGGGTGCTCGCGTCGAGG
>JACQTO010000008.1 GCA_016210745.1 Betaproteobacteria bacterium
CTTTTCACCATGACCGAAGCCCTTGTACTGGCGAGTCAGTCCCGATGAGGAAACTACCGACTGGAGAGCCGTGCGCGGGCGAACCGCACACACGGTTCGGAGGGCGGGGAGGGGCCATCGCTCCTTTCCGACCCCTATCAGTGGTTATTCTTTACCAAACTTCATGACAGCGATAGCCACTTGAATCGTCATTCCCGCGTGGCAGGCATGCCCCCGCGGAGGCGGGGGCGGGAATCTAGGGTAGCTCAGCGAAAGTCGCTGGGTCCCCGCTTTCGCGGGGACGACGATAAAGTGACATCCAGTTATGTAATTCTCAATAAATCGTAAATCCTATGACACAAGACGAACTCAAGCAGCTAGTGGCCCGCGAGGCCATCAAATACGTCGTAGAGGACGCCATCGTGGGCGTGGGCAGCGGCTCCACGGCCGACTTTTTCATCGACGAGCTGGCCAAGATCAAGAACCGCATCGCCGGTGCCGTGGCGAGTTCGGAAAAGACCGCCGCGCGGCTAAAGGGCTATGGCATTCGCGTGCTCGAGCTGAACAGCGTCGACGAGCTGCCCGTCTACATCGACGGCGCCGACGAGATCACCCAGCACTTGCACATGATCAAGGGCGGAGGCGGGGCGCTCACGCGCGAAAAGATCGTCGCGGCGGTGGCGAAGAAATTCGTCTGCATCGCCGATGAATCGAAGCTCGTCCCTGTGCTCGGCGAGTTCGCGTTGCCGGTGGAAGTGATCCCGATGGCGCGCAGCTATTGCGCGCGCCAGATGGTGAAACTAGGCGGCAACCCCAGGCTGCGCGAAGGTTTTACCACCGACAACGGCACCGTGATCATCGACGTATCCGGCCTGAAGATTCTCAACCCGCCGGAACTGGAGGCGAAAATCAACAACATCCCCGGCGTAGTAACCAACGGATTATTCGCCCTGCGCGGCGCGGACGTGCTGCTGCTGGGGACAGCGTCGGGAGTGAAAAAAATGGGGTCAGAGTAACATTTCCTTCGGAATGCTCTGAAGAACGGAGATTTCGTCATTCCCGCGTGGTAAGCATGCCCCCGCGGAGGCGGGGGCAGGAATCCAGAAATTTCAATTGCTTGCTGGATGCCCGCTTTCGCGGGCATGACGTATTCAGAGCATTCTTCGGCGAGAAACGAAAACGCTCTTGGGGCGCCGTTGGAAATGTTACTCTGACCCCATTTTTCGCTAGCTCTTCGGCGGTACGTACCCGACCGCGTTGTCGGCGCCTTCGCCGAAGAAATGTTTTTCCAACTGTTCTGCCAGATATTTTCTCGCACGGGCATCGGCCAGGTTCAGCCGGTTTTCGTTGATCAGCATGGTCTGGTGCCTGATCCAGCCCTGCCAGGCTTCCTTGGAAACATTGTCGAATATCCGCTTGCCGAGTTCGCCCGGATAGGGCGGCATATCGAGCCCCTCTGCCTCGCGGCCGAGCTTGACGCATCTAATCATTCTTGCCATTCGCGACTCCTTGGTATCGACGCTATTTTATCGGTTTTTTGCTGATGAGAATTGTCATGCCGACGCGCGCGTCGGTGAATTCCCGGGAGAGGGAGTGTACCCTCGCCCCGCTTGCGGGGAGAGGGCAGGGTGAGGGGGCGCAGCGATCGCGTCGCGAGGCTCACAATGACGCGCACCTTATTTCAGTACCTTGACCAGCACCTTCGAGCGCCGTTGCCAGTTGTAGAGCGAACGCCTGGGCTCGGGCAGCGCGCTGATGTCGCTTTCCGAGAATCCGCGCTCGATGAACCAATGGGTGGCCAGCGTCGTGAGCACGAACAGCTTCTTCAGGCCGCGCTGTTTGGCCTCCGCGGACATATGTTCGAGGAGTTTCTCGCCGTGGCCGAGCCGCCGCGACTCGGGGCGCACCGCGAGCGCGGCCAATTCCGCTTCTTTGCCCGACGGAAAGGGGTAGAGCGCGGCGCAGCCGACGATCACGCCGTCGTGCTCGAGGACGAAGAACCGCTGGATCTCCTGTTCCAGGAGCTCGCGGCCGCGATAGACCAGCGTGCCTTCGGCCTCCAGCGGCTCGATCAGCCGCAGAATGCCGCCCACGTCATCGATCGTCGCCGCGCGCAATTTCTCGAGCTTGTCGGCGGTCAGCATGGCCCCCGAGCCGTCATGCGTGAATAGTTCGATCAGCAGCGAGCCATCGACCTGGTGGGATACCAAGTGAGCGCGCGGCACGCCGGCGCGCACGGCCTCGGTCGCGTGCGCCAGGTAAAGGCGTGTGTCGGCGCTCAGATGCGTTCCCTTTGCCAGCAGGCGTTCGGCTTCCTTCGCCGACAGTTCGGTGACCGTGCGGCCGCGCTTGCCCTTCACCGGCTCGTCGGTGAGGAAGACCAGTTTGTCGGCGCGGATCGCTTCGGTTGTGGCAACGGCAACGTCTTCCATCGAAAGGTTGAACACTTCGCCGGTCGGAGAGTAGCCGACGCTTGAAATGATGACGATGTTGCCGGCGTCAAGGCAGGCGTTGATCGCCGGGGCGTCGACTTTACGCACCGTGCCGGTGTACTGAAAGTCCGTGCCTCCGTGCACGCCGTAGGGCTGCGCGGTGATGAAGTTGCCCGAAACGGTGTTGATCGCCGCGCCGGCCATGGGCGAATTGGGCAGCCCCTGCGAGAGCAGCGCCTCGATCTCGACGCGCAGCACACCGGCGGATTCCTTGACGCACTCCAGCGCGACCGGATCGGTGATGCGTATTCCGTCCTGATAGCGCGAGCGCGCGTTGCGCCGCGTCAGGAGCGCTTCGATCTGCGGCCGCGAGCCGTGCACGAGCACCAGGCGGATGCCGGCGCTGTGCAACAGGTTGATGTCGTGCGCGAGCGCGATGAACTTGCCGTCGGCGACCACCTCGCCGCCGAAGGCGAGGACGAAAGTCCGGCCGCGGAAGGCGTGAAAATAGGGCGCCACCGACCTGAACCAGGCGACAAACTGCGCATCGGAACGGACCTGCATCAACGTTTCTCCCTGAAGCGCTCGATTTTAGCCTTATTGAGCGCTACTTTTCTAAGAACGCTCTGAAGAACGGAGATTTCGTCATTCCCGCGTAAGCGGGAATCCAGAAATTTCAATTGCTTGCTGGATGCCCGCTTTCGCGGGCATGACGTAATTCAGAGCATTCCTAAGCTCATGCGTCGCCCCACATCGCCTGCAAGGTGCTGATCGCTGCGAGAGGCGCGGTCTCGGTCCGGAGCACGCGCGGACCGAGCCGCACCGGCGTAAACCCGGCGCGCTCGGCGCTTTGGCGCTCGAAGTCCGTGAGGCCGCCCTCGGGGCCGATCAGGACTTCGATCGTGCTTGCCGGCTGGAGATCGCGCAGGCGCAATTCGGCCTCCGGTGCGAGCAGCAGCCGCAGAGCATCGGCCCGGATCGCGGTGAGAAACGCCGCCAGCGTCAGCACCGGCGCTACCTCGGGCACGTGATTGCGGCCGCACTGCTCGCAGGCGGCGATGACCACGTTCTGCCAATGAGTGAGCTTGCGTTCGGCGCGGTCATCGGACAGACGGACCACACTGCGCTCGGTGGCGATCGGCTGGATGCGGCTGACGCCGAGCTCGGTCGCCTTCTGCAGCGCGTAGTCCATGCGATCGCCGCTCGATAGCCCCTGGGCCAATGTGATGTCGAGCGCCGACTCGCGCTCGACGTCGTTGCGCGTAGCGACGCGAACGCGCGTCTCGCCTTTGGCTATACGCGACAGGGTGCAGGTGTATTCGCCGCCGCAGCCATCGAACAGGATGACCGCATCTCCCGGGCGCAGCCGCAGTACCGCGACATGCTGGGCCGCGCGAGCGGGCAACGAAAGCTCGGCCCCCGGCGACAATCCGGGCGGCACGTGGAAGCGCGGCGCGGAGAGCATACTGGTCACATTCATCTGCGATTCGGTGTGTGCTCAGGTCTTCCGCCCGGCCGCCTTGTCCAACAGGGCCAGACCGCGCTTCGCCTTGCCCCGCCCGCGCGCGGCACGAAGCTCAAAGCGCGTTTCGGCGTCGAATTCGGCCAGAATCAGCGTGGCCATTTCCTCCATCAGCCGATTAACGCTCGTGCCTCGTTGCCGAGCCAGCGTTTTTAGGCGATTGTGCTTGTCGTCGGGAAGGCGCAGGGTCAAAGCACTCATGATGAGAATTCCTTCAAGAACGTTTCCGGTGTCCGCACCGCCAGCGCCGGAAACCTCAATTCCATCGATGCCAGATCGCGAACATTTCGAGTGACTATACAGCTCGGCGGCAGCCACGGGCAATGCAGGGATAAGATGGGGAACACTCGGGAGCGGGAGCGAGCTACAGGTAATTCGGCCGTAATTGACGATCTG
Organism: Betaproteobacteria bacterium; assembly: GCA_016210745.1. Classification (GTDB taxonomy): domain Bacteria; phylum Pseudomonadota; class Gammaproteobacteria; order Burkholderiales; family SG8-39; genus JACQTO01. The sequence continues at coordinate 4,330 of JACQTO010000008.1, forward strand.
ACCCACACAAGCGAGTACACGCCATGTCACGCATACAGACGCCCGCAGGTCACCGGTTTCCGTGGTACGTGCGCCTGGTCTTTGCCAATCAGCGGCGCCGATACGGCCGCGAACTGGAGCCCGCGCGGCTTTGGGGGCGAACGCCGCTCGTCTTCGCCGCGCTGTCGCTGCTCTATGGCGCACTCGATCGCAAGCGCTCCCCGATCGAGCCCGCCTTGCGCTCGCTGGTTATCGTGCACGTGTCCCGGATCAACTGGTGCGCCTTCTGCGTCGACATCAATTCGGCCACCGGATTGAAGCGCGGCGTCTCGGAGGCAAAGTTCGGCTCGCTCGCGCAGTTCGACGCATCGCCGCTATTCAGCGAGCGCGAAAAGGCCGCGCTCGCCTATGCCGAAGCCATGACCCGCTCCGGGCGCGGCGTCGACGACGCCTTGATGGCGCGCCTCAAGCGCCAGTTCGACGACGACACCATCATCGAACTCACGGCGCTGATCGCATTCCAGAACATGTCGAGCAAATTCAACGCCGCCTTGGGAGTGGCGCCGCAGGGTTTTTGCAGCCTGCCTTTCGATCCGCCGCGTACTTAGGAACGCTCTGAAGTACGGAGATTTCGTCATTCCCGCGCAAAATGGGGTCAGAGTAACATTTCATCAAAGCGATACCGAGTTGGCATGATGCGTTTGGGAAATGTTACTCTGACCCCATTTTGCTGATAGACGGCAAAACCAGCTTCCTTGTTTCCGGCTCGTCCGGCTTGGGGTCCTCGCGCGGCTCACGCACCGGCGCGAACGAGCCTTCGGCGCACCAGGGCGCTGGCGCCGTCCACGAGGACCACGAGCAGGAACATCGCGGCGATCACCGTGCAGGCCTGCTTTTGATGAAACAGCGACAGTGAAAAATACAGCAGCTGTCCCAGGCCCCCGGCGCCGACAAATCCGAGCACCGATGCCATGCGGATATTCATTTCCCATCGGTACAGCGCGTAGCCGACGAATTGCGCCATGACTCCGGGCAGCGTGCCGTAAAGAAACGCGAGCGGCGCGGGGGTTCCGGATTCCAGCAGCGCGTGCGTCGGCTCGGGCGGAGCGTTCTCGAGGGTTTCGGCGAACAATCGGCCCAGCACGCCCGCCGTATGCAGCGCCAGCGCGAGCGTTCCCGCGAACGGACCCAGTCCGGCAGCGAGCACCATCAGCGCGGCCCACACCAGTTCCGGGACCGAGCGCAGGAAATTCAGCACGAAGCGCCCCAGCGCCATGGCCGCGAACCCATGGCGGCCGGACGCGGGCAGTGCGAGCACCAGGCCGAGCAGCGCCGCGAGCAGCGTGCCCACGCTGGAAATCGCCAGCGTTTCGAGCGATCCCTTGCCGACTTTGAGCAGGAAATCGTTCGAGAGATCGGGCGGGAAAAAGGAAAAAAAGAATTCGCCCATGTAGCGCCACGCTTCGGCCGTCAACAGTTGCTCCAGGCCGAGCGACAGGTAGGCGAAGCTTGCCGCCACGACCAGCACCACGGCCGCGGCAGTGAGCCAGCAGGTCGCGCAGTGGCCTGCGGCCTCGATATGGTCGCGCAGGTTCAAGCGAGCACCTTGCGCAGCGAATTGCTGAGCGCGTCGGCGAACATGACCAGGATCAGGAACGTGACCAGAATCGTGGCCACCTCGCCGCCGTTCAACATCCGCATGGACTGATCCATCAATTGGCCCAGTCCCCCCGCACCGACGAATCCCATGATGACCGAGGCGCGCACCGCGCACTCCCAGCGGTAGACGGTGTAAGAGGTCAGCTCTTGCGCGGCAACCGGCAGCAAGCCGTAGAAAAAGCCGGCAAGCCGCCCGGATCCCGATTCGAGCAGCGCGCGCACCGGGCGCGTGTCGTTCGATTCGAGGATTTCCGCGTAGACCTTGCCGAGCATGCCGCCATAAGTGATGGCAAGCGCCAAGACGCCTGCGCCCGGTCCCAAGCCCAGGGCGCGAACGAAAAGCAGCGCCCACACCAGCTCCGGTATGCCGCGCAGGATCATGAGCACCCAGCGCACCGCGGCACGCAGTGCCTCACCGCCCATTCGCCCGGGGCCTGGTCCGATGCGAGCGATCGACAGACTGTGCGCGAGGCTCAGGGCCAGCGGCACGGCGATCACCATCGCCAGCGCGATCCCCGCGGTCGCCATCGCAAGCGTCTCCAGCGTCGCCTTGGCCACCAGTCCGAGAAACTCCGGCGAGACGACCGGCGGGAAAAACATGCGCACGAAATCGCCCATCACCTTGGCGTTCTGCGCATCGAACAGGCGCGCCGGATCGAATTCCGACCACACCAGCATCGGCCAAAGCAGGATCAGCGCAACCACGGTCCAGCCGATCCGATGCGCGGCGGCAGGGTCGGGGAGGCGATGGGCTAGGCGAGTGTCGAGGTGCATGGGTGACCAATGAGGATTACGCCATTGCATCACATATTCTCGTCATCCCCGCGAAAGCGGGAAAAATGGGGTCAGAGTAACATTTCATTAGCCTGATGCTGCGTCGTTTCGATGCGTTTTGGAAATGTTACTCTGACCCCATTTTTCTACGCTGCAGATCGCCGCTCGGCGCGAATTGGTCAGCGAACGATTGTCCTGTGTCGGCGGCACGGCCATTTCTCCGGCATAGAGATCCACCAGCAGCGCATCGGTGACCCGCGCCGGCGGCAGATCGAACACGACCTCGCCCGCCTTGACGCCGACGATCCTCGGAAAATGGCGGATCGCCAGATCCACCGCGTGCAGGCTCGCGATCAGCGTGACGCCGCGCGAGAGCACCTCGCGCTGCAACACGGCGAGCGTGTGATCGGCGAGCGTCGGATCCATCGCCGATACCGGTTCATCGGCCAGAATCAATTCGGCCCGCTGATACAGCACTCGCGCCACGCCCACGCGCTGGAGCTGGCCGCCGGACAAGCGGTCGCAGCGCTCGAACAGCCGGTCGGCCAGATCGAGCCGCGCGAGCTCGCCGCGGGCCCCGGCGATATCCACCGGGTAGAGGAGCGAGGCGAGCGATTTCCACCACGGCCAGATCCCCAGGCGCCCGGCAAGCACGGCAGTGATCGCGCGCTGGCGCGGCGGTATGGGCGGGCTCTGATGCACCATGCCGATGCGGCTGCGCATGCGCCGCAGCGAACCTCGCTCCAGTTGCCAGGGATTCTCGCCCAGCACCTGCAATCGGCCTTCGCTGGGCCGGATCGACGTTGCCAGCACGCGCAGGAGCGACGTCTTTCCCGCGCCCGAGGGCCCGATGATCGCGACGCGCTCGCCCCGCTTGGCACCGAGACTCAGCTCGCGCAGCGCCCGGTTTCCGCCCGCGTGCACCAGCCCCACACCCTCGAGCGCAAAACTCACTTGAGCAAACCCGCCGAACGGGCCGCTTCTTCGATGCTTTTGTAATTCTCGGCTTTGGTCGGTATGAATCGGGAGGCGCGCTGCAGTTCCATGATCTCCTTGTGGGCGGGATTGGCCGGATCGAGTTTGAGGAATGCGTCGGTGAGTTTTTTCACCAGCGCGGGGTCGAGATCGCCGCGCACCGTCCAGTTGTAATCGTAGTAGGGCGGCGTGGTCGCGAATACGCGCACCTTGCTCGTATCGACCTTTTCCGATTCGACCAGCTTGTCCCACACCGAGGCGTTGAGCACGCCCGCCTCCACTTTCCCGGAGGCGACGAAGGCGACGGTGGCGTCATGGGCGCCCGAGTAGGCGACGTTCTTGAAATCGCGCTCCGGAACGATCCCCGCCTTGAGCAGAAAATAGCGCGGCATCAGCGAGCCCGAGGTCGAAGAGGGCGAACCGAAGGCAAAATTGCGGCCTTTCAAATCGGCAAGCGAGCGGATGTTAGGGTTTGCGGTGATGAAGCGGCTGATGAACGCCTCGTCTTCCTTGCGTTGCACGATCGGGATCGCAGTTCCGGTGCGCAGCCGCGCCTGCACGAAGGTGAAGCCGCCGAGCCACGCCATTTCGAGTTTGCGCGTGGCCAGTCCTTCCACCACCGCCGCGTAGTCGGTCACCGGGGTGAACTGGACGCGTTGGCCGGTTTCGCGTTCCAGGTATTTCCCCAGCGGAGCGAATTTGCGCTGCAACTCCGTGGGCGCCTCGTCCGGAATGGCTGAAACGCGCAGCAGGTTTTGCGCCATACCGGTTTCGGGCAGGCCTATCGAGAGAAAAATAACGCCGAGGGTGACCCAATGTCTTATTGTTAACATGACACCTCCTGGGACAAGGACAAAATGGGACACCGGCGATCGCGGTTTGTTCCTCCCGAGCAAAATGGGGTCAGAGTAACATTTCATTAGGGCACCTCTGAACAACGTCATGCCCGCGAAAGCGGGCATCCAGCAAGCGATTGAAAGTAGTGGATTCCCGCTTTCCGCGGGAATGACAAGACAAGGGTTCTTCAGAGCTTCCCTAGAGCGACACTGGTCTGGGTCGATGCGTTTGGGAAATGTTACTCTGACCCCATTTTGTCGACCCCATTTTGCCGGTCAGTTCTGCACCGGGATGCGCGCTTGCTTCACGATCCTGGCGAATCGCTCGAGGTCCGCCTTGAATTTGGTGTCGAACTCCTCGGGCGTGCTGCCGACCAGCACCTGCCCCATGGCGAGCAGGCGATCGCGGACTTCGGGCGCGTTGAGGGCCGTTACCGCGTCCCGCCGGATCACATCGACGATATCGCGCGGAGTTTTCGCCGGCGCGAACAGCGCGTGCCAACTGAAGGCATCGACGTCGGCGACGCCGGTTTCCGCGACCGTGGGCACATCGGGAAGCGCCGGCAGGCGCCGGGGACCGAGAACAACCAGCGCGCGCAGGCGCCCGGCCTTGACCGAGGCCAGACTGGTCGAGAGCGGCATGACGGCCATGTCCACCTCGTCGGCCATCAGGGCTTTGCTTATCGGCGCGACGCCCTTGTAGGGGATGCCGAGGATGTCGATGCGCGCCGATAGTTTGAACTGCTCCATTCCAAGGTGCAGCGATGCGCCTACGCCTGTATGGCCGTAATTCAGACTGCCGGGATTGGATTTCGCCAGAGCGATCAGCTCGGCCGTGGAGGTGGCCGGTAATTTGGGAGCGACCACCAGGATCGCGGGCGAGGCGATCAATTGGGTCACCGGGATGAAATCTCTTGCCGCGTTGAACGGGATCTTGTTGCTGAGCGCCGGCCCGATCGGAAGGCTGTCGCTGCACAGAAGCAGCGTGTAGCCGTCGGGCGCGGCCCTGGCGACCGCGTTGGCGCCGATCTGCTCGGCCGCCCCGGCTTGATTGTCCACCAGCACCGGTTGCTTCCAGGCCTCGGCGAGCTTCGGGCTGATGAGGCGCGCGGTGATGTCGATGGGACCGCCCGCGGCCACCGGAACCACGATGCGAACCGGTTTGCTCGGGTAGCCCTGTCCAAGAGCGCCGCCGGCGGCAAATGCGAGAAGCAGCACGAGAAGACGCCTCAACTGTGCCATGGATGTTCCTCCTCTTCGAGAGCGTTCGCGATCCCCGGGGATGCTCGGGATTTCGAGCGGCGTTATCGATTGCTTTCTGAAACAATCTACTCTCGCGGCCGATGCCTGACAAGGCTTAGTCTATTCCAATATGGTATGAGCCTGAACGGGGGTACGTATTTCCAACGAGGTATGAGCCTGAAGCATGAGGTTTGGGTCGATCATCCACGACATGGTGATCGATATGAACGAAAC
>JACQTO010000134.1 GCA_016210745.1 Betaproteobacteria bacterium
GGGGGCGGCAGTTCCGACCACGCTGAACAACCACGCCACGCCCACGCCGAGCGCGATCAGCGTGAACATGTTGAGATGGCGATTGACGAGCGATTGCCAGCCGCGAACAAAAAACGGCCAGCCGCCCCACAGCACCACCGGTGTCGCCAGCGCGAATTCCAGCCACTGCAGGGGGCGCGGCTCGATAAACCGGGTCGTCCATTGCGGAGCGAACTCCGCGACCATGGCGAGCACGAACAGGGGAAGCGCGAGCGCCGCGCTCACCCAGAAGCGCCGGCTCATGTCCTCGAGCTCCGGATTTGCTTCCTCGGCGCCAAACGTGCGCGGCTCCAGCGCCATGCCGCAGATCGGACAGTCGCCAGGCTGATCGCGCACGATCTCGGGGTGCATCGGGCAGACGTATTCGGTGCGCGCAGCGAGGAGCGATGGCGATTCGGGCTCGAGCGCCATGCCGCACTTGGGGCAACTGCCCGGGCCTGCTTGACGCACCTCCGGATGCATGGAACAGGTGTACATGTTCGCGCCGGGAGACGGCGCGCCGGACCTCGCTGTGGCGCCCAAATACTTGACGGGGTCCCTCTCGAACGCGCTCTTGCAATGCGCGGAGCAAAAGTAGTAAGTGCTGCCGCCGTGCGCCGCAGTGCCGGCCGCTCGGCCGGGCTCCACACTCATGCCGCAGACTGGATCCGTCGCCATCAAGTCTCTCCTTATACCGGCGCAAGCGTCGGTTAAGCTTGGAACCACGGTGGCCGCCGCAGCACCGTCATGCGCCCTGCCCACGGCGAAATGCTTCATACATTACAGCCCGGCTCACTTTGTCGGGGCAGAAGGCCGCGATCCTGCAACTCCATGGCCACATTCGCCTGCATGCCGCTTGCGCTAGAAAAATTCGCGGCCATCACGGTACGCGGGTCGATGTCCCGCCACCCCACGCCCCTGACTACCTTGAAGTAAATCGCGATATGGCTGTAATGCTGGGGAAACCAGAACGCGTTGAAGGCAAGAGCCTCGCGAAAGAGTTCCTCTTCGTTCAATCCTTGGGAGGCGCCGAGCGCAAGCAACCCGAGCAATGCAGAGCCGTGGTTGCAGTCCTGAAAAAACGTCGAATTGTTGCAGCAGGGGCGAAAACTGTGCTGCGCGATCCTGGTCACGAGCGCCTCCTACTGCGGAGTGAGTGCGACGATCGAGAACGCGTTGAAGTAAGTGCCGCCGTTCGCCTCCCTGCCAAGTGTCCAGCCGCCCGTGGAGGCGAAGCGGGATCGCGAGGCCACGTTGAGGGGGCTGACGTCGTTCGCTGCCATCCGGTTCGCGAGCCCCAACGGCCAGAGGAGATTTACATAGAGGCGGGCGTTCCTTGCCGTGAGCAGTATCCGCATTCGCGAAGGCACGGTAAGAATGTCTATCAACGCCGCCGGGACCTCGCCGCCCTCGGCATACAGGGCCTCGATTTTCTTCCGGTCAATCGCCCCTTCCTGCACTAGCTTGACGACGCTATCCCCGAGTACCACCCTACTTTGGTACCCCTGGACCGGAACCACTTGCGCAATCACGTCATCGAATAGCCGCGTGCCTTCCGCGGCAGGCGCCGCAATCGCCACTAGCGGGCTTACCAGACAAACCCAAATACCCAATCTGAATGCAGTCGTCAATCCCATAGGAGCATGCCTTTCGACTCGTATCAAATCGCCGTTGATCGGACGTAACCGTCACATGGAAAAATGCATCGCGAAGGCTGATGACCGTGCCGTGGTGCGGCTCAGGGACCCGCTGCAGGCGGGCATTGCGGGCCGGCAAGCTTAACCGCCGCCTGGAGCGTGTGCCGGGCCCGGAGCAGCTCCTGGATCTCGTGTGGCTTGAGCATGTCGACCATCCATTTCCCCGCCACCTGGCTCGGTGGCAGGTGTTCTAACCCGCGACCCAACCGGGTCGCCGAGATGCTCGGCATTTGCGGAAAGGATTAGGTCGGGACCGACACCCCTATGCTCCACCAGGCCGCCCGCCTTGCCCTCGGCTGCTTCCACGCCCCGAACCGGGTCTCCGTCTTTCTTGCCCGGAAGCCCGGCGGCCTGCTTAGTCCCCATGTTATGCATTCCTTTCATAAATTTCATATCGCCAATCAAACCGAGCCCGAAACCTGCGGCCGGAGCAATATATGTCCAAGGTCCACCTAAAGCCTGACCTACGGCCATACCTCCGATCAAACCCACGCAACAAAGCATATGTGCCTCCTTTAATGTCTTGTGAAGACTGCTGAGGAACTGCGGCGGACACCGAACCGATCGGTCCGGGGCCAGCGGCTCATCGGCCGACCACCCAGCGCGGAGCGATTCGGTGCAGGCGCTGTCGCTGTTCCGCGGTGAGCTGAGCCTCGATTCGCTCGTTCGCTTCGATCGAGGACTCGAACATTTCACGCCGAAGCTCTTCGATGCGGCGGAATTGCGCGTCGATCTTCGAGCGATCGCGCTTCGGGGCGTCGTAGAGTGGGCGCAGTTTCTCTTGCTCCGCATCGAGTCTGCGCCTCAGGTTCGCTTGGCGGTCGTTTAATTCCGCGCGGATGATTTCGATCGCGCCAAGCTGCTTGTTGCTCAGTTCGAGCTCGTCGAGCGGATTCGAGCGACTGTCGATGGAACCTTCGCGCCGGTTTGCCTCCGGGGCCGGCGCGGCGTTGCGCCGGCCGGCGTCCGTACCCGGGTCGTAGCGATTGGCGTTACCCGAACCCGTTCCGTATCCGCCCATCATTCCGCGACCCATCATGCCTCCGCCAAAACCGCCCATCATCCCGCCGCCGCCCATCTGGGCGAAGGCGCTCGACGACACGAGGGCCGCGAACGCCATCGTGCCGAGGACTTCAATTAGTTCCCGTCTCATTCGCAATACCCCTCTCGTAAGTACCGGATTGCCGAACTGCGTGCGACCGCAAACCAGCGGCGCGGGCGCGAGGGCCGCAGCAAGGCCCGCCGGTCCCGCGCCTGCGGCGCTGATGGCGTCCATTCGGCCGGGTCGAAAGTGGCGGTGTGACCGCCTTGGACGTTCTGCTGGCGCACTCAGCTCTGCCCGTGATGATGTGCCGCGCGGGACGAATGCGCTGGGGCGATGTATTTCTGTGGATCGGCCGCAAACGCCCTTTGGCAACCCTGGCAGCAGAAATAATAAGTCTTGCCCCGATCCTCCACCCGCGCCGCCGCGCGCTCGGGCGCTATCTGCATACTGCAAACTGGATCGGTTTCCACGGTAACCTCCTGTGCAGGTAATTTTCAACGCCAACATCCACCAGGCCCGTGCACGAAAATGGGCACGGGCACGCACGCGGCAAGTCAAGGCACGAGCCGATGCGAATGGCGCCAAGCGCCGGCACGCTTTTCAGCGTACCGATAACATATACCCGCCGCGGGTATATGTCAAATACCCTGGCTGGGTATTGTGACGCCCGGGGCGACCATGCATTATGGAGTCTTTGACGTATACCCGACCAGGGTATATGCTAGGGAAGTGTCGAGTGCCCCCCTTGCAACGCGCAAGATGACTGGTCTGTAAGCGAATGTAGATCGGGGACAGTGCGACCCGGATCGCTTCTTCATCGCCGAGGAGGGAAAATGAATCGAATCGCTGGCTTGGTGGCATTGTGTCTTGTCTCGGCCGTTTTGATGGCGGGCGCCTCAGCGGCCGATTCGCCGCATACCATGGATCACGGTTTCAGCGGCGCCGAGCAGTGGGCGAAGCGGTTCGATGATCCAAAACGCGACGCATCGCAGAAGCCGCGTGAAGTGATCGACGCGCTGGCGCTCAAGCCCGACTCGGTCATCGCCGACATCGGCTCGGGCACCGGCTATTTTGCGGTGCGCTTTGCGCGCATGGTCCCTAAGGGCCGCGTCTACGGCGTGGACGTCGAGCCGGACATGGTGAAGTATCTAAGCGAGCGTGCAGAGCGCGAAGGCTTGAGGAACCTCACTGCCGTGATGGGCACGCCAGGCGACCCGCGTCTTCCCGAAAGGGCGGACCTCATCGTCATGGTAAATGTATTCCATCATGTTGCCGATCGCGAGCGTTACTTCCGCAATTTGCGCGGGTCGCTCAAGCCGGGCGGGCGCATTGCCATCATCGACCACAGCATGGATTCGCGCGAAGGACCGCCGCGAAGCGCACGCATCGCGCCAGAGCGCGTGAAGGCGGAGCTGAAGAGCGCAGGGTATGCGTTCGTGCGCGAGCACGGTTTCCTGCCGGCGCAGTATTTCCTGGTGTTTCGTCCTGCCCGCTCTTGACGCGCCCTGTCACGAGCCAGTCCATTTGAAAGGAAAAATCCAATGCCAACCGAAAAGGTAACGTCGAACTTTCCATCGGAATCGCTGCCGGCGCAGGAACTGCCGCTCCAGCACGGCCGCGTGCTGCGCAATACCTATATGCTGCTTGGACTGTCCATGGTGCCGACAGTCATCGGCGCGGTGGTCGGGGCCAATACCAACTTCGCATTTCTCAGGCAATTCCCGGTCGCCGGTCCCCTGGTGATGCTGGCGGTCATGATCGGACTGCTGTTTGGCGTCGCGCGCTTTCGCAACAGCAGCGTCGGTATCCTGCTACTGCTCGGCTTCACTTTTGTCGCGGGCTGGTGGCTCGGGCCGCTGCTGCAGGTCGCGCTCGGTTTTCGCAACGGGCCCCAGCTCATCGGGCTGGCCGGCGGCGGCACGGGCCTCGTCCTGTTGGTGATGGCTGGAATAGCCTCCCGGAGCAGGCGCGATTTCAGCTTTCTCGGGAATTTCCTGTTCGTGGGCCTCATTCTGCTCGTGATCGCCTCGGTCGCGAACCTGTTCTTCCAGGTGCCTGCGCTCGCGCTCGCGATTTCGGCGGTCGCCGTGTTCGTGTTTTCGCTGTTCATTCTCTACGACGTGAGCCGAGTCGTGAACGGCGGCGAGACGAATTACGTCATGGCGACGATGTCGATCTATCTCGACATCTACAACCTGTTCATCAGCCTGCTGCACCTTTTGATGGCCTTCTCGGGGGAACGCGATTGACGTTGCCCCGACCGGGGCGGGGATCGGTACTACGGCGCCGAAGCGTGCGTGATCGACGCCCGGCGCGAGCGCGGGAATCGCACGCTATGGGCCCCGGCTTGGGTGCTGGGTGTACAAGCGGTAACCGTACGACCCGCATCATCCTGATCTTGTCCCCCGGCGTCTCGCCACATCGGCCGCCAGTGCGCGGACAAGCGCAGCGGGCGCGCCGGCCAGTGAGCCGCGCGGCGGCGATGTCGGAAGCCGATGGGCGCAGGAGACGTGTATGCGCAAGATGACCGTATGCTTTGCAATGGCGTTGTTCCTAGGGTTCGGACTGCGCCTCGCCGTCGGAACCCCCACCGTCCCCTCCGAGGTGGCGGGGCAGCCCTTGGCCCATGTTCATCAGGGCGCGGAGGCAAGGGCGGAGGTCGAACGCTTGCATGGCAAGAATATAGGGATGCGCGATGGATTCGTGGCTCATTACGGGGGCGGGTCCTCTGCGGCCATGTTGTATGTGTCACAGGCGCAAAACGAAGCGGCGGCGCGACAGCAGGTCGAGCAGATGACCGCGCGAATCCGCTCGAGCACCGGCCCCTTCACCCACCTGCGGGAATCCACCCGCTTCGGACTCACCGTCTATTCCGCGCTCGGGCAAGGGCAGGTGCATTACTACTTTCGAAGAGGCTCCGCGGTGGTATGGCTGGCCGCCGATGCGTCCATCGCGCGAGAGGCCTTGGCGGAGGCTGTGAGCAAGCTGCGCTGATCAGGCTCAAATCAGGAGGCGTGCATTTTCGGGTCGTTGCAGGGACAGTCCAAGTCCCAGCGGAACACGCGCGGCGCCTTCTCGCCCGCGCGCTGGATGCGCAGTTCGACAGCGGCGGGCAGCGGCGCCAACGCCTTGAAGCGGAGAACGCCCTTGCGATAGCGGCCGCCCGGAGCATCGCCTTCCCAGCCGGTGGGCAACTCATTTTTCTTGCCGGCGCGGTTTACGATGAACGCCGTGCGCACCAGATCGTCGCCCAGATCCTGGCTTTGAGCGTTGAGCGAGACCTGGAACGACCAAGTCGCCGCTTTGGCCGAGACGTCCAAGGGCTTGACGGCAATCGCCACGCCGCCGCTTTCGCTGCTTTGCGACGCCAGATCGGCCGCGAACGCGGCGGTGCCGAAAAGTATTGCGGCGCCGATGATATGAAAAGACAGGACGCGGATAAGCTTCCGAGAGTACATGTTGCATGCTCCTTATACGCTTGAATCACTTCCTGCCATGGTCGACCTTACCACGATGGCAAGGTCAAGCCCCCGCGGTCGGACAGCAACGAACGGCACGCTCCGCTTGACCTTGCCACGATGGGAAGCTTCAACCTTCCAATAAGGGAAAGACCTTGCGCGGGGGCGGCGCATGAACCAGTGCACAACAGCGGCAACCATTATGTCGATCGCAACACTTTCTAGAGTGATGATGGCCGGGCTGGTCTTGTTCGCCACAGCCGCGAACGCCCAGACCGCAGACCGACGCGCCGCTGATGCGGCACTGGTCGATCGGGTCAAGGATACGGTTATCAAGGAACTGCGCGAGAGCGGCGCGATCGACCGAGCGGTTGACGCCGGCATCGGCCGGTACGTCGAGCGACAGCGCGCCGCGGCGGCGCAACGCGAGCGGGCCGAAGCGGAAACGCGGGTTGCCACACTGCGGCCGGTCTCCCAGAGCCGCGACCACATCCGCGGGAATCCCGCCGCACCGGTCACGCTGGTCGAGTACTCCGACTTCGAGTGCCCGTTTTGCAAGCGCTTCCACGCGACTATGAAGCGATTGGTGGAGGAGTCCAACGGCAAGCTGAAGTGGGCGTACCGCCACTTCCCGCTCGAGGATCTCCATCCAGTCAAGGCGCGCAAAGAGGCGGTGGCTTCGGAATGCGCGGCCGAGCTCGGCGGACATGACGCGTTCTGGAAATTCGCGGATAGGTTCTTTGAACTGACCCCGTCGAACAACCGCACGGATATCGACGCGGTGCTGCCGAAAATCGCCAGGGAGATCGGGCTCGACAAGGCACGGTTCGCATCGTGCCTCGCGAGCACTCGGCATGACCGGCGCGTCGCGGAAGATGCGCAAGACGCTGCCGCCTCCGGAGGTCGAGGCACGCCCTGGAGCCTCATCGTATCGAAAAGCGGCAAGACGTATCCGCTCTCGGGAGCGCAGCCCTATGCGGTTGTGAAGCAACTCGTTGAACTGGCGCGTGAAGAAAAGTGAGCTGTGGCACGCCACCTGAAAAATGTGCGCGTCGCGTTCGGGCAGGTATTCGCTTA
>JACQTO010000130.1 GCA_016210745.1 Betaproteobacteria bacterium
CTAGCAATCACAGCCATTTCAGCAGACGGAAACTGATGAAACACTGCATAGGTCGTTCAGATTGACTCGCACACGGAGTTTTTACACAGGCTCGAAAGCGGGAATCTAGGAAGTTCAGCCAGTTGCTGGATCCCCGCCCCCCGACAGAAGCATTCGAGGGCAAGCTTCGCGGGGATGACTTGATCGGTGTTTCCCTAGGTGCCGCGCAACGGAAACACAGCGCGGATTTCCGTGCCGGCGCCGACGCTGGATTTGATCTCCAGCGCCCCCCCGACGTGTTTGGCGCGTATCTGCATTCCGAACAGGCCGAGACTCCCGCCCTCGCGCCTATGGTCCTCGCTAACGGAAGCGCGGTCGAATCCGATTCCGTTGTCGCGTATCGTAAGTTCCAGTTCGCCGGCGCCCTGGTGCAGCTGCACCCAGACCTCGGTTGCCTTGGCATGGTCAAGGACGTTGCTCAGGCCCTCTTGCAGCACGCGGAAGCAGGCTCTTTCCACAGGCTGCGGCGCGCGCAGGTCGAACTCCGGGGCGTCAAGCTGCAGCTTCCAGCCGCCCGCCAGCGCTTTCCGCTGGCAGTAGGTGCGCACCGCCGTTTGGAGCCCGAAGTCCTCCAACTCCGGGGGAGCGAGATCCATGACCAATTTTCGCACGCGTTCCGTTGCGTGCACCGCCACCGCGAGCGCTTCTTCATGGGGTGTTCCGGTCCCCGCGCCGCGACTGCCGGGCTCGAACATCTGGAGATAAAGCTTGAGGGTTGCCAATTCTTGCCCCAGCTCCTCGTGCAGCTCGTAGGCGATCGTGCGGCGCTCTTCCTCTTGGGCTGTGGCGAGCCGCTCGCTCAGCAACTCCAGTTGCCTCATGAGTTGCTCTCGCATTTGCTCGGCCTGCCTGCGCTCGGTGATATCGCGCAGGATTACCGTGAACAGTTTATTGGGCGAGACGCCGGACTGGGACACCGAGGCTTCCAGCGGGAATTCTTCGCCGTTTGCGCGCAGCCCGTAGATCATGCCGTAAGCCCCCATCGTACGGGTGCTCTGCCCCGTTGCACCAAAGGCGAGAACGTGTTGTTCGTGCCTCGTGCGGAAGCGCTCCGGAAGCAGAACGCTCACCGGCTGACCGATGACGGCGGCGGCAGAGTGCCCGAACATCCGCTCGGCCGCGGAATTGAACAGGACAATGCGCTGCGCCTCGTCCGCGCTGACAATGCCGTCACCGACCGACAGGTAGATCCCGTCGAGCCGGTCTTTGCTCTCGCGCAGCGCTTCGTTCGCCAGCTTGCGCTCGGCGATCTCCGCGCGCAGCGATTCGTCGAGCCGGCTGCGCTCTTGCGCGAGGCGATTGAAGTTGCCGATCAATTCGCCGATCTCGTCGGGCCGGGCGACCGGTATCGGCGCCAGCGGGATCCTGCCTTCGGTCATGCGCCGCATCGCCCTTCCCGCTTCCGTGAGCGGCGCAAACTGGCGTGCCAGGACAAATCGGAGGACTACCCCCACCACAAGCGATATCAGCAGTGCCGCCAGATATATGCGGCGCTTGATGTCCTTGATGGGCGCGAATACCTCCTCGGTGGGGTCGGCGGCGATAACCACCCATCCCGTGGTCGCCATCTTTCGGCTTACCGACAGCACCTCGGGTCCAATCGAGGCAACGGTGACGCCCGGACCCTCGTATCCCTCTTCGAGCCTTCGGTCGAGCAGAGGAATCACGCCGTGTCCGGGCAGCGTCTTGAGTATCCGCTGGCGGTCGGTGGCCGCCACGATAACCCGATCCTTCGGTGACACCACCAGGAACCATCCCATCTTGCCGATCTTGGTCTGTTCGAGCTGGCCGAAAATCAGAGGGTCGGAAAGCAGGACGGAGCCTACCAGCACTCCTGCCGTGACGCCGCTGCCGTCGCGCAGCGGTACCGCGATCGGCACCGCAGGTGCATGCTGCGCCGTACGTCCCGTCAGCGGCGCGCCGATGACCGGCTGGCCGCTCGCCATGACTTGAAGAAAATAGTCCCGCTCTGCGATCGAAGCGCCCAGACTGACGGCATCCTCGGGATAGCCCGCGATAACGATCCCCTTGCCGTCTGCCGTGAAGCAGGCATTTGGAACGATCACGCTCGTGTCGCTGAATTGATCCAGAGCGTGATGGAGCTTGGCCGGATCAGCCAGGATTTCCGGCGTGAGCGATGCGGCCAAACGATCCAGCACATTGATGTACATCCGGAAATCGCGATCGAGATCGGCGGCAAGGTTGACGACTTCGGTCGAGAAGCTCGCCGAAAGCAATTCCGTAAGGTCACGCTCCAAAGCCCGTGTGACGCTTAACGCGAGAGCCCAGATGCCCGCGACGAGCATTATCACGACCAGCAACACCACCCGCGCCTTCAAGCTCATCGCATGCAGGACGTCAATGAGGCGTCGCAAAATATGACCAGATGCCAAGGTTTGCCGGATATTCTGGGTTCGAGAAAGAGGCTTGTTATTCCCTTGCAGAGCCATTTTCAATTATTGATCTTTACGAAACGGCATGACATGGGTAACTGCCCACGCTGTCATTCCCGCGTAAGAGCCTGTGTAAAAACTCATGCAAGAAAAAATCATTAATCATGTCGGCTGTTACTCCCTTGAATCGTTAAGTTATTAGTGTCGAGAATGAGGGGGCAACCGAGGTGAGTTCCAAGCATAAGCGAG
>JACQTO010000131.1 GCA_016210745.1 Betaproteobacteria bacterium
AGGTGTTGTTCCTGCAAGGCGGTGCGACGCTGCAGTTCGGCATGGTGCCGATCAACCTGTTGCGCGGGAAAAAGGCCGCCGACTATATCCACACGGGCGAATGGGCCAAGAAGGCAATCAAGGAGGCCAAGACATTCTGCAGTGTCAACGTGGCGGCTTCCTCCGAAGACGCCGCTTTTACCTATGTGCCGGAGCAGTTGAAGTGGAAACTCGATCCGCAAGCGGCCTATGTCCACATCACCACCAACGAGACCATCGGCGGCGTCGAGTACCATTGGGTTCCGGAAACGGGAACGGTGCCCCTGGTTGCCGACATGTCCTCCGACATGCTCTCGCGTCCGGTTGACGTGAGCAAATACGGACTGATCTACGCTGGCGCGCAGAAGAACGTGGGTCCGGCCGGGCTGACCATCGTGATCGTGCGCGAGGACCTGCTCGGGCAAGTGCTTCCCGGGATGCCCTCGATGCTCGACTTCAAGGTGCACGCCGATGCCGGTTCGATGTCGAATACCCCCCCGACCTACGCGATCTACATCGCCGGCCTTGTGTTCCAGCTCCTCAAACGAATGGGCGGCCTGACGCAGATCGAAAAGCTCAATATCGCCAAGTCGCGGCTACTCTATGATTTCCTGGAGGGCAGCCGCTTCTTCCGGAGCCCGGTGAGGAAGCAGGATCGCTCGCGCATGAACGTGCCCTTCACGCTTGCCGACGCAAAGCTGGACGAAGAATTCCTCAAAGGCGCCAAGCAGCGCAACATGGTGCAGTTGAAGGGCCACCGGTCTGTCGGCGGAATGCGTGCCTCGATCTACAATTCGATGCCGATCCAAGGGGTGCAGACGCTGGTCGATTACATGCGGGAGTTCGAGGCGAAGTATGCCTAAATATCAGATTCTCGTACTGAACCAGGTATCCCAGGTCGGCCTGCGCCGTTTTCCTCACGAGGTCTACAGCGTGGGCAAGGATGTCGCCAAGCCGGACGGAATTCTGGTGCGCTCGGCCGACATGCATTCGATGCAGATCGCCGATTCCGTCGCCGCGATCGGGCGCGCGGGAGCCGGGACCAACAACATTCCGGTGAAGGCGATGAGCGCGCGCGGCGTGCCGGTTTTCAACGCGCCGGGGGCGAATGCCAACGCGGTGAAGGAATTGGTGCTCGCCGGAATGCTGCTCGCGGCCAGGAACCTCGTGCCCGCGATCCGGTTTGTCGAGACGCTCTCCAGCCAGGACGAGGCGCTGGCGAAGAAGGTCGAGGACGGCAAGAAGCAATTCGCCGGAATCGAGTTGCCGCACCACACGCTGGGCGTGATCGGCCTCGGAAAGATCGGCAGCCTTATCGCCGACGTGGCGATCAAGCTCGGCATGAACGTGCTCGGCTACGATCCGGAAATAACCGTGGATGCGGCCTGGAGCCTGCCCTCGCAGGTGCGCAAGGCGCATTCCATCGAGGAGGTTCTGAAGTCGAGCCATTTCATTACGCTGCACGTGCCGCTGCTCGATGTGACGCGCAACCTCATCAACGCGAAGAATCTCGACATGGTGCGCCCCGGGGCGATCCTGCTGAACTTCTCGCGCGAGGAGATCGTCGATGCCGCCGCGGTTGCGGCAGCGCTCGAAGCGCGGCGGCTGAAGAACTACGTTACCGACTTTCCTTCGGCTTCCCTTGTCGGCAGATCCGGGGTGATTGCCGTGCCGCATCTGGGGGCGTCGACTCGCGAGGCCGAGGACAACTGCGCCGTGATGGTCGTCGATCAGATGCGCGAGTTCCTGGAGCACGGCAACGTGATGAACGCGGTGAATTTCCCGGACATGGTGATGCAGCGCGAAGCGCCGTACCGCATCGCGGTCGCCAATGCGAACGTGCCGAACATGGTGGGCCAGATCTCGAGCGCGGTGGCGCGCGCCGGGCTCAATATCCACAACATGCTGAACCGGTCCAAGGCCGATATGGCCTACACGCTGGTCGACGTCGAGGCTCCGGTGAACGAGACGCTGATCGACGAGATCCGCGCTGTTCGCGGCGTGCTCGGCGTGCGCTACCTCCCGGCGCCGACTAATTGATCTTTGCCAACCGGCATGACATCGGTAACCAACGGCCCCGTCATTCCCGCGAAAGCGGGAATCCAGAATGCCTCAGGGAGAATCACTGGATCCCCGCCCCCCGATAAAGGCATTCGGGGGCAAGCTTCGCGGGGACGACGGGAAGAAGCAATGCAGTTACGTAATCCTCATTAGGGTGCGCACCATGGCCACCGACCCGTCCGCGAACGAAATCGCGCGCCATCGCGCGGAGATCGACCGTCTGGATGAGCAGATCGTGGCGATGCTCAACGAGCGCGCGGAGCATGCGCGAGCGATCGGGGAGTTGAAGGGCAACGACATCGTCTACCGCCCCGAGCGCGAAGCCCAGGTCCTGCGCCAGGTAACGAGCCTGGGCGGCGGCCCGCTGCCGCCCGAGAGCATAGGCCGGGTGTTTAGCGAGATCATTTCGGTCTGTCGCGCTTTCGAGCAACGGCCCGTGGTCGCGTTTCTCGGGCCCCCGGGCACATTCAGCGAAATGGCGTTGCAGAAGGCATTTGGCAGCGCGGTGGACGGCGTTGCCTGCGCCTCGATCGACGAGGTGTTCCGGCAGGCCGAGGCGGGAAGCGTTGGGTTTGCGATCGTCCCGGTCGAGAATTCCACCGAGGGGTCGATCGGACGCACGCTCGATCTTCTGCTGCAGACGCCGCTCAAGATCTGCGCCGAGACGATGCAGAGGGTGCGACAGAACTTGCTGTCCCGCTCGGGTGCGATGACGGACATCCGGCGCGTCTATTCGCACGCGCAATCGCTGGCGCAGTGCCACGGCTGGCTATCGCAAAACCTGCCGGGAGTCGAGCGCGTCCAGGTAGCGAGCAACGCCGAGGCGGCGAGGCTCGCCGCGACCGAAGAGGGCGCGGCGGCGGTCGCGGGTGAAATCGCCGCCGGGCACTACAGCCTGAAGTTCGCGGCGCGAGACATAGAAGACGACCCCAACAACACGACGCGCTTTCTGGTGCTCGGCAATCACGAGGCTGCCCCTTCGGGCAACGACCGGACTTCGCTTGTCGTATCGGCGCCGAACCGGCCTGGTGCCGTGCACGCCCTGATCACGCCCTTTGCCGAGCACGGCGTCAGCATGCGCAAGATCGAATCGCGGCCGGCGCCGACAGGCATGTGGGAGTATGTTTTCTATATCGATCTGGACGGTCACCAGCGCGATCCGGAGCTCGCGCTCGCGCTTGGCGAACTCAAGGACTTGGCGCCATTCCTGAAGATCCTCGGCTCGTATCCCGCGGCGGTTCTTTAAATCTTCCCTTTCACCCGACAAATCATGGATATCTGCGAACAGTCTCCGACCTACATACGCGCCATCGCACCCTACGAACCGGGCAAGCCGATCTCCGAGCTCGCGCGCGAGTACGGGCTCGATGAACGCAGCATCATCAAGCTCGCTTCGAATGAAAACCCGCTGGGGTTCTCACCGCGGGCCAGGGAAGCGATCGAGCGCGAACTGGCGGAGGTGCCGCGCTATCCGGACGGCAATGCCTTTGCCCTCAAGGCTGCGCTCTCCAAGCGCTTTGGCAAACCGATGGCGTCGATCGTGGTCGGCAATGGTTCCAACGATCTGCTCGAACTGGTGGCTTCGGCGTTTCTCGCGCCGGGCCGCGCCAGCGTTTTCTCGCAGCACGCCTTTGCCGTCTATCCGCTCGCCACCCAGGCGCGGGGCGCCCGCTCGATTGTCGTGCCGGCGAAGAACTTCGGCCACGATCTGCCGGCGATGCTCGCGGCGATAACGCCCGAGACGCGGGTAGTGTTCATCGCCAATCCGAACAATCCGACCGGAACGTTCGTGGATGCGGGCGACATGGAGGCGTTCCTCGGCAAGGTGCCAGGCGACATCGTGGTAGTCGTCGATGAGGCCTACACCGATTATCTGCCGCCGGAGCGGCGTTACGATTGCGCGCGCTGGCTCGACACGCACCGGAACCTTGTCGTCACGCGGACTTTTTCCAAGGTCTATGGATTGGCGGGGCTGCGCGTGGGTTTCGCCTTGTGCGACCCCGGCGTAGCCGATCTGCTCAATCGCGTTCGCCAGCCCTTCAACGTCAACAGCCTCGCGCTCGCGGCGGCCACTGCCGCGCTCGAGGACCGGGAATTCGTCGAGCGCAGTTTCCAGATGAATCGCGAGGGCATGTTGCAGCTCGAGCGCGGATTCGATGCGCTGGGCCTTGAGTACATCCCCTCGTGCGGCAACTTCATCAGCGTCCGAATTCCGCGCGCCGGCGGCGACGGCAAACCGCAGGCCGGCGCGGTCTTCGAGCGGCTGCTTCGCCTTGGCGTAATCGTGCGGCCAGTAGCCGGCTACCAGATGCCCGATCACCTGCGCGTAACCGTCGGACTTCCGCAGGAGAACGAAGGGCTGCTCGGGGCGCTGCGCAAGATTCTAAAAGACTGATTAAACGTGATTCCCCTCCAATCCTCGGTTCGCACCCGTGTCGCTCAATTTCGATAAAGTCGTCATCATCGGCGTCGGCCTGATCGGCGGCTCTTTCGCGCTGGCGCTGAAAGCGGCCGGCTCGGTGCGGCATCTCGTCGGAATTGGCCGCACCTCCGGCAGCATTTCCAAAGCACTCGCGCTAGGCGTCATCGACGAAGGCGCCGAAGACATGGCGGCCGCGCGCGGCGCCGATCTGGTGCTTATCGCGACGCCCGTGGGCCAGATCGTGCCCGTGATGCGCGCCTTGGCCCCGCATCTCGGCGAACAAACCGTGGTGACCGATGCCGGCAGCACCAAGCGCGACGTGGTCGCGCACGCGAAAAACCATCTGGGAGGCGCGTTCGAGCGCTTCGTGCCCGCGCACCCGATCGCGGGAGCGGAGCATTCCGGGGTGGAGGCTGCGTCGGCTACGCTCTATCACCGGCACAAGGTGGTACTGACGCCTCTGCCGCAAACGCGCATAAGCGCCATCGGCGTGGTCCGAAGCGCATGGGAAGCGTGCGGGGCAACGGTGCAGACCATGCAGCCGGAGCAGCACGACGAAATATTCGCCGCGGTAAGCCATCTGCCGCACCTGCTTGCTTTTGCGCTGGTAGACGACATTGCCGGCCACGCCAATGCCGGGCAGTTGTTCGAACACGCCGCAGGCGGATTTCGCGATTTTACGCGTATCGCTTCGAGCCACCCCGAGATGTGGCGCGACATCTGCATAGCCAATCGCGATGCGCTGCTGCGGGAGCTTTCCGGCTACGAGGCGAAACTGGCCAGCCTGCGCGAGATTCTGGAGCGTGCCGATGCGCCGGCGCTCGAGGCGGTGTTCGATCGTGCCCGAGTTGCGCGCAATCGCTGGCTCGAATCGACCAAATGAGGGTCGATTTCCTCGTCGAGCCTGGAGGCAAACTTTCGGGGACACTGCGCGTCCCGGGCGACAAATCGATCTCTCATCGCTCGATCATGCTGGGAGCGATCGCCACCGGCGACACGCACGTCAGCGGTTTCCTCGAAGGCGAGGATGCGCTGGCCACCATCAGTATCTTTCGTGCGCTGGGGGTGCGCATCGATGGCCCCGAAGGCGGAGAAGTGCTCGTGCACGGCGTGGGCCTGCGCGGCCTCAAAGCGCCTGCGAGCGTTCTCGACTGCGGCAATTCCGGAACGTCGATGCGCCTCATTTCGGGGCTGCTTGCCGGGCAGGACTTCGATTGCGAGCTTACCGGCGACGAGAGCCTTCGGCGCCGGCCGATGCGGCGTGTGGCCGAGCCGCTGGCGCTGATGGGCGCTCACATCGAAACGAGCGACGGGCGGCCGCCACTGCGAATTCACGGCAATCCGAGACTGCGCGCGATCGACTACACGATGCCGGTCGCAAGCGCCCAGGTGAAATCGGCGTTGCTGCTTGCCGGTCTGTACGCACAAGGCGAGACGCGCATCAGCGAGATTTCGCTGACGCGCGATCACACAGAACGCATGCTCCAGGCCTTCGGCCGGAAGCTAAGGCGCGAGGGCGCCACCGTGTCGCTAAGCGGCGGGCCGCTCCGCGGCACTCGCATCGAGGTGCCGGCCGATATCTCGTCGTCCGCGTTTTTCATGGTGGGTGCGGCCATCGCTCCGGGTTCCGATATCACGCTTACGGATGTCGGGGTGAACCCGACCCGAACCGGAGCGATCGAGATCCTGCGGCTGATGGGTGCGGACATCGAACTGCAAAATACGCGTACTTTCGGCGGCGAGCCGGTCGCCGATGTCCGCGTGCGTTACGCTCCGCTGAACGGTATCGCTATTCCACGCGCGCTGGTGCCGCTCGCGATCGATGAATTTCCGGCTCTTTTCATCGCCGCGGCCAATGCGCGCGGCGAAACGCTCCTTGCCGGAGCCGAGGAACTTCGCGTCAAGGAGTCCGATCGAATCCAGGTCATGGCAGAGGGCCTCGAGGTGTTAGGCGTGCGCGCCGAGCCGCTTGCCGATGGCATGCGCATCCATGGCTGCCGCGGTGGCACCGAGAGCGCGCACGCCTACAGCGGCGGTGTTGTCGATTCGCGCGGAGATCATCGCATTGCCATGGCCTTCTCCATTGCGGCGCTTCGCGCCGGGTCGGCAATCCACGTGAGGGACTGCGCCAACGTGGCAACGTCATTCCCCGGATTCACAGAACTCGCGCGCCGCGGTGGTCTGGCTATAGGTCCTGCGCCGAGCGATTGATGAATTCGGCGCCTGTAATCGCCATCGACGGGCCCTCGGCCTCCGGAAAGGGCACCGTTGCACAGGAAGTGGCGGCCGCGCTCGGATTCCACTACCTGAACAGCGGGGCGCTTTACCGATTGGTGGCGCATTCTGCTCTGCGGCGGGGCGTATCATTGGACGACGAAGCACAGTTGGGTGTGCTCGCCGCGGGGCTCGATGTCGATTTCAGAGGCGAAGAAATTCTTATACAGAATGAACAGGTTACAGACGAAATCCGGTCTGAGGACGTGGCCGCCGGGGCCTCCCGGGTCGCGTCGCTGCCGGGCGTGCGCACCGCACTTCTCGAGCGCCAACGGCGCTTTGCTCGACCACCGGGATTGGTTGCCGAGGGCAGGGACATGGGCTCGGTCGTGTTTCCGGGTGCGGTACTCAAGATCTTCCTCACCGCGAGCGCGGAGGAACGCGCATTGCGGCGCTATAAACAGTTGAAACAAAAAGGAATCGCTGCTACACTCCCATCCCTTTTGGAGGATCTGCGCCAGCGTGACGCACGCGATGCGGCCCGCAGCGTGGCGCCCCTCAAGCAATGCCCCGATGCTCGCCAGCTCGACACGACGGCGATGAGCGCCAAGCAAGCGGCTGAACGCATATTGGCCTGGTATCGCGGGCTGGACTGGTGACGAAAAGCCTAATGACTCAAGCTGTTGCGGGCATTTTGTCGTTTTCTAACGAACCCCGCCTCCGTCGGGCGGGCAAACGCAGGTAAATGTTTATGTCAAATGCGGCACTCGCAGTGGCGTCCCCCCAGGAATCATTCGCTTCTCTCTTCGCCGAAAGCTTAACCCGCAAGGAGATGCGGGTCGGCGAGGTAATCACCGCCGAAGTAGTCCGGATCGACCAGAACCACGTGGTCGTCAACGCAGCACTGAAATCCGAAAGCTTTATCCCACTCGAAGAATTCAAGAACGACCGCGGGGAACTCGAGGTCAAGGTCGGCGATTTCGTCGCCGTCGCGATCGAAGCCCTCGAGGACGGCTACGGCGAAACGCGCCTGTCGCGCGACAAGGCCAAGCGTCTTTCGGCGTGGATGGACCTGGAAAAAGCGCTCGAGGGCGGTACGCTCGTCAAGGGGGTCATCAGCGGCAAGGTGAAAGGCGGCCTCACCGTCATGACCAACGGCATTCGGGCCTTCCTGCCGGGATCGCTCGTGGACATCCGCCCGGTCAAGGACACCACGCCCTACGAGGGCAAGGAGATGGAGTTCAAGGTCATCAAGCTCGATCGCAAGCGCAACAACGTTGTGGTGTCGCGCCGCGCCGTGCTCGAGGCCTCGCAGGGCGAGGATCGCCAGAAGCTGCTGGAAAGCCTGTCCGAAGGCGCTGTCGTGAAGGGTATCGTCAAGAACATTACCGACTACGGCGCATTCGTCGATCTGGGCGGCATCGACGGACTGCTGCATATCACCGATTTGGCTTGGCGGCGCGTCAAGCACCCTTCGGAAGTGCTCGCGGTGGGCGACGAAGTGACTGCCAAGGTGCTCAAGTTCGACACCGAGAAGAACCGCGTGTCGCTGGGCATGAAGCAACTGGGCGAGGATCCCTGGGTGGGTCTTGGACGCCGTTATCCGACCGGGACGCGCCTGTTCGGCAAGGTCACCAATCTTACCGACTACGGGGCATTCGTCGAGGTCGAACAGGGTATCGAGGGCCTGGTGCACGTCTCCGAAATGGACTGGACCAACAAGAATGTGCATCCCTCCAAGGTGGTGCAGCTTGGCGACGAAGTCGAGGTGATGATCCTCGAGATCGACGAAGAGCGGCGCCGCATTTCCCTCGGGATGAAACAGTGTCAGGCAAATCCCTGGGAAGATTTCTCCCTCAACTTCAAGAAGGGCGACAAGGTCAGCGGCCAGATCAAGTCGATCACCGACTTCGGCGTCTTCATCGGACTGCCGGGCGGCATCGATGGCTTGGTGCATTTGTCCGACCTGTCCTGGACGCAGACCGGCGAAGAGGCCGTGCGGCAGTTCAAGAAGGGCGAGGAAATCGAGGCGATGGTTCTCTCGATCGACGTCGAGCGCGAGCGGATTTCACTCGGGGTCAAGCAGCTGCAGGGTGATCCGTTCAACAATTACGTTGCCGGCCACGACAAGGGCGCCATCGTAACCGGCACGGTCAAGAGCGTCGACGCAAAAGGCGCGGTGATCGGGCTCGAGGGCGATGTCGAAGGTTATCTGCGCGCTTCGGAGATTGCGCGCGACCGCGTCGAAGACGCTCGTACGCACCTCAAGGAAGGCGACTCGGTGACGGTGATGGTCGTCAACGTCGATCGCAAGAACAGGACCATCAACCTGTCGATCAAGGCCAAGGATATTACCGAAGAGACTCAGGCGATGGCGAAGCTGCAAAGCGAATCGGCCGCAAGTTCCGGCAGCACCAACCTCGGCGCCTTGCTCAAGGCAAAATTGGACAACAAGAACGCACAACAATAGGCGGAAGCCTGACATGACCAAGTCCGAATTGATCGCGCGCCTGGCCGCGCGCTACCCGCAGCTTGTCGCAAAGGACGCAGAATTTGCGGTGAAGATGATCCTTGACGCGATGACTCACAGTCTCGTCAGGGGCCAGCGCATAGAAATCCGCGGATTTGGCAGCTTCGGTCTCAACCACCGTCCGGCACGCGTTGGCCGCAATCCGAAATCGGGTGAGCGGGTGCACGTACCGGAGAAATTCGTACCGCATTTCAAGGCTGGCAAGGAACTGCGCGAGCGGGTCGACCAGGCTCTGCAATAGCAAAGTCTGATTAAGGGGGCCACGCCCCTTGGGCGACTGGGTGGACGACGATGAAGTTCCTCAGGTACCTCTCCTGGACGTTTCGGGCGCTACTGTTTGGCGCCCTGTTTCTTCTCGCGCTCAAGAACTCCGATCCGGTCACGATCCGATTCTATTTCGACCAGTTCTGGCAGGTGCCGCTGGTGCTGGTGATGCTCGGTTTCTTCGCGCTGGGGGCCTGCCTTGGCGTGCTTGCTTGCCTGTCGAAGTTGTTCGCGCAACGGCGCGAACTGGCTTCGCTCAAACGCAGACTCGGAGCGCAATCCGGCGATCGGGTAACGCCGCCGCCGGCGGGCATGGGTTCCTGAGATGGAATTCGAGTATTGGTGGCTGCTCGCGTTCCCGCTTTTCTTTGGATTGGGGTGGCTCGCTGCACGAATCGACATCAAACATCTGCTGCTGGAATCGCGTGCTTTGCCGCGATCGTATTTCAAGGGCCTCAACTTTTTGCTCAACGAGCAGCAGGACAAAGCGATCGAGGCCTTCATCGAGGCCGTTCAAATCGACCCGGAGACGGTGGAGCTCCATTTCGCCCTCGGGAGCCTCTTTCGCCGCCGCGGCGAAACCGAGCGCGCCATCCGGATGCACAGGAACTTGCTCGAGCGCAGCGATCTTGGCCCTGAGCAGCGGTTGCGCTCGCTGTTGGAGCTGGGGCAGGATTACCTCAAGGCGGGATTGCTCGACCGGGCCGAGGAGGCTTTTTCGAAACTCAGGGACAGCCCGCACCGGGGCGACGCACTCAAGTACCTGCTCGATATCTACCAGCAGGAAAAGGATTGGGGCAAGGCCATCGGAGTGGCGACCGAACTGGAGCGCGAATCCGGACAGTCGTGGCAAAAAGAGATCGCGAGCTACTATTGCGAGCTCGCGGCATTCGACGCCACGCATTCACGGCCCAAGGAGGCGAAAGAAAACTTGGCGCGGGCCCTTGCAGCCAATCGCAAGTGCGTGCGTGCCAATATCGTGCTCGGCGATCTGAAGCTCGCGGCCGGTGACCCGGCCGGGGCCATCGAGGCGTGGAAGAGCATCGAGCAGCAGCAACCTACCTACCTTGCCCTGGTGGCGCAGCGGCTTCTGGAAACCTACCGCACGCTCGGGCTCACGGAGGAAGGGCTGACGCTGCTGTGCGGATACCTCGCGAGCTATCCGTCGCTCGATCTTCTGGACGTCGCGTTTCAATCGACGCTCGAGGCGCAAGGCGCGGAAGCCGCCTACAAGCTGGTCAAGGACGAGCTGCGGCGCAATCCGACATTGCTCGGGCTGGATAAACTGCTGGAGGCGCAGATCCTCGCCGCCCCGCCGGAGCGGCGCCAGGATTTGGAGCTGGTGAAGAACCTCATCCACGGTCACACGCGGCGTCTGGCGCGCTATCGCTGCGAGAATTGCGGCTTCAAGGCGCGCCAGTTCTACTGGCACTGTCCGGCCTGCGGCGGCTGGGAGACCTATCCGCCCAGACGGACGGAGGAGTTTGAGTTGAGCCCGTAGGCTTAAGCAGGACGAGCCGGAACCAAAGGAGCTGGTTTTTGCCGTTTATCGATCTCCCCTTTTCGGACAGTTGCAAGCAACGGTCCGAAAAGGGGAGACGAATTTGGAAAGCAAGTCTTCGCCAAAATTGTCAACACTAGACTCGTAGGTGATTAAGGAGCTGCGCAGTGAAAATAACAGTGATAGGCACCGGCTACGTGGGTCTGGTCACGGGCGCTTGCTTTGCCGACGTCGGCAACGAAGTGCTGTGCCTGGACGTGGACGAAGCCAAGATACGCATTCTCGAGGGGGGCGGCGTACCGATCTACGAACCGGGTTTGCAGGAGGTGATCCAGCGCAATCGCCGCGCGGGACGGCTCGCTTTCACCACGGACGCGCGGCGCGCAGCCGAATACGGCGTGCTGCAGTTGATCGCCGTGGGCACGCCCCCCGATGAGGACGGCTCGGCGGATTTGAGCCATGTGGTCGCCGCCGCGCAATCGATCGGCCGGCACATGGACGATTACCGCGTCGTGGTGGACAAATCCACCGTGCCGGTGGGCACCGCCGACCAGGTGCGCGATGCGATCGCTGCGGAGCTTCGCCTTCGCGGCAAAGACATCGGGTTTGCCGTGATCTCGAACCCGGAGTTCCTCAAGGAGGGCGCGGCGATCGATGACTTCATGCGTCCTGACCGGGTCGTCATCGGCAGCGAAGACGAGCGCGCCACCGCGCTGATGCGCGAGCTCTACGCCCCGTTCCAGCGCAATCACGAGCGGATCATCGTGATGGACGTGCGCTCGGCCGAACTCACCAAGTATGCCGCCAACGCCATGCTTGCCACCCGGATTTCATTCATGAACGAACTGGCGAATTTGGCCGAGCGGCTCGGTGCCGACATCGAACAGGTCCGCCGCGGAATCGGCTCGGACCCGCGCATCGGCTTTCACTTTCTGTATCCGGGCATCGGCTATGGCGGTTCCTGTTTCCCGAAGGACGTGAAGGCGCTGGTGCGAACCGCCACGGAATCGGGTGCGGATCTGCCCATCATGCGCGCGGTGGAGCAGGTGAACGACGAGCAGAAACGGGTGCTCGGAAGAAAGATCGTGGCGTGCTTCGGCGAGAACCTCGCCGGGCGGCGATTCGCGCTGTGGGGCCTGGCGTTCAAGCCCAATACCGACGATATGCGCGAGGCGCCCAGTTGCGTGCTGATCGCGGATCTGCTCGCACGCGGCGCTTCGGTTACTGCCTATGACCCCGCGGCCATGCCCGAGGCGCGCCGCCTGTTCGCGGGGCAAGCGCGCGTGGGCTTTGCCGAATCACCCCTGGCTGCGCTCGAAGGCGCCGATGCGCTGGCGATAGTCACCGAATGGCAGGAGTTTCGCAGCCCGGATTTCGGTACGATCCGCGCCAAACTGAAGACTCCGGCGATTTTCGATGGCCGCAACTTGTATGATCCGCAGGCGGTGAAGCGCGGCGGCCTGGATTATTATCCGATTGGCCGGCGCACCGGGATGCGGGTCGGGTAGGGCTACGGGAACCAGGGGATGAGAGCGGAAGGCAAGCGAGCAAGAGCGGATATTGCCTCGGTCGGGGCGGCGACCTCGCATTTCGTCGCGCGGCCCGAGGCGTTCGCCAGAGCACGCGTCTTGGTTGTCGGTGACGTGATGCTGGACCGCTACTGGTTCGGCGAGGTCAGCCGGATTTCGCCGGAGGCGCCGGTGCCGATCGTCAAGGTCGAGCGTACCGAGGAGCGGCCCGGGGGCGCGGCCAACGTGGCCCGCAATGCCGCCGTGCTGGGCGCGAACACCGCGCTGCTATCGGTCGTCGGCGACGACGACGACGGCGAGCGCCTGCAGAGCCTGGTGACCAAAGACGGTGTCCGCGCCAACCTGCATCGCGACGAGTCGATCTCGACCACGGTCAAGCTGCGGGTGATCGGCCGGCGGCAGCAATTGCTGCGCATCGATTTCGAGACCCAGCCAAGCCATGAGGTTCTGCGCGAGAAGCTGGCCGATTACCGCAGCATGCTCGAGACTTGCGACGTCGTCGTCCTCTCCGACTACGGCAAGGGCGGGCTTACCCACATTACCGAGATGATCGGTGCGGCGCGCGAGCGGGGCAAACCGGTGCTGGTCGATCCCAAAGGCGACGATTATTCGCCCTATCGGGGCGCGACGATGGTGACGCCGAACCGAACCGAGTTGCGCGAGGTGGTGGGCCGCTGGAGGAGCGAGGAGGAACTCGCCGACAAGGCGCAGGGGCTGCGTCGCGAACTCGGCCTGCAGGCGCTGCTCGTGACTCGCAGCGAAGAGGGGATGAGCCTGTTCGAGGAAGGAGGGGTCCGCCACGAGAGGGCCCAGGCGCTCGAGCTGATCGACGTGAGCGGCGCCGGCGATACCGTGATCGCGGCCTTGGGGGTCATGCTCGGGGCCGGCGCGAACCTGCATCAGGCGATGCACGTTGCCAACTACGCGGCCGGCATCGTCGTCGGCAAGCTGGGCGCCGCCGTGGTGCGTCCGGACGAACTGATTGCGGCGCTTACGCGCGGCAGGGAGTAAGAATATGTACTTCATCGTAACCGGGGCTGCAGGGTTCATCGGGTCGAACCTCGTGCGGGCGCTGAACGAGCGCGGAGAAACCTCGATCATCGCCGTCGACGACCTGACGCGCGGCGACAAGTTTCGCAATTTGGCCGGCTGCGACATCGTCGATTATCTCGACAAGCGCGATTTTCTCGACGCACTCAAGGCGGGCCAATTCGACGGAGTGGTCGACGCCGTGTTTCACGAGGGCGCCTGCTCCGACACCATGGCTGCCGATGGCCGTTACGTGATGGACAACAACTATCGCTATTCCGTCGCGCTGCTGGATTTCTGCCTCGGGGACGAGGTGCCGCTGCTCTATGCCTCGTCGGCGGCGGTCTACGGCGGCGGCACCGTGTTCAGCGAGGAACGCTCCTTCGAGGCGCCGCTCAACGTCTATGGCTACTCCAAATACCTGTTCGACCAGTTCGTTCGCCGCCGCTTCGCCGAAGCGAACTCGCAGATAGCAGGCTTTCGCTATTTCAATGTCTACGGGCCCAACGAGTGGCACAAGGGGCGCATGGCCTCCGTCGCCTGGCATTTCTTCAACCAATACCGCGCCGAGGGTCGTGTGCATCCATTCGAGGGCTCCGGCGGCTACGGTGCCGGGGAGCAACGCCGCGACTTCGTCTCGGTCGAGGATGTGGTCAACGTGAACCTCCATTTTCTCGATCATCCGGAGCTCTCGGGCATTTTCAACGTTGGCAGCGGCCGCGCCCAGACCTTCAACGACATCGCGCGGACGGTCATCAACGCCTGCCGCGAAGGGGCAGGGCAGGCGTCGCTGTCGCTGGCCGAGATGCAGAAGCAGGAATTGATCGTCTATGCACCGTTCCCGGAGGCGCTCAAGGGGAAGTATCAGCACTTCACCCAGGCCGATATCGCGAGGCTGCGGCACGCCGGCTACGACG
Organism: Betaproteobacteria bacterium; assembly: GCA_016210745.1. Classification (GTDB taxonomy): domain Bacteria; phylum Pseudomonadota; class Gammaproteobacteria; order Burkholderiales; family SG8-39; genus JACQTO01. The sequence continues at coordinate 14,486 of JACQTO010000131.1, forward strand.
AAGCGTTCCTGAGCGTCGAAGAAGGCGTCGACCGCTACTGCCGGGCGCTGCTGCAGCAGGGCTAGTCCGAGCGAATCGGAACCAGCGATGCTGCTCTTGCCGTTTATCGATCTCCCCATTTTGTGCAGTTGCGTGCAACTGCACAAAATGGGGAGACCTAATAAGAGACAGAATCCTCGCCAAGTTCGTCAACGCTTGTCTGATAAGTGACCAGAGTGCCGAACACGTACAAGACCATCGAAGACTGCATCGGCGATACGCCGCTGGTCACGCTGCGGCGCCTGCCTGGAAACACCAGCAACGTGGTGCTGTGCAAACTCGAGGGGAACAATCCGGCCGGCTCGGTCAAGGACCGGCCGGCGCTGTCGATGATCGTGCGGGCCGAGCGCCGCGGGGCGATCAAGCCCGGCGATACGCTGATCGAAGCGACGAGCGGAAACACAGGCATCGCGCTGGCGATGAGTGCCGCGATCCGCGGCTATCGCATGGTCCTGGTAATGCCCGAGCACCTGTCGGTCGAGCGCCGGCAGACGATGAAAGCGTTCGGCGCGGAAATCGTCCTCACGCCCAAGGCAGGCGGGATGGAAGCGGCGCGCGACCTTGCCGAGGCAATGCAGCGCGAGGGCAAGGGAACGATTCTCGACCAGTTCGCCAACCCCGATAATCCGATTTCGCACTACGAGGGTACGGCGCCGGAGATTTGGCGCGACACCAACGGTCGCATTACCCATTTTGTCTCCAGCATGGGGACCACCGGCACCATCGTCGGCTGTTCGCGATTCTTCAAGGAGAAGAATCCGGATATCGTGATCATCGGCTGCCAGCCCGAGGAGGGTTCGCAGATCCCCGGCATCCGCAAATGGCCCGAGGCCTACCTGCCGCGGATTTACGACAAATCGCGCGTCGACAGGCTGGAATACGTCAGCCAGGCCGACGCCGAGGAAATGGCGCGCCGCATGGCGCGCGAAGAGGGCATCTTCGCCGGAATATCCTCGGGGGGCGCGGTCGCTGTCGCACTGCGCCTGTCGCGCCAGGTGGAGAATGCGACCATCGTCACCATCGTCTGCGACCGCGGCGATCGTTATCTGTCGACTGGTGTGTTCCCGGACTGAGAACCTGAGCCGGAAAAGCCGGAACCAAAGGACCTGATTTTGCCGTTTATCAATCTCCCCTTTTCGTGCAGTTGCCTGCAACTGCACGAAAGGGGGAGGCGAATTTAGAAACCAAATCTTCGCCAAATTTGTGAACAGTAAATTTGTAAGTGACTGAGCCATGACGCCCACCCTGGTTTTCGACATCGAAACGGTCCCCGATATCGAAGGCTTGCGTCGACTGCACGGCATCGATGCGAAGCCCTCGAACCGAGAGGTGGCGGATTTCGCACTGCAGAGGCGCCGCGCCGCCACCGGTCAGGATTTCCTGCCATTGCACTTGCATCGCGTGGTGGCAATCGCCTGCGCGCTGCGCGAAGCCGACACGTTCCGCGTCTGGTCGCTGGGCGCCCCGGGCGACGGCGAAGGTGAACTGATCCGGCGTTTCTTCGACGGCATCGAAAAATATACGCCGCAACTCGTGTCCTGGAACGGCGGCGGCTTCGACCTGCCGGTGCTGCATTACCGCGCGATGATCCATGGACTTTCGGCGCCCCGCTATTGGGACATGGGGGAAGACGATCGCGAGTTCCGATTCAACAACTACATCAGCCGCTATCACACGCGCCACCTGGACATGATGGATTTGCTCGCTCTGTATCAGCCGCGCAATTACGTAGGACTGGACGATTTTGCGCGCCTGTGCGGGTTTCCCGGCAAGCTCGGCATGGACGGCTCGCAGGTGTGGGAAGCGTACGACGCGGGCCGTCTGGAGGAAATCCGCAATTACTGTGAAACCGACGTTGCCAATACACACCTCGTATTCCTGAAATTCCAGGTGCTGCGCGGCCTCTACGACGATAAACGCTACCGGCACGAATGCGAGATCGTGCGCCATTGGCTCTCGCGCTCGCAGGAACAGCACTGGCAGGCATTCCAGCGCGCCTGGCCGGCAAACTGAGCGCCACACCATGACCTTAGCGAGGGTCGAGTCCCTTGAGCGGGAGGGAAGGGGCGTTGCGCACGTCGATGGCAAGACGGTGTTCATCGACGGCGCGCTTCCCGGCGAAATCGTCGAATTCGCCCCCTATCGCAGCAAAGCATCGTTCGATTTTGCCCAACTGGTGACCATTCGGTCGGCGAGCGCGGCGCGCGTGAGCCCGCGCTGCCCCCACTTCGGCGTGTGCGGCGGCTGCTCGTTGCAGCACTTCGACGATCGTGGGCAGGTGGCCGCCAAGCAGCGCACGCTCGAAGATGCGCTCTGGCACATCGGCCGCGTTCGTGCCGACACGCTGCTGCCGCCCATACACGGACCCGTGTGGCGCTACCGCCATCGCGCGCGCCTGTCGGCTCGCATGGTAGAAAAGAAAGGCGGTGTCCTGGTCGGATTTCGCGAACGCAAGTCGACTTACGTGGCCGATATGAAAAGCTGCGAAGTGCTTCCGGCGCACGTCTCGGCGGCAATCCCGCAATTGCGCGAGCTGATTGCCGGCCTGAGCGTGCGCGACCGGGTGCCGCAGATCGAGGTCGCCATCGGGGATTCGGCGACTGTGCTGGTGCTGCGCATCCTGGAGCCCCTCGATCCGGCCGACCACGAACCGTTGCGACGGTACGCGGAGCAAAGCGGCATGCATGTATGGCTGCAGCCGCGAGGCCCCGACAGCGCAGCGCCTTTCTGGCCGCCCGATGCGCAGCCGCTCTATTATTCGCTGCCCGAGTTTGCCGTGCGCATTGCGTTTTCGCCTGCCGATTTCACCCAGGTAAATCCAGAGGTGAACCGCATGCTAGTGCGCCGTGCCGTAGGTCTTCTGGCGCCTATGCCGGGCGAGCGCATCGCCGATTTTTTCTGCGGGCTGGGCAACTTCAGCCTGCCTCTGGCTCGTGCCGGCGCATCGGTAACCGGCTTCGAGGGCAGCGCGCGGATGCTCGCCCAGGCGCAGCGCAATGCCGATGCGAACGGGCTCACGGCGCAGTGCCGGTTCCAGACGGAAGACCTGTTCGACAGACGCGCTTGCGCGCGCCTGGAACGCTTTGACAAGGCGCTGATCGACCCGCCGCGCGAGGGGGCGGTCGAGCTGGTGAAGTCGTTCCCCGGGCGCGAGCCCTCGCGCATCCTGTACGTGTCCTGCGACCCGGCGACGCTGGCGCGGGACGCGGGCGTGCTTGTGCATACGCAGGGATATACGCTGGCGGCCGCGGGTATCGCCAATATGTTTCCGCACACCGCGCACGTCGAGTCGATGGCGCTGTTCGAGCGCGAGGCGAACACCTAAAAGGCAAGGGCGCCAACGGCGCCCTTGTACTTGTTTCGCTACTCGGCGGCAAAACCGAGGCGAAGATCGCGCGAGGTCAGTCGCGCTCGCCGGTGAAGGCCATCAGCAGGTGCAGCAGGCTGATGAACAGGTTGTAGATGTCGAGATAAATCGCCATCGCCGCCATGACGTAATTGGTTTCTCCGCCGTTCACGACCCGGCTCACGTCGTGAAGGATAAAGAGCGAGAACACGAACACGGCGATGGTCGAAATCGTGAGTGCGAGCGCAGGCACCTGGAAGAACAGGTTCGCGATCGAGGCGATTATCAGCAGAATCAGGCCCACGAACAGGAATTTCCCGAGGAAGCTGAAATCGCGCTTGCTCCTGGTAGCGATGCCAGACATCACCATGAGGACAAGACCGGTACCGCCTGCCGCGAGCCCGATGAGTTGCGCCCCGTTCCGGAGGCCGAGCGCGACCTGCAGCATGGGACCCAGCCACCAGCCTGCGACAAAGGTGAAGCCGAGCAAAAGCAGCACGCCGACGCTGCTGTTGCGAAAGCGTGTGACGCCGAACAGCAGGCCGATCATGACCGCCAGCATCACCAGCGGACCCATGATTGGAAACTGCCGGAGAAATGTGAAATCCGTGTTTACGCCGACCACCGCGCCGATCACCGTCGGCACCATGGACAGGGCGAGCAGCATGTAGGTATTGCGCAGGACCCGGCTGCGCTCGAGCGCGAGCTCCGGCGCCGGAATAGCTCCCGTCGGGAAGTTCGGTCGTACGTTTTCGAGTTCAGGTTGCATTAAAGTTCCTCCGTTAAAACAACTCGGACTGCGGGTTGGACCTCCTCACTGGCGGGGGGGTTCCAACCGCGGGCGAAGTATATAGGCTCTCACCCCGGCGCGCCAATAGGCCTTCCGCCCGGGCGGCCGTCGGTGACCCCCCTAGGCTCGGCCTTTGGAACCGGTGCGACATCGTCCTTCATTTGGGGGCGCATTGATATAATTCAAGCAGTCTCAGGAGGTTACGGGCGCGGGAAGGTTGGCCTAGCGCGGTTTGAGGCTCCGGTCCTGACAAGAAGCGCGCTTAAGCGGGCTTCTTGCGGCGCAGACTGACTTGCGCAGCAAGTCAGCTCGGAGCCAAAACCGGCATGCTGCGATTGAGGAACACGGAAGGTTGGCCGAGCGGTTTAAGGCACCGGTCTTGAAAACCGGCAGGGGTGTAAGCTCCTCGTGAGTTCGAATCTCACACCTTCCGCCAGTTCGGCGTCCAAGCCGAAAATCCCTGGAAGAATTGACGATCGGCCCCCGCCGGGAATCCCAGACGGGATACCGGATTTCGCATGGCGCGTGCGGCACCGGAAAAAGCATCGCCGGATTTGACGGAAGCGATTCATCGATGAATACCATGCAACCCTCTGCACGAACGTACAACGAAACAACGGCGTGGACGCTGATCTTCTCTGCCTGGCTGGTGGCCGGTGCCTCGACGCTGGGCGCGCTGTTCCTCGGCGAAGTTATGCAACTGCCGACCTGCGTCCTTTGCTGGTACCAGCGCATCTTCATGTTTCCGCTGGTGCTGATACTGCCGCTTGGGCTGTTCCCCTACGACCGGAAAGTGGTGCGCTACGCGCTGCCCTTGGCAGTGATCGGCGGGCTGATTGCCTTCTTTCACCTGCTGCTGATCGCCGGAATGATTCCCGAGGGCCTCAAGCCCTGTACGCAGGGAGTGCCGTGTTCGGAAAAGGTGATCGAGTGGTTCGGTTTTGTGACAATACCTCTTCTGTCGTCCATCGCTTTTTCAGCGATCATCGTCTTATTCGTCTTGACATATTTTCGGGGTCCTAAATGAAGCAGAAAACGCTGTTCATCGCTGCCGCCGCAGTCCTGCTGCTGGTGTTCCTGCTGGGAACGCTGGCTTACAAGAGCCGACAGTCGGACCAGTCCGCGCAACTGGCCGAGCGCAATCGCGAGCATCTTGTGCGATTCCACTCGCCCACAATAGGCAAGGCGGATGCACCGGTCGTGATCGTCGAGTTTCTCGATCCCGCCTGTGAGACTTGCCGGGCGTTCTACCCGTTGGTCAAGAAAATGATGGCGGAGAATCCAGACAGGATTCGTCTGGTGCTGCGTTACGCACCCTTCCACAACGGCTCGGACAAAGTGGTGGCGGTGCTGGAGGCAGCGCGCAAACAGGGCAAATTCTGGCCGGCGCTCGAAGCATTGCTTGCTGCACAGGCAGATTGGGCGCCGCGCCACACGCCACAGGTGGCCTTGGTCTGGAAGCACCTCGAAGGACTCGGCCTGAATATCGAGCAGATGCGGTTCGACATGGTCGCACCCGAAATCGCCCGCTTGATTGCGAATGACCTTGAAGATGCGCGGGTCCTCAACGTTACCAAGACTCCGGAGTTCTTCGTCAATGGCAAGCCGCTACCCAGCTTCGGTTACGAGCCGTTGAAGGCGCTGGTCGACGAGGCTCTGGCTTCCACCAAGCGTTAGCCGGCATTCAGCAAATTGATTCTAGGGTTACGGCCTACGGTGCTGCCGGCATTCCACGGTTTCCAGCTTCAACCAAGGGTGGATGCTTTGCTCGATCGCGGCGATGATGAGCCTGCGCTTGCCCTTTGTTGTTAGCAAGCGAAATCCGCAGTATCTTCTTGCTCTCGGGATCCTAGTTGGAGGTCAACCCTGCGACGTCTGCTCTTCTGGCTTACTGCGCGCTTGCCGGCGCGGTTTATCGACCACGAGCAAGGTGTGCCCTACCTAGAGCGCTATTACCTGGGTCAATTGGGCCCGGTCAGGCTCTACATCCATCGGTTTGTAGCTTCTGACCCAGCGGGCCTTCACGACCACCCCTTCCGGCGCGCCCTCTCCATCATTCTGGCGGGCTGGTATTTCGAGGACCGCGGCGCGCAGCGCGTGCGCCGGCGTTGGTTCAATCTGCTTGGGCCCGATGATTTCCATCGGGTTGTCCTGCCGGATAATGGCCGGGACGTGTGGACTCTTTTCATGCACGCGCCTCGGACCAAGGCATGGGGATTCCTGCGTCCTGCCCGCCGGGGGCCGCGCGGGCCTGCGTTTCTCTATGAGCCGCAATCCGGTCCCGATGACCCGGCCTTCTCGACCTGGCACAAGAGTGCGCCGAGCGGCGCCGAACTGCGCCGCATGCGCCTGATTCCAGCGGGTTGTTCGGCAGCACGTTTCAAGAGGAACTGCTAGAACATCATCGCTGCTTTCAGTAAACGCGGGTGCCCGCAGAAGATTTGCTTTCCTAGGCCCCTTGAGCGGGGTCCAGTTCGCCCGGCTTCGCTACCAGAGTTGTACGCTCGATGCAGTGCGGGCAGTCGGCGCCGGATGTCTCCTCCGCGGGCTGGCTCAGGCGGCAAGCCGCAACGTATTCGCACGTGACGCGGCGAGCCGGGATGCTGAGCGCGCACGCGCCGGCATTCGGTTCCGTGCTGCAGCCGCCTCATGTGTGAAGCTGATAAACCATCGCCACGCCAGCGGATTCTGCCGGATAAATCCGATAATGCCCTTGGAGTGCGCGCGCCGGTATTCGGTATCCCGATTAGAAGTGCCTCGGAGCCCATGCTCTTTGTGGATGCCGTGCAGCAGCTCATGCCAAAAGATTACGGACAAGTGCGTGCCCCGGAGTTCCTCGCTCAGGCGAACAGTGCGTGAGCTGAGGTCGATGTCGCCCCATTGGCTCAAGCGCTCGGTCAACGCGGAACTCAATGGCACGATGACATATTCTTTCTGCCCAAGGCACACCGACTGTGGCAGCCTGACCAAGCTGCCCGCCTTGGGCCGAACGAGCCGCAGATGGCGGGTAACCAGTTCATTGAACCAAGCCCACACCTCGGGGTTGTGCACAATGAGCGCCACCATCCCATTGGCCAGTACATGCGTGGCCTGCTCTTCGTCGATTTTCCTGTTGCTGGCGCCGGCGGTGTACAAGATGAGATTGATGACGGAACGCAGAAAGTATTGAGCCAGCCTCACGCCGGTGAGTCGTTTTGAAAGACGGATAACCTGTTGGTTGAAGCACTCCTCGGCCAACAAGCGTCGGGACTGCATGGTTGTCTCGTCAGCCCAGGTAACTGAAAAGCGATATGGGCCTATGACGACCTTCCACGGAAACACAGGTTCTCCCGGAATAGCGGCCACGGGTTTAGATGCAATAGCAGCGGCCCGAACGTAGTTGGAATTTGAGTAAAGCGGGCGCTTGCGTGCCATTGCACACTCCATCAAAACGGGTTGGGAAATACGCTTGCAGAGGAGGCTAATTTTACTTTGGTTCGTGCCTACCTTACGAAGCTTAGTACCTCCCGTTTATCCCTTATTAATCAAATTTGTTAGTGAGTGCTATCGCTAAACCCCTTATGCCTGCTATAACGAAAAGTAATCCTTTAAATCTCAATGGGTTGTGCGCGGTTGGCGTAGGTTGAATGTGCCAGAACTTCAATTTCCGCTCGAAGATGCCGGCCGGAAAAGGCCCGACCCCCTGTGGTATAGGGTGCCGCGCCGATGAAATGGTTTCAAAAGGCACTGGTCGTCAGGGCCAAATCTCCCCTCGCCGGAAACCAGTGTGTTACTTGCGGCTGTCAATACGTCGCGAGCAGATACGACTTAAAACTTCACTGTGGCTCTCTAAGCTGGAGGAGATTACGCGCTTGGATTCGGAAAAATGCGGGCACTCTAGATGGTCATGATCATTCGCTGGTGAATTGCTCAAAGCCACGGCTGCTGCGTCATTGACGCCTAGAGCCCGATCGCTTGAAGAGACGAGAAATGCGACGAGCTTACGAAATACTGCGTACGATGACGAACCGCGCAGCAGCTTTGCTGGCCAAGAAGAACGATTGAAACGCGCGTTTCCTCCTGCCATCGCGCCGCGCCTCGGATTCGCCCAAGTGTCGCTCATAGGCGACATTGCTTGCTTGTCAATTCTGCTTTCGTATCGAGGCCGGGACGTGCCGCAGCGGAACGACCATGCCCGAATCAGGGACGATCTCAGCGTTTCTTGCACCAGGATCGAGCTCAAGCGGCGCACCTGATTAAACGCTGGGGAACAACAACGCCAAAGAAGGCTCCAACCCAGGTGGATAAGGCGTGACGCGACGATTATCCAGACGGCCAACTCAGCGGAAAGGAGCAGCGTATGAAAACTGTAATCCGTGTGCTGGATTCTTCAGGCGATTCCGTCCATACCTTCGACTTGCGCGAGAAAGAAGCGCAGCGACAGGCGAAGGCACTGATCGAGAGACTGCAAATGCAGGGCGCAACGCTATTCAGCGTCGATCCCAAGACCGGTGAAGGCGCAAAGAAGGTCACCGGACTCGCGGAACTCGGCGAGGAAAATGTTGCGGTCCCGAGGATCGTTGGTGGTTGAGCAGACCAGCGAGATCGGCGTCGAGCCGGCGATAGATCGCTGCTCGACGCTGTTGCGGTAGTGCGCGCGCGAATCTGAAGGCCGGACCGATGCGAGTCTGATTCGCAGGTTGGCGCGCGCTGCCCTCGGCAGAACGTCGTTGATCAGCTTTTCTGGAATTTTCGAGCGCCTGTGCGATGGCCTGCGCAGGATTCGCCTGATGCCTCGGAGGACAGCCGTTGCGCGAGAGGCTGCCGAGCCGACGGTTCCGGGCGGGTCCGACCTCTGGCTGTCCGAGTGTGCAAGGGCGATACAGGACCGGAGGGCGCAGGCTGCAATGCCCGCGGATATGCCGGCGGACCGCTTCGCGGGAGAAGATCGCCTTGGGCCGGTCATGCGCAACCGCGTGCAGGTGATGAATCGACTTCTGGCTCGGCGGTCGTGCGAGCAGGAAGCCGAGACGAAATCTAGGGCGCTTCTTCTGCGTATGCTCAGTCCGGTGCAGCGGGTGCAGTTCGAGCGCGAAAACTGCTTTACGGTGCACGTGAAGCAGCGTGGCAGATTCGTCGTGAAAGCGGCGAACAGCTACAACGTAGTCGGCCCCAATTCGATCACTTACTGCGCGCGCACGGAGTACCCGGTGCCGATCTACGATCTGATGCTGGTGCAGAAGATCCTGCTCGAAGCGGATCCGGACCGCTTCTTCAGAATCGCAAATCGCGACAGGGACTGGCGCTAGGGTCAGATCTCTTCGGCCTCGAGAGCCAGATGCGCTTGGTGTAGATCTTGGCCACCCGCTTCGGCCACTGGACATCCTGGGGTGCGTCCCGCACCTCCTGCAATTCGCTCCTGCACTTCTTGCGCTAGCCGGAGTTGCAATCGGCCCAACGCTGGCGCAACATGCGCTTCGGCGCGACGCTTGGCGGGGTTGAATCAGCGTTGAAGCGTCGCCTGCGGGCGGAAGCCAAAAAAACAATTCGATTCCCCCGTGTCTTTTGATCGATGACTCAATCGAGGACATCTCCATGACAGCGATGGGATTCGTTTGCAGACTGATTGCCGCGAGTCTGCTTGCCTTGAGCAGCGCCGCTTTCGCACAGCAGTACGCCGGGAAGGTCTTGACCATGATCGTGAACTACTCCCCGGGGGGGCCGACCGACATCGATGCGCGGCTGGTGGCGCGCCATTTACCCAAGTACATCCAGGGCATCAGCGGCATCGTCGTCCGCAATGTTCCCGGCGCTGCAGGCAACATCGGCGTGAATCAGCTCGGCGAATCCTCGGAGCGAGACCGGCTGAACGTGGGCTTTTTCACCTGGGATCCTGTGGCCCAGCTGATCCAGCACGAAAGTCTGCGCGTGCGCTACAACGACCTCAAGTTCGTCGTCGGCTTTCGCTCGGCGCTGATGATGTACATGCGGCGCGATACCCCGCCCGGGATCAACGCGCCGGCCGACGTGATGAAGGCCACGGTCGTCAAAGTCGGTGCACTATCGCCGATCGACACCTCGACGCTGCGCATGCGCCTGGCGCTCGACCTGCTCGGCGTCAAGCACGAAATCATCCCCGGGTACAAGGGGACGCGCGACATCGAGCTGGCGATACGCCAGGGTCATGTGAATGCGACTTTCACCTCGCTGCCGCTTTGGAACGCCTCGGTGAAGCCGAACCTGGTAGACACCGGTATCGTGGTGCCGCTGTTTCAGTACGACTACGAGCGCCCCGATGGCACGCCCGGCCGCAACCCGATCCTCCCGGATGTGCCGGCGTTCAGCGAGGTCTTCAAGCAGGTCAAGGGGCAGGCCGAGGTCCCCAGCGGTGATCGCTGGCAGGCGATGCGGCTGCTAACCCGCCTGGTGGACAGCATGAACCGCACGGTATTCATGCCGCCGAATGCACCGGCGGCGGCCGTCGAGGAGATGCGGGCGGCTTTCGAGAAGCTGGCGAACGACGCGGAGTTCATCGCAGACTATGAGAAGGTGGTAAGGTCCAAGCCGCTTTTTGTCATCGGCGCCCCGGGGGAGGTGATCCTATCGGAGCTCGGCAAGGTCCAGCCGTCGTTCCTGAGTTTTCTGCGCGGCTATATCGGCGCCGAGCGCAAGTGAGGCGTTGCTGTGTGCTCGGCGCAGTTCGGTCCTTGCGTCCGAACTCGCAGTAGCCGGGCGGAACGCCGGCGCGTGCCGGTCGGCGCCATCGGCAGGTTCCAAGGTCCGAAGAACATCGTAAGCAGGAGAGCGCATGAATGCCCCCGCTCAAAGCAAGCTTCCTTCGCCGGCCATCAGGCTGCATCCGAACGACAACGTCCTGGTTGCACGCGTGGAACTCGCGCAGGGCAGCGTGCTGGCCGAAGAGAATCTCACCTGCAGCGAGCGCATCCCCGCCGGCCACAAGATCGCGGCGCGCGAAATGCGCAAGGGCGATGCGGTGCTCAAGTACAACACCATCATCGGATTTGCGGCGGCGGACATACGGCCGGGAACACTGATCCACGGGCACAACATGGAATTCCGCGAATTCGACCGCGACTACGCCTATGCCCGCGATTACAAGCCGGTGGAGATGGTCCCGGAGACCGAGCGGGCGAGTTTCACGGGCATAGTGCGCGACGACGGACGTGTGGCGACGCGCAATTACATCGGCATTGTGTCGACGGTGAATTGTTCGGCTACGGTCTCGCAGAACATCGCCAAATGGTTCACGCCGGAACGGATGGCCGAGTTTCCCCATGTCGACGGGGTCGTTGCGTTTACGCACTCGAGCGGCTGCGGCATGGAATTGTCGGGCGAACCGATGGATCTGCTGCGACGCACGCTCGCGGGCTACATTCGCCATCCCAATCTGGCCGCCGTGCTGGTGGTGGGACTGGGCTGCGAGCGGAACCAGATCAATACCCTGTTCGAGAGCGAGAAGCTCACCAGCGGGACGAAGCTGCGCAGCTTCGCAATACAGGACACGGGCGGGACGCGCCGGACCATCGATGCCGGCGTCGCTGCGGTGAAGGAACTGCTGCCGGAGGCGAACCGGGTCAAGCGTGTGCCGGTCTCCGCCGGCAACATCGTCGTCGGTTTGCAGTGCGGCGGCTCCGACGGTTTTTCCTCGATTACCGCCAATCCCGCGCTGGGCGCTGCGATGGATACCTTGGTGCGCCACGGCGGCACCGCGATTCTTTCCGAGACGCCGGAGATCTACGGCGTCGAGCACACACTGACGCGACGCGCAGTCTCGCGCGAGGTCGGCGAGAAATTGATCGAGCGCATCCGCTGGTGGAAGGATGTGTATGCGCCGGGACGCGACGTGCAAATCAACGGCGCGGTGAGTCCCGGCAACCAGGCCGGGGGGCTGGCCAATATTCTCGAAAAATCGTTGGGCTCGGCGATGAAAGGCGGTACCGGACCGCTGATGGAAGTGTACAAGTATGCCGAGCCGGTGAAGCGCAACGGTTTCGTGTTCATGGACACGCCGGGCTACGACCCGGTTTCGGCCACGGGACAAGTCGCAGGCGGGGCCAACGTGGTGTGCTTCACCACCGGCCGAGGATCGGCCTTCGGCTGCAAGCCGGCGCCGTCGATCAAGCTTGCCACCAATACCCCGATGTTCCGCAGACTCGAGGAGGACATGGACATCAATTGTGGACAAATTCTCGATGACAGCGCAAGCATCGACGAGGTGGGCGAGCAGATCTTTCGGCTCATCCTGCGCACTGCGTCGGGCGCCAAGACCAAGAGCGAACTCCTGGGTATGGGCGACCACGAATTCGTGCCCTGGCAGATCGGCATCGTAGGCTGAGGCTTCGAGTCAGGTGCCGCGCTTTGCGAGCGCCTCCAGCATCGGGGAGATCAGGTCCAGAGGCACCGGAAAGACGATGGTCGAGGTCTTGTCGCCTGCGATCTGCGTGAGCGTCTGCAGATAGCGAAGCTGCATCGCCTCGGGTTTCTTCGCCAGCATTTGCGCTGCTGCCAGGAGCTTCTCGGAGGCCTGCAGCTCGCCCTCGGCATGGATGACCTTGGCGCGGCGTTCGCGTTCGGCCTCGGCTTGGCGGGCGATCGCGCGCACCATCGTTTCGTTCAGGTCGACATGCTTGATTTCGACGTTAGACACCTTGATGCCCCAAGCATCCGTTTGCTTGTCCAGCGTGCTCTGAATGTCGACGTTGAGCTGCTCGCGCTCGGCAAGCAACTGGTCCAACTCGTGCTTTCCCAGCACCGCGCGCAACGTGGTTTGCGAAAGCTGGCTGGTGGCGTCGAGGAAACGCTCCACCTGGATGATCGCCTTCTGCGGGTCGATGACGCGAAAATACACCACTGCATTCACTTTCACCGAAACGTTGTCGCGGGTGATCACGTCCTGCGGCGGTACGTCGAAAACGATCGTGCGCAGGTCCACCCGCACCATCTGCTGGATTACCGGGATCAAGAAGATCAGTCCGGGTCCCTTCACACTCCAGAATCGCCCCAATTGGAAAACTACCGCGCGCTCGTATTCGCGCAGGATTCGAATCGAATAGACCAGCAGCGCGGCGATGAATACGGCAACGCCCAAGATGAAATTGAATACCATTATTCACGCCTCCTTTTCGGTTTCCGGAATTACATCCAGCACTAGGCCGTCCATCCTGGCTACGCGGACGCGCTGCCCTCCTTTCAGCGGCGTGGCGCATCTCACGCGCCATGTTTCTCCGTGTACGCGGGCCCAGCCTTCGCCGGAGAAATCCCCCACCACTTCACCGGCGCTGCCTATCATTTCCTCGCGTCCGCTCACGACCGGCTGGCGGTGCGCCTTGAGCGCCATGCCGATCACGAGAAATAGAAATGCGGCGCTCATCGCCGCGAACCCGAACACCAGGGGCAGGGGAACGCTGTAGCCGGGAATGTCGGTGTCGATCAGCATGACCGAGCCCATGACGAACGCGATCGCTCCGCCTATGCCGAGGGAACCGAACGCGGGCAAGAACAGTTCGCCGACCATCAGTCCGATGCCGAGCACGATCAACGCAAGGCCGGCGTAATTGACCGGAAGCAGTTGGAACGCGTAGAGGGCGATCAGCAGGCTGATCGCTCCGACCACGCCGGGGAATACCAGCCCCGGATTGGAAAACTCGAATATCAGCCCGTAAAGCCCTACCAGGACGAGGATGTAGGCGATGCCCGGATCGGTGATCACCGAGAGCAGCCGCGTGCGCCAGTCCGGATCGACAACCTCGGGTGCGACGCCGGTCGTCGCGAGGACCTGTTCCTTTCCAAGCACCTCGATTTTTCGGCGATCGAGTTTCTTGAGCAAATCGGGTACGTCCTCGGCGAGGAGATCGGCGACCTTCATTTTGCTGGCCTCGCTCGCCGATAGGCTGACGGCCTCGCGTACCGCCCGCTCGGCCCACTCGGCATTGCGGCCGCGTTTCTGCGCCAATCCGCGGATATAGGCGGAGGCATCGTGCACTTGCTTTCGAGTCATCGTGCTCGCCGGGTCGCCCGCGAGCCGCTCGCGAGTGGACTTGTCGGCACTGCCTTTTCCAGCGGCAGGCTTTTCTTCGCCCTTGTCGCCTGCGGAAGGCGCTCCGATCGCGACCGGCGTGGCCGCGCCCAGGGTGGTGGCCGGGGCCATGGCGGCGATATGACTGGCGTAGAAAATGTAGGTGCCTGCGCTAGCCGCGCGCGCTCCGGCGGGGGCGACATACGTCGCTACCGGTACGGGCGAGGCGAGGATGTCCTTGATGATGGCGCGCATCGACGTGTCGAGCCCGCCCGGCGTGTCCATGCGCAGGACCACGAGCTGCGCCCGCTTTGCGATCGCGTGGTCAATGCCGCGATGGATATAGTCCGCGATCGCCGGCCCGATGGCGCCGCTTACGGTAAGCAGGACCACGGGCGCAGCCTCGGCGTGGATCCGAGCCGGCCAGAACATGGCGAACAGCAGGACAAGGCGAAAAAGGCGCACGGGTTTCGCTCCGCCGGTACCGCACCGCTTACAGCATTACTAGAAATATAGTGCCTTTTCCCGAAGGTGTCTCGGAGAGGCGCTTTACGAACTCTGTCCTTGAGGTCACGCCCGACGATTCAGGGGCGAACGGCGAGGCCCATTGGGTATTGAGGTGAAAGCGGCACGGCGCCGGCGATCCGGCGACTGTCGGTGTGGCAATCAGCGATTGCCGAGAAACAGGGATCGGCGAGAATCGCCCGCGGCAACCTCTGGGGTTGCCTGCGTTCTCGCCGCTTTGACGTAGGTTGAACTCAACGCCGCGCAGACACAGCGCCTATTAGGCATGCGCGTGGCCGTTCCGAGGCACACTGCGTACGACCCGTTGCCTCCGCTCACTGCCGCGCTCGGTAGTTTTCTTCTCCGTGACCCGCGCCGCTTTGCGCAGCCTCTGGTAGAGTTCCATGTGCTGCGACTTGAGACGATCGATGATTTCGACGTCCTCTTTCCTGACTTTCGCGAGGTCGATCCGCTCGACGTGCACCAAACGAAGCAACTCCCTGACCGGCTTGGGCATCCGGCGGCCGCTTTCGTACCTCGAGCCCCCGCTTTGGGTGACCCCGATGCGGGTCCAGAACTCCTCTTGATTGAGGCCTAGCCTGCGCCGTATTTCGCGAGGACTGAGAGAGGATTCGGGCGATCTCATGGTTTTCCCCTATTGTAATGTTGTTTTGATAGTTATGCCGTCAGCATGAAGCGTGCCCGGTGACAGATCACTGTCTTGAGTGCGTGGGTCGGAAACGCCGTTTGGCCTATCGCACGCTTATGTTTTTTGTAGAATTACGATAAAATTCAAGCCTTTTGCGGGACCATCATGGCATTGATCGTACAAAAATACGGTGGTACCTCGGTCGGTAGCCCAGAGCGTATCCTGGCGGTCGCCAAGCGGGTGGAGCGATGGCGGGCGGCGGGGCATCAACTTGTTGTCGTAGTTTCGGCAATGAGTGGCGAAACCAACAGGTTGCTGGCCTTGGCGAAGGAAATCAGTACCAGTCCGGATCCGCGCGAACTCGATGTCGTCGCCTCGACCGGCGAGCAGGTCACCATCGGGCTGCTCGCCATGGCCCTGATCGAGCATGGTTTCAAGGCGCGCAGCTATACCGGAGCGCAAGTCAAGATACTGACCGACGACGCCTTTACCAAAGCGCGTATCGTCAGCATCGACGAGCAAAACATCCGCGCCGATCTGGCTGGCGGTACGGTCGTCATCGTCGCCGGTTTTCAGGGGGTCGACGAGGATGGCAATATCACCACGCTTGGCCGCGGCGGTTCCGACACCTCTGCGGTGGCCGTGGCGGCGGCGCTGAAAGCCGACGAATGCCAGATCTATACCGATGTCGATGGCGTCTACACGACCGACCCGCGCATCGTGCCCGAGGCGCGGCGCCTGAAGACCGTCACCTTCGAGGAAATGCTCGAGATGGCGAGCCTCGGCTCCAAGGTGCTGCAGATTCGTTCGGTCGAATTCGCGGGCAAGTACAAGGTCCGCCTGCGCGTGCTGTCGAGTTTCGAGGAAGACGGCGAAGGCACGCTGATTACTTTCGAGGAAGACGAGAAAATGGAAAAAGCCGTAATTTCCGGGATCGCGTTCAATCGCGACGAGGCCAAGATCACGGTCATGGGAGTGCCCGACCGGCCCGGAGTCGCGTACGCGATCCTGGGGCCCATCGGCGAGGCGAACATCGACGTGGACATGATCATCCAGAACGCGAGCGCCAATGGCATGACCGACCTTTCGTTCACGGTTAACCGCAACGAGTACACCAAAGCGATGGATGTGCTCAACCGGCAGGTCAAGGACCAGATCAAGGCCACGGATATCCGCGGCGACGCCAAGATCTGCAAGGTCTCGATCGTGGGCGTCGGGATGCGCACGCACGCGGGGATCGCGAGCAAGACTTTCCGCACGCTGGCCGAAGAGGGCATCAACATTCAGATGATTTCGACCTCGGAGATCAAGATCTCCGTGGTGATCGACGAGAAGTACATGGAACTCGCGGTGCGCGCCCTGCATCGCGCCTTCGGGCTGGACCAAGCTGCCTGAGTGGATCGGAGAAAAAAACTGATAGACTAACCGCCGCCGGTCCAGCCATCGGCGGTTTGTCGAAGTAAGAAGAAGTGTTTTCTTGCAGCAGCGGAGAGGTGCCCGAGTGGCCGAAGGGGGCGCCCTGCTAAGGCGTTATACGGGTTACTCCCGTATCGAGGGTTCGAATCCCTCCCTCTCCGCCAACCCACTAGCATTCATGCGGTTCTTCAGGATGTTGCTGCAAAATCCCCTCATAAGTCCCATCGATGGGCACCCCGCGCCCGCAGTGTGAGGCTGAGCGCTCGATTTCGACCCTCGAAATCACCCCTGCAATTCCATTAGACTTGTTCCACGCCACAGGAGAGGAGATCCCGAATGCCGTATGAAGATCTGCGCAGCTATCTCGATGCCCTGGAGCGAAACGGGCTGTTGAGGTGGATCGAC
This sequence comes from Betaproteobacteria bacterium, assembly GCA_016210745.1. GTDB lineage: Bacteria > Pseudomonadota > Gammaproteobacteria > Burkholderiales > SG8-39 > JACQTO01. The sequence continues at coordinate 31,650 of JACQTO010000131.1, forward strand.
AAGGAGGTCGACAAGGACACCGAGATCGGGCCGATCGGGCGGGTGATGTTCCTGGCGTTGCCCGAAGAGCAGCGCTACGGCCTGGGTTTCCGCAACATCAAGGGCTACCCGGGCGGGCGAGTCGTGTCCGGCGTCATTGCCGCTTCATCGCGGATGGTCGCCTGCGCGCTCCAGTGCGATCCGGTGTCCGCGCAGATATACGAGCGCGTGACGAACGGCATCGCCAACCCGATCGAGGCGGTGATGGTGAAATCCGGCCCCTGCAAGGAAGTCATAGACGGCCCCGATAAGCTGGACCTGCTTGCCTTTCCGATACCCATCTGGACGCCGACCAAGGACGCCGGTCCGTACCTGACTCCGATGTGGATCACCAAGGACCCCGACACCGGGGTGCGCGATATCGGCATCCGCCGCTCCCAGATCAAGGGCCGCGACAAGACCGGAATCGTATTCGGGGCGCCGGACCGCTATGGCGCGATTCACTATGCCAAGTGGAAGCAGCGCGGCAAGCCGATGCCTGCCGCGATCGTTGTCGGAGCCGATCCTGTTCAGTACCTCGCGGCGCCCTCGCGGTTCGGCATCGATGAGCTTGCCGTGGCGGGTGGAATCCGGGGCAAGGCGGTCGAACTGGTGAAGTGCGAGACCATCGATCTCGAAGTCCCCGCGACCGCCGAGATCGTGATCGAAGGCGAGGTCGATACCGAATTGCTGGAAACCGAAGGTCCCTTCGGCGAATACACCGGCTACATGGCTGAAGCCCAGCAGAGACCCGTCTTCCGCGCCAAGTGCATTACGCACCGCAAGAACCCGATCCTGCTCGGCCTGATCAGCCAGTTTCCGCCCAGCGAAAGCAGCATGATCAAGCGCCACCTGCTCGAGGAGAGCATGCGCAAGCACCTCAGCCGCAATCTGAGCATCCCAGGCATTGCCGATGTGCACGCGATAGAGGCCGGGGGGTGCACCGCCATCTTGTGGATCAGCATCAAGAAAATGTATACGGGCCACGTGGACCAGCTGGTTTTCGGCGTGCTCGGATACATGGGAATGAGCTATTACAAATGGATCGTTGTAACGGATGACGACGTCGACATCCGGGATCCTTTCATGCGCGACTGGATTCTTTGCTGGCGTGTCCGCCCCGACAAGGATATGCGTTTTATTGCCGACACCGCTTCTGTTGAGGTGGACCCGTCGTCGATGCCGCCCGGTTTCGATCCCGAGAACGTTCGCGGGACCAAGGTGATCATCGATGCGACAAAGAAATGGCAGTATCCCGAGGTTTCGCTGCCCCCGCGCGAGTATCTGGAGCGGGCAGTATCCAGATGGACCGAATATGGCCTTCCCCCGCTCGGCAACGTAAGACTGCCGAAAAGTATCTGAGAAGCGGGCTCCCGGCGGCGGAACGTTTCGATGGCGGTGGCCGCCTTGGCTAGGGATGGCGGACAGAATGGCAAGCGAATGCTTCCTCACCAGTGCCCCGCGCGAGAAGCGCCGGAAACGGCACATCATTTTCTGGAGTACGGCTGCTGTCGCGTTCGTGGCAGCCCTGGTCGCGGGGGTTTTGCTCGAAGCCCGCAGTTCGCGACTGCAGGCGCATTTTTTCTCCGAGTTCGCTCGCAGTATCAGCTGGGAAATGCAGGCCGGGGCCAGTGCCGAGATCTGGCTGCCACAGTACGGTTCCCACAATATCCGTCTCGGTTACACCCGGATGAATGGGATGCTGCCGCGTCTGGTTGCAGCAGGCTATGGCATTTCCGTTCAGGCCCGGCAGTCCGATGGATTTCGCGACATCACCAGCCGCGGCTTTTACCCTGTCTACCGCGAAAAGTCGCAGGCCGGGCTGAAGCTGCTCGACCGCAACGGCAAGCAGCTCTATGCCAGTCGTTATCCGAAGCGGCAGTACGCGTCGTTCGAGGCCATTCCGCCGGTGCTTGTCGCCGCCTTGCTCTATGTCGAGAACCGCGATCTGCTCGACCCGGAACGCCCGGCGCGCAACCCGGCGGTTGATTGGGGACGCTTGACTCGCGCGGCGCTGGGCCAGACCTTGCGCGCCCTCGACCTCGAGGGCGGACGGGCGGGCGGCAGCACTCTGGCAACCCAGATCGAGAAATTCCGGCATTCCCCAGGGGGCCTCACGCGCGACGCCGACGACAAATTCAGGCAGATGGTCTCTGCCTCCCTACGTGCCTATCAGGACGGCGAAGAAACGCTCGCCGCGCGCCGGCGCATCGTCCTCGATTATCTCAACTCGGTGCCGCTGGCGGGGCTTGCCGGCTACGGCGAGGTCATCGGCCTGGGTGATGGTCTGTGGGCGTGGTATGGCCGCGACTTCGATGCAGCCAACCGTTTGCTGGACGACCCCGGCGCCGACCCGGCAGCCCGGGCCCAGGTATTCAAGGAAGTGCTGTCGCTGATCGTCGCGCAGCGCCGCCCGTCAGGACTCCTGCTCGATTCGACCGAGCGCCTCGAACGCCTGACTGACAGTTACCTGCGCCTGCTGTCCAGTGACGGCGGCATCCCCGAAGCCTTGCGCGACGAAGCCTTGCGCGCGCGGCTGATGCCGGCGCGCAGGGCGCGCGAGAGCGAAACCGTTTCCTTCGTCGAGCGCAAAGCGGTCAACGATGTCCGTGGGGCGCTCGGCGACCTCCTCGCGGTTGACGATCCGTATGCCCTCGATCGCTTTGATCTGGAGGCGCGGACCACGCTGGACGCCGCGGCACAGGCCAAGGTAACGGCCATTCTCGGCCGCCTGGCCAAAGCGGATTACCTTCGCTGTGCCGGCTTCAAAGAGCATCGCCTGCTCGGCCGCGGCGATCCGGCCGGCGTCAACTACAGCTTTACCCTTTACGAGAAGACCCCTCTCGGCAACCTGTTGCGCGTGCAGGCCGACAACCTGAACCAGCCGCTTGACATCAACGCCGGTACCAAGCTCGATCTGGGCTCGAGCGCGAAGTTCCGGACGCTGATCTCGTACCTTAGCGTGATCGCCGACTTGCACCAGCGCTACGCCGACCTCGACGCGAAAGCCCTGGCCGGCGTCGCCACGAAACCCAGCGACCGGCTGAGCAGGTGGGCGCTCGCCTATCTGCGCGGCAGTGCGGATCGCAGCCTCACGCCGATGCTCGAAGCGGCCATGGAGCGGCGCTATTCGGCGAATCCACACGAGACCTTCTTCACCGGCGGCGGGATACACCGCTTTTCAAATTTCAAACGTGAAGATGACGCGATGAATCCGAGCGTCGCCGAAGCGCTCGAGCAATCGGTGAATCTGGCTTTTGTCCGGATCATGCACGACGTTGTGCATTACCACGCCTATGAGGCGGCGGATGCGCCGGCGCGCTCGCTGCGCGAGGGCGACAAGACGGCACGGCAGGATTTCCTTAACCGTTTTGCCGACCGCGAAGGCATCGGTCTATTGCGCACCTTCTGGCACAAGTACCGCGACGTCGCGCCGCAGGCGCGCCTCGAAGTGCTGGCTGATTCGGTGCCGGCGCGGCAATCGACGCTGGCGGCGGTGTTTCTGGGCGTGAAGCCGGAGGCCGACTTCACCGCATTCCTCGCCTTCATGCACGAACATCTCGGCGACAAGGCCGGTACCGATGCCGGCCTGCGCCGCCTCTACGATATGCATGCGACGCGCAACTACAATTTGTCGGACCAGGGCTATCTGGCGCACGTCCATCCACTCGAACTGTGGCTCGTTCGCCATCTGCGCGCGCATCCCGAGGCGGGACTGCCGGCGGTCGTCGCAGCCAGCGCCGCCGAGCGCCGCGAGGCCGCGCGCTGGTTGTTCGCCAGCCGTTTCCGGCATGCCCAGCAGGTGCGCATCGACATCGTCGTCGAGGTTGCGGCATTCGAACGTATCGCCGCCGAATGGCGCCGGCTGGGTTATCCCTTCGAGCATCTGGTGCCCTCGCTGGCGACCGCGATCGGCAGTTCGGCCGACCGTCCGGCGGCACTCGCCGAACTCATGGGCATCGTCGTCAGCGAGGGCGTGCGACACCCCACGGTGCGCATCGATCAGTTGCACTTCGCGGCAGCCACGCCTTTCGAAACCCTGCTGGTGCGACATGCCGAAGCGGGTGAACGGGTGCTTCCGACCGAAATCGCGCAGGTTGCGCGGCGCGCTTTGTTGCGCGTGGTCGATAAGGGTACCGCCCGGCGCGTCAAGGGCACTTACCGCGATGCCGACGGCACGCCGATTCCGATGGGCGGCAAGACGGGAACCGGTGACCATCGCTTCCAGGTTGTCGGCGCGGACGGTACGGTCAAGAGTTCGCGCGTCATGAACCGCGCGGCGACCTTCGCCTTCTACATCGGCGAGCGCTTCTACGGTGTCGTGACGGCCTTCGTTCCGGGGGCAAAAGCGATCGGCTACGACTTCACTTCGGCGCTGCCCGTACAGATACTCAATGAACTCCAGCCGGCGCTGCTTCCCTTGATCGCCGGGAGAGAGGCCGCTCCGGGGCGCTGCGCCAAGCCCGCCGACGCCGCCGGCCCAGTATAGGTGTGCCGTTGCTATTTCGCACGCTCGCCGAACCCGGCGAGGCCAGAGCATTTTGCCGCTGCCTCTTCCGCCGGCAGCGCACTGTTCCAAAGCCGGGCGATGAATCGCCGGCCCGTCCATCCGTCTGAACCACGCGAGGCTAGCCAGACAACCGGGTCCCGCATGACGGCGGGATCGACCAGCATCCCATCGGCGCCGGACCGTCCGGGGTCCCCCGGGTTGCCGGGAAGCAGGTTGGTGTCTGCGGCGCCGCCTGGGATCAGGACGTTGCATGTTACGCCGGTGCCCTCCAGATCCTTCGCCCAGCAAATGCTCGCCGCCTCCAACGCGGCCTTGGATGAGCCGTAGGGCGAATAGCCCTTGAATTGCATGGTCTGGATCGATGTCGTGACGTTGATCACCCGGCCCCAACCTGCCTTCAGCATGTGCGGCGCGGCCGCACGCGCCATCTGGAAGCTGCCGGTGATGTTGGTTTCGATGATCTGCCGCCAGGTCTCCGGCTTCACGGTCCAGAACGGCGGCGGGATGCGGTTGAACGTCTCCGAGACAAGCAGCATCCCGACCCCGGCGTTATTCACGAGCACATCGACTCCGCCGAAGGCATTCACCGTGTCGGCGACGATCTGGGCGCACTGCATGGGGTCGCGGATATCCGCGAGCATCGACTTCACCTTGCCGCGCAGGCCCTTTGCCTCGGTCGCGATGTCGTCGTCGATGTGCATTGCGGCCATGACGTTTGCACCCGCAGCCGCCAGAGCCAAGGTCATTGCTCGCCCAAGCCCGCGTCCCCCACCGGTGACGATGCAGTTGGTACCTGCGAGATCGATGGGGATCATTGACTATCTCCTGAGAACTGGTTGATTGAACGGTAAGAAGCTGCCGCCAGCTGTCGGCCTTGGCAACGTCGATCGTACTCCCAAGATGAGCGAGCACGTGACACGCGACGCGGCGATGCGCGGGGAGCGACCGATCAGCGGCGCAGGTGCTGGTCGAGGAATGCGATGCTGCGCTCCATTGCGAGCGCAGCATGCGCGGAGTCGTAGTTCTGCTGCTCCGGGTTGAAAAAAGCGTGCTTGCCTCCCGGATACACATGGATCAGGGCCTCGGGGCGCGCGGAACGAATCCTCTCGATGCCGTCCATCGGCACGACATGATCCGAATCGCCGTAGTGCATGATCGTCGGGCATCGCGGGGCGAGCGCCAGGTGCGCCGGGACCTGGCTGCCGTAGAAATTGACCTGGGCATTGAATTCAAGCTCCGCCGCGGCGATCCACGCCCATGTGCCGCCGGTGCAGAAACCCGAGATCGCCACGCGCCCCAGCGGCCGCAGCGCATCGGCGCAGGCCTGGACGTCGGCCAGAATCTGCGCTTGCGTGAGGGATTTGTAGGACTGGGTTCCGGCGGCCGCGCCCTGCGCGGTGTAAGGGTGAACGACGTCCTTTCCGATCCGGTCGTACAGCGCCGGTGCGATGGCGGCATAGCCGTGCGAAGCATACTGCTCGCAGACGTCGCCCATGTGATTGGTCAGGCCATAGACGGCATGCAACACCACTATGCCGCCGCGAACCGGCTGAACAGGGTCGGAACGCCAAGCGCTGAAAGCGTGGCCGTCGGCTTCGGCAAGCGTGATTTTCTGACTCATGGGCTTGTCCTGGGCGTCGCTGCGCTCACGAGTCTGTTTGCTGTGTATTGGCGCTGGTCACGGTCTCTCACAGGCTTACGGTGTTCTTTTCAGACAGACATCGCCCAAGTCCTGATCGCCTTCCGTTGTCACGATTGCACGGAAGGCTTCGTAGCCATCCTTGCGGATCTCGAGCCTGTACTTGCGGTTCTTCTCCGCTCCCCTTATCCAGAAATCACCGAACGCATCGGTCCGGACCGTGACCGATCCATCCGCAAAGAGATCGACCGAAGTGATCGCTGCGTCTGAAATCACCTCGTCGCTGACCGCGTCCATCACCGAGCCCGTGATCCAGGGCTTCGGCAGCCCCTTCCAGAGGACCCTCGGCTGCGCCTGATATTCGGGGTGATAGACCTCCGCCGCCTTGCCGCGAGTGAATTCGCTGAAAGCACTGTCTGCTTCGTCGGCGAAGATAATCGCCTCGTGCGGGCAGACATCGACACACCGGGGCAGCGATCCTTCATCGACACGGTGAGCGCAGCCCGTGCACTTCTGCGCGATGCCGAGTTCCCGGTTCATATAGATGACATCGTAAGGACAGGCCTCGTCGCAGAGCCCGCAACCTGTGCACGCCCCCGGGTCTATCCAAACGAGACCGTCATCCCTTCTCTTGATTGCGTCCTCGGAGCACGCCTTCATGCAGGGGGCATTGCCACAATGCTGGCAATGAAGGGGCAGATAGGTCACTCTCACCCTGGGTATCCGCCCCCGCTCCATGGGCTGGACGCCGATCCAGAAGTGGCCGGTGTCGGGCTGCGGCTTCGACCACGGCGAATAAGTGCTTCCGACATGCTCGTCTTTGCATGCGATGATGCACAGGCTGCAACCTGAGCACTTGTCTACGTCGATGAGGAAAGTTTTCTTGCCCATGGCGCTGTCAATCCTTGCTCGCGACAATCTGTGACACATCCACTTTGGCAGCTTCAGCCAGAAACCCGGAAACGTTCATTTCCGGAATCTTGAGTTCGCCTCCGGCGCCATATTTCTCTGCCGGCGAGGGCACGATCAGGTTGATGCATCCGCCCCGGTCGACCGGCTTGCCACCGAGAACGACGAGATCGATCTTGGCGCCATGGTCGATACTCAAAGCGCCCGGGATAATCCTTTCGGTGACCACTGCGCCGGTGAGCACCGCGCCGCGATCGTTGTGAACCATGATGACATCGCCATTGGAGATGCCTCTTGCGCTGGCGTCGCTCGGATGGATCCAGCAGGGCTCGTACATATAGCCATCAGGCCCGCGGATTTTTGATATCTCCCTGATCCATTCGAGATCCTCCCCTTGTACGTGGAACCTGAATCTCGCATGGTTCGACATGATCAACAGCGGATACTGCCGCGACTTCGGCGATCCCAGCAGCTCGGCGTGCGACACCCATTTCGCCAGGGGCGGTCTTTCCTCATTGTCAGGATCAAGAGCGGCGATCCTCGAAGACACGAACTCGATTTTTCCCGAAGGCGTCTCCAGTCCGTCGCCCTTCTTCCAGAACCAGTTGAGTCCGCCCACATGGGGGCCGTAACCGTGTTCTTTCTTGATTCCCACCCATTCGTCCCATGTCGGGCAATCGTAGACGATGGATTTCTTCTCCTTGAACGCATCCCAAGTGATTCCAAGCTTTTTGGAGGCTAGCGTTCCCTCGTACGCTTCTTTCAGCCATTGGTCGGCGGGCGGAAACACTTCGTCCAATCCGAGCCGCTGACCGATCATCCTGTGAATCTCGAAGTCGCTCTTGGATTCGCCCACCGGCTCGATCGCCTGATCCTGGTAGAACATGGCCAAGATATCGCTTCGCTGCACCGAAATCAGATCCTCATGCTCGAAGCTCGTCTGTGCCGGCAGTATCAGATCGGAATAGCCGATGTCGTTTTCGAGCCATGGATGAATCCCCACGACAAATTCGACCTGCTTGCTTTGCAGCGCCTCGAGCCACTTCCAGCCGTGGCCCCAGCTTCCCGGCTGGCTGCCATTCTCATTCCACACCACGCGAATTCCGGGATGACCGTCCTTGGGGGGAAAGCGGTAGCGGTTGAACTGGTCCTCGGTCTTCGCCAATGCGGCGGTCGTACCTCTCCACTCAACGCAAGGCGACAGGATCGCCTCGGTCGCAAGTGTTCTCGGAATGAACACCGGAGATTTCGGGCCTTTTCCGATTGCGTACTCGATCATCGGGTTCATGGCGATGCCTTGCCTGTCCACGTCGGGATAGCGGGGCACCTGCGCCAACAGGTTCTTGAAGAACGACGGCGCCCCGGTCCGCAGGAATTGTCTTCCCGGACGGCCGATGCCTTGCATCGCCATGGCATAGGCCTCCAGCCTCGTGACCTGATGCGACAGGGTGCCCCGGACTTTCGGCCCTCCGAAGTAGACCGACAGGGTCGTGTTCTTCTCGGCCCATTCCCTGGCGAGCGCTCGAATCGTGCGTGCGGGTATGCCCGTTATTTCCTCCGCCCACGCGCTCGTCTTGGCAACGCCGTCGTCTTCGCCCATCACGTAGCGCCTGTACGCATCGAACTCGACCGTGTGCGTCTTCACGTAGTCCTTGTCGTAATTTCCCTCGGCGATCCAGCTATGCGCCAGCGCGAGATACAGCGCCGAATCCGTGTTCGGCTTCAGCGGGATCCACGTGTCCGCATGCACCGCTGCCGCATAATTGAGGTCCGGCGAGATGGCGACAATCTTGATGCCGGCTCGCTTCAGCCACTTGGTCATCTCCAGCGCGCACGAACCGGACATGCCAAGGCCCGTTGCTTCCGGATCGTTGCCGGAGAAAATCACCATTTGCGCATGCTCGAGCACGTCGTCCCACACCGCATCCTGAAACGGCTCTCCGAGGGACATATCGAACCCCCAGACGTGCTTGGCACCCCAGTAGTAGCCTTCCCAACTGTCGGGGTTCCTCACCTGCTGGGTCCACCAGCCCCATCCGAGGCGCTCGTGGATCATGTCGAAAAGATAGTGTCCCCAGAAATGCAGGGATTGCAGGTATCCGCTTTGCCCGTGGCCGTCGGCCTGTACCAGGACAGGCTCCATCGACCCGTATTTCTCGTGAACTCGCTTCAGTTCGGCAGCGACGATGTCGAGCGCCTGGTCCCAACTGATCCGCTTATAGCCGCTGGAGCCCCGCTTGTGCGGATTCCGATTTTCAGGGCTCCAATCATTTCGCAACAGCGGGTATTTGACCCGGGTCCCGCAATCGATCCTTTGCTTCCAGGCATAGGCCAGGGGCATCTGCACTTCTTTCCTGGGACGTGTGAACACACCCCGCGATGTGTTGATCTCGTAGAGTCTGACATCTTCCGGAATTCGGAACGGAAGCGATCTGACGATCCTGGAGCCTTCGACATGACACACCAGAGGGAAGTTGGACCTGGCCAGGCCGCTCGCGGGGTGAGAAACGTAGACGACCCTGTGGTCTCGCTGTTCAGACATGGATCACGCTCCCCGAGTATTGGAAATTCAACCGCACTTGGGGAGTATCCCTTGGCCTGGGAGCACAGTCAATCGGCGTGCGCGTGCTGAGGACCGCTGAGTTCATTGACGCGCATTGCCAAAGGTGCCGCGTCCTCCCGCACAAAGCGGTGCTTGCCGCACCGGCGCTTTGCCCATGTTGTATATTGCCGGTGCTGGCGCGCTGTTTTTCTCATGAGCGACAAAAGGAAAACCGTGATGAATGTCAAAGATCGGGTGCGAATCGTTTTTTCCGAGGAGGACACGCTTTTTCGCCTGATGGAGATGGCGGTAAAGCGGCAGTCGACCCCCGAAGGCGAGAAGACCCTGACTTACTTTTTCGGCCCGGACCATGCGGCGCCGCAGCAGGTATTGACGACCATGGCCGACCGCCTTGGGCTGCCCGCGGGCATGGAGTCGATCGTGTGCGTAGATGACGCGGCTCTCGACCAGACGCTGCCCTCGGCCGATTTTCTGGTTACGGAATCAAACACGATCACGCGCGAGCGCGTGCGCTCGTGTGCCGGTCGCATAAAGTTGATCCAGAAATTCGGCCGTGACTGTCGCAACATCGACGTCGCGGCAGCCAATGAGTTGGGAGTCAAAGTCGCCAATCTCGTGCGTTTCAGCAGCCTGTCGTCGGCCGATCACATCTTGGCGCTGCTGCTCGCTCTGGCGAGAAATTTGCTCAGTGCTCACCGCACCGTGTTGGCGCGAAGAGATCCCGGCCTGAAATCGCAATTCGAAAAAGGGCCGCCGCGCAACAAGTTCAACTGGGGTCGCGTCCGGAACATCAGAGTGCTTGCCGAAAATACGCTCGGTTTTATCGGGCTCGGCGAGAATTCGGGAGAAGTCGCGAAGCGCGCACGCATGCTCGGGATGCGCGTACTTTATTACAAGCGCCAGCGCTTATCGAAGGAGGAAGAAGCCGCGCTCGGCGGGGTAGAGTACGTCGATTTTGACGGGCTGCTCGCTCAGTCGGACTTCGTTTCGATTCACGTCCCCTACGGCAAGCCAACCGAAAAAATGATCGGCCGCGAGGCGCTCAACAAGATGAAGCGGGGAGCCTATCTCATCAATACGGCGCGCGGCGGAATTGTCGATGAGGAGGCGCTCTTCGAGGCGCTGAAGAGTGGTCAGCTGGCCGGTGCCGCGCTTGATGTCTACCGCTATGAACCCGTGCCTCCCGATTGCCCGCTCCTCGAGTTGGACAACGTCCTGTGGACGCCGCACATTTCCGGCGGGGAACCCGAGTTCATGCTGCGCGAGTCCGAGGACGTGCTCGCAAACGTTGCCCGGGTGCTGCGGGGCGAAGCACCCATTGGCCTAGTGCGCGTGTAAGAGGCCCGGGTCCCGATGGCGACCCCCGCGCAAGGCAGGAATTCCTGCGACGTACTCGTCATCGGCGCCGGCGGAACAGGTCTCGCGGCCGCAATCGAGGCGGCCACAGCCGGCGCGAGGGTCGTGCTGCTCGAGAAGAACCCGCAGCCCGGCGGCACCACGGGGATCTCGGTCGGCTCGATCACCGTCACGCGCACGCCGCACCAGATCCGCCAGGGCATCCAGGACTCCGCGGCCGAGCACGCCAGGGACCTCGCGAAGATCAACTCGCGCCGCGGCCTGCCGGACAACCCGGTGCTGATCCGGCTGCTCACGGAAAACGTCACCGACACTTTTCGCTGGCTGATGGATCTGGGGCTGGACTTTATCGGGCCGCTTCCCGAGCCTCCCCACAGTCAACCGCGGATGCACTGCGTCCTGCCCACGTCGAAGGCCTACATCGCGCGGCTCGCCGAGCGCGCCGCCTCGCTCGGCGTCGAGGTTCGCTGCGGCTTCGCCGCGCAGTCTCTGCTCACGGAGGGATCACGGGTCATCGGCGTGGAAGGCACCGATGCAGCCGGTACACAGGAGCGCATCCGCGCCGGCGCGACCGTGCTTGCCACGGGCGATTACAGCGCCAGCCCCGCGATGGTCGAGAAGTACATATCCGCCGAAGCCGCAAAAGCGATTCCGGCCAATCCGGCCAGCACCGGGGACGGCCATCGCATGGCGCTGGCACTGGGCGGGCGCATTCTCAACGGCCAAGTTGCCTGGCTTGCGAACCGCTTTCCGCTGCCCAGGAAGCCTTCGCTCGTGCAGTCACTGCCGCCGCTGCGCCTTGTGGGCCGGCTGATGCGCATCGCCTATGAGCACCTGCCGGAAGCGATCGTCCGGCCATTCGCGATGGCGTTCATCACTTCGATCCTGCAACCCTCGCAAGCGATCTACGAGGCGGGGGCCATCCTCGTGAATCGCGAAGGCCGCCGCTTCGGCGACGAGACCGGCGACCTGACGCTCGCTACGGCACAACAGCCGGGCGGGATCGCCTTCATCATCTTCGACCGGCGCATCGTGGAGCGTTTCTCGCGCTGGCCCCATTTCGTATCGACCGCTCCGGGACCCGGCTACGCGTATGCCCAGGACTACCGGCGCTACCGGCGCGATCTGTGGCATGAGGGCGATTCCATCGATGCCCTCGCGCGCAGCCTGGGCATGCCGGCAGATGCGCTGCGCGGGACGGTGTCCGAATACAACCAGACCGTCGCGCGCGCCGAGCGCCGCCCGCTCGGCAAGGCGCCCTTCTGCGCGCTCGGGCCGTTGAGCGCGGTGCTCGCCTTTACCGACGGGGGTCTCGCGATCGACGGCACGCTTCGCGTTCTCGATAGCGAGGACAAGCCGATTGCGGGTCTCTACGCTGCGGGATCGGTCGGCCAGGGCGGGGTACTGCTCGACGGACACGGCCACCACATCGCCTGGGCATTCACTTCGGGGCGCATCGCCGGCCGGCAGGCGAGCGCCTTCGCGCGCGCGGCGCGCTGAGGGCCGCGAAACGCGGCCGGAGAATTCGCGCCGGCATCGCGGGCGATTTATATACGGCGTCTCAAGTCCTGTCTCATGCCGCCAGCGGAGTTGCGCGCTGCGCGCGCCAACCGCGTTTTCTGCACGGATAAACGCCATCCGTGCAGAAAACGCGGTTATGGGTTAACAGCGGGAACTTCCTGGGAAGTTATCCAAGATCGTCGATTGCGCATGGATGGCTCTTTCATCCATGCACAATCGATGATCCGCGCGGACGGCTTCTCGTCCGCGCAACATCGCAGCCCCCACCAACGGGCGGCGCGATTTAGGTTGCCACATATAGTTCATGGGCCGGTCATGCGACAAAGAACTCGCGCTAGGCGGCAAGCCGCGCTCGCCCGTCCTGCGTCAGCAGGCCCGCCGCGATCAAGGCGTCTTTGATGCGCTGGATTTCTGCGCTCGGCAACTTCACCAGAGGCGGGCGTACGGCAGGGCAGTGCAATTTGCCCAGCAGCACCAAAGCCTCCTTCATCCGGTTGTGCATGTCCGAGCGCGGGTCGGCATAAAAGACCGTGGATGTGGCGCGGATGCGCAGGTTGAGCTCGCGCGCGGTGTGCAAGTCGTCGGCCTGGATCGCGCGATACAGGCGCGCCTGCAGGTCGGCAATGACGCTGCCGCTGCCCGAGAGCAGGCCGTTGCAGCCGAGCACCAGCGAGCTGAACAGCCACGCGCTGTGGGTCGACAGCACATTCACGGGACGCGGCAGCGTTTGCAGCGTGCGGATGTGCTGCTCGTGCAGTTCCGGGCTCGCGCACCCGTCCTTGATCGCACGCACGCTCGGCACGGACTCGATGATTTTCAACAGCGTCGGAAGCGCATACCCCTGCCCGCTGGCGAGCGGATATTGAAACAGCACCAGCGGCAGATCGCTTGCCTCCGCAATGCGCCGAAAGTGCTCGACGGCCATTTCCGGCCGATGTCCGTAGCGATAAACGTTGGGCGGGAACACCAGCAATGCCGATGCGCCGGCCTTGGCGGCCATGCGCGCGATCCGCTGTGCCTCCAGGCTGCCGTCGGCGTACACGCCATTGACGATCGGCAGCCGGGTGCCCACGGCCTCGAGCGCGAGATCCAGCACCCGCTGCTGTTCGTCGAAGCTGCAGGAAGATACCTCGGTGGAGTGCGCATTGAGGGTGAGCGCCGTAACGCCCTCCACCCTGCCGACGTCGAGCAGGTGGCTTTTGAACGCGTCCCCATCGATCGAAAAGTCCTCCTTGAACGGCAGCAACACGGCAGGGATGACGCCTTGAGGCACGAAATTCGCGAAGCGAGGCATGGTGGTTTCCCTTGTCGATGAATTCGGGTTTGCGGGGGACGGGCCGAACTCCCCTGAGGCGTTCTGGCAGCGCATTCTTGCCCGATCAAGGCGCAGCGTCAACAAGCGGCCAGGCCGCAGCCGCGCAATTCCGAGTAGACTTGTTCATCGGCGAGGGGGAAAGTCTGGGCGATTTTTTGCGGCAAGCTGGGGAAGCTTGTTTCTGGTCCTGGTTATCGGATCCATCTTGAGACGAAAGGGGAGGTCAGCCATGAAAAGGGCAGTTTCGATTTTGATGTTTCTTTGTTTGATCGCGGGGGCAGGCGTCGCCTCGGCCGCCGACTATCCAGCCAGGCATATTACGATCTACGTGGGCTATCCCGCGGGCGGCGCCACGGATACGGCCGCGAGAATCGTTACCAACCAAGTGAGCAAATACTTGGAGCAGCCGATGATCGTGAGCAATAAGCCCGGCGCAGGATCAGCGATAGCCGCCGAGTTTGTCGCCAAGTCCAAGCCCGATGGCTACACGCTGTTCAGCGCCACGGCCACGACCGTTATCCAGACCGTCGCCATCCGCGACAACCCCTACAAGATAAGCGACTTCACGCCCATCGTGGGTCTGTACAGCATGCCGCTGGTGATCGTGGTGAAAGGGGATTCGAAACTCAATACCATCGAAGATCTCGTCGCTTTTGCCAAGAAGAATCCGAGCAAGCTGAACATGGGAACACCAGGGGTCAACAGTGTTCACCATTTCGCGCTCGAGCTTCTCAAGCAGGAAGCCGGGATCGAAGTTCATCATATTCCCTTCCAAGGCGATGCCCCGGCCGCAACGGGCCTGATGGGTGGTCATGTCGATGCGGCTTTTCTGGGCCTGGTCGCCGTGGCAGAAGCGATCAAGGCGGGAACGATGAAGGCGCTGGTGATGACTACTTCGAAGCGAGTCTCTCAGTTCCCGAATTTGCCTACCATGGCTGAAAAAGGTTTCAAGAAGACCGGCAACATAATCTCCTGGGGTGGCGTCGCCGCGCCTGCCGGACTTCCTCCGGCTATTCTGGAAAAACTCTCGGCCTCCTATCAGAAGGCGGCTACCAGCCCGGAGGTTATCAAGCAACTGGAAAAGGTGGGGTTTGCGACGACCTACATGAACGCCAAAGAATTCAATGAATTCGTCAAGGACGAGCACAAACGGCTCGCAGAAATCGCCCAGCGCGCCAAGATGGTGAAGTAAAACCCACCAAAGAACCTACCGAAGGGGTCGGGTTCGAATTATGCGTAATTCGAACCCGACCCCTTGTCCACCTTGTCCATTAAAGATTTGGTCTCTAAATCCGTCTCCCCTTTTCGGGCAGTTGCATGCAACTGCCCGAAAAGGGGAGACGGATTTAGAGACCAAATCTTTAATGGACAAGGTGGACAAGGGGTCGG
>JACQTO010000133.1 GCA_016210745.1 Betaproteobacteria bacterium
CGGCCGTTGCGGAGCTGCGGCGCATTTCCATGAATCTGCGTCCCTCGACCTTGGATGATCTGGGCATTCTCGCCACGCTGTCGTGGTACTTTCGCGAGTTCGAGGCGGCTTGTCCGAGCGTGAAACTGGAGCGCGATATCGGCGTGGCCGAAGCCGATGTGCCGCAGTTGCTCAAGATCTCGATCTTCCGCATTGTGCAGGAGGCCACCAACAACGCGCTCAAGCATGCCCGGGCCAAGAGCATCCGGGTGTGTTTGCACAGTGCGGGGGGTGCTCTGGAGTTGACGATCGAGGATAACGGGCAGGGATTTGACCCGGAGGCGGCGACCACCGATTTCAACCACGGACTGGGGCTGCAGAGCATGAGAGAGCGGGCCGAGCTCTCCGGGGGCAGCTACGAAATGGTCTCGGCTCCCGGCAGGGGAACCAGGATCCAAGTGGGCTGGCCGCCGCCGGAGCAATTGGCGCGCGATTGGGCGGCAATCCCAGAGCCCTATTCGGCTCCCTCCACGCAAGAGATAATTCCCACCGATCGCCGGATGCCGGAGGCGTTTTCCGCCTGCCTGGCTTGTATGAGGAGCTTAAGGAGCCAATGATGGACAAAAAGCAGCGCATTCTCATTGTCGATGACCATACATTGCTCAGGGCGGGCTTGCGAGCATTGTTGACACAGGACCCGAATATCGAGGTCGTCGGCGAGGCGGACAACGGCCGTGATGCGATTCGCGCCGTCGGTCAGTTTGAACCCCACCTGGTGTTGATGGATCTGACCATGCCGGGAATGAACGGCATCGAGGCCGTAACGGAAATCAAGCGGCGCTATCCGGACGTGCGCGTGCTGGTGATGACGCTGCACAAGGCCGAGGATTACATTCACGCGAGCCTGAAGGCCGGGGCCGACGGCTATATCCTCAAGGATGCCACGCAGGAGGAATTTCGCGTGGCGATTCGCAGCGTGCTGCTCGGCAAGACCTACCTGAGCATGGACGTGTCGGGCAAAGTGGTCAGCGGCTATCTGGGCGGGGGCAAGCCTTCCGGCGCCTCCGGCGTCTACGACACGCTGACGCATCGCGAGCGCGAGGTGCTCAAACTCGTAGCCGAAGGAAAGTCGAACAAGTACATCGCCGAATTCCTCAACCTCAGCGTGAAGACGGTGGAAAAACACCGCTCCAATTTGATGTCCAAGCTCGACGTGCACAACGCCTCGGGACTGACAGCCTACGCTATCGAAAAGGGGTTGGTGGTCAGGTAGTCGGGCGAGCGCGGGGCCTCGTCCGAGGCCCTTGCTGGTGTTTTCCCTTTCCGGTAAATAGCGGACTTCCTTCCCCTCCTCATCTAGAGGAAGGGCGGCGCGCAGCGCCGGCGTGGTCTTGAGGAGGGGTGCGCGCGTTCTACCGTATTCGACCCTAATCAACTAGGGGAACACGGTATTGGCGCTAGCTGACGTATTGCGGACAATCAGCCATCGCGATACGGAAGCGGACCGCAGCGTGAATCCGACAAGCAATCCAGCACTGCGCGGGGACCATGAACCGCGGCGATTTTCGCGGCCGCCGGGCGCTGCTTGGCGCGCCTTCAGGGTCATGGGCTAGCGGCGAACGAATAATCTCAAATTGCGGCAGGGACACGACGTGTATCGAATTCCAGAAATTGCCTTGAGTAACTGGCTTGCGCGGGACAGGCGCCGGCCGGAGGCGGAATCTTTCGCGCCAACCACGCCGCGGGATTGCGTTCGGCGATTCAATCTGCTGCGCTGGATTTCCATTCTCGGCCTGGTCGCGATCATCGCTATCAGCACGGTATTCGCGGCGATCTTGTCGCATTTCATGACGCACGAGATCCTGGATAACGACGCCAGCCTCACCGGCCAGTTCATCGCCAGCGTGGCCGAAACCCAGGTCATCCAGGCCAACCTGGGTCCGAATGTGACGCTGGGTCAGCTTCTGGACGAGCGGGCGAATTTCGCCAAGCTCGGAGTCGACCCTCAGGTGGCACGCGAGGTCAGGAGCCAGTTCTACGACCACCTGCGTTTTCTGCCGGACGTGTTGCTGGCCGATGTCTTCGCGCTGGATCGCAAGATCATCTGGTCGACCAATCCGAATCTGGTCGGATCGACCGCTCAGGACGACTTGGACGACCTGGACAGGGCGTTCGCCTCGCGCGTCGTCATGACCGCGAATCGCGCCGGCAGCAATCATACGAGAGCAGAACTGCAGTTCGCGCGCCAGCCGGAGAAGCTGTATGTCGAAAACTACGTCCCGCTCTACGATCCGCGCGGTGCCGTCATTGCGGTGGCCAAGATCTACAAGGAGCCGGCCGGCCTGCTGGGAACCATCCATCGAGGCAAGGTACTGGTTTGGACCTGCACCGCGTTCGCGGCGATTTTCATTTACCTTGCCCTGTTCGGGATCATCCGCCGCGCCGACATCACGCTGAACGCGCAGCAGCGGCGCCTGGTCGAAGCCGAAGCGCTCTGCGTTATCGGCGAAATGTCGGCCGCGGTGGCCCACGGCATCCGCAACCCGCTTGCGTCGATCCGCTCCAGCGCCGAACTGGCGCTGGACGGCGACCTGCAATCGGTGCGCAAGAACGCAACCGACATCATTTTTCAGATTGACCGGCTGGGCAAATGGGTGCGCGAGCTGCTCGTGTTCTCCAGGCCCCTGTCGGGCGAGAATGGGAACATCGACGTGGTCGCCGTGGTCGAGGAATGCCTGCTCAGTTTTTCCACCCAGTTGGAAAACCGCCGGGTTTCGTGCCAGTTCGAGCGGCCTTCGCAATCGATACCGCCTGTGATCGGCAACCGTGCGCTGGCCACCCAGGCGCTGGCGAACATCATCTCCAACGCGATTGAGGCCATGCCGAAGGGCGGCTCCCTGCGGCTGGAATTCGAGCTCGCTGCGCTGCCTCGAAGCGTGCGGCTGGTCGTAGCCGATTCCGGGCCCGGTATATCGCCGTCCCAATTGGATCTGGTGTTCAAGCCCTACTTCACAACCAAGCGTAACGGCCTCGGGCTGGGCATGTCGCTGGCAAGACGCATCATGGAGCGCTTTGGCGGGGCCATCAGCCTGCAGAGCCGCGAAGGCGCGGGCACGCAGGTGAGGCTGGCATTCAAGGTTGCTTGAGAACATGGCTAACTCCATCCTTATTATCGAGGACGATGAGATGCTGGCGGACAATATCCGCGTGCATCTCGAGCGCAATCAGTGGGAAACCCACGTGGCGCACAGCGCCGAGGAAGGTTTGAAGAAGCTGGAGGCGGTGCGTCCCGACATGGTGCTCACCGACCACATGCTGCCGGGAAAGACCGGCCTGGATGTGATCAAAGGCGCCCTTGCGATAGACCCGCAGCTCAAGATCATCATGATAACGGGCGAGGGCAGCGTGCAGGTTGCAGTCGACGCGATGAAGGCGGGCGCATGCGATTACCTTGCCAAGCCGATATCGCTGGCCGAACTCAAGCTGGTGCTCGATACCGCGCTCGGGCAGTCGCAGATGGAGAAGACCCTGTCGGTCTATCAGCGCCGCCAGCCGCGCGGGTCGCTGGAGGCCATCATCGGCGAATCGCCGACGATGGTTGCCGCCAAGGCGAAGGCGCGGCAGGTACTGGATGCCGAACGGCGCATGAGCGATAACGACCTGCCCGCCATCTTGATCACCGGAGAGACCGGCACCGGCAAGGAAATGCTGGCCCGAGCCCTGCATTACGAAGGCGTGCGCAGCAACTGGCCTTTTATCGAAATCAACTGTGCGTCCCTGCCGCCGAATCTGCTCGAAGCCGAGCTTTTCGGCCACGAGCGCGGAGCGTTCACGGATGCCAAGGATCGCAGGATCGGATTGGTGGAGGCGGCCGAAGGCGGAACCCTGTTCCTCGACGAGATCGGGGAAGTCGATATGTCGATTCAAGCCAAGCTGCTCAAACTGCTGGAGGAGAAAACCGTGCGCCGCATCGGCAGCGTGCGCGAGCGCAAGGTGAACATCCGTATCATCAGCGCGACCAACCGGGATTTGGAAAAGATGGTTCAGGAAGGGCGCTTTCGCAGCGATCTGTATTTCCGCTTGCGCGTCATAACGCTGACAATGCCGCCGCTGCGAGACACCGGCGAGGATATCCTGCGCATCGCCAGGTTCTATGTGCAAACTCACGCCAAACGCTACGGCAAGAAAGGGCTGCGCTTCACCCCCGATGCGGAAGCGTCGCTGCTGCGCTACGAGTGGCCCGGTAATGTGAGGGAGCTGCGCAACATGCTGGAACAGACGGTGCTTCTGGCGCAGGGCGAGACCATTACCTCCGATCAGCTTGTCTTTGCCACCGGCCGAATGGGCGGCAACGGTGCGGGTGCGGGGGCGGGCGGCCACAACGATCCGGCCTCCGGGACACGACCCATCGCCAAGATCGCGGATGTGGAACAGGACCTGGTGGCGAAGACGCTCGAAAAAACCGATTGGAACATATCCAAATCGGCCAAGCTGCTCGGACTTACGCGCGACATGCTGCGCTACCGGATCGAAAAATACGGGTTCATGCGCCCAGACTAACCGCAGCAGCGGTCGTTAAAAATAGGGTCAGAGTAACATTTCCCAGGCGCACCGAATCGACTCGGCATCGCTTGGATGAAATGTTACTCTGACCCCATTTTTCCAGTTACTCCCTGGAAAGCGTCAATTCCAGGATTCGCTGTTGCAGCAGCGATTTCTTGGCGCCGATTTCGGCGTATTGCGCATAGAGCTGCTCGGCTTGCTGCGCCAGTTCGTCTCCGCGGCGCGCCACGTCCCGCTGGGCCTGGATAGAGTCGGAATAATTCGGGACCTCGGTGGTGAACTGTGGAAGCCGTAATTGGCTCGCATAAAGCGAGCGATCATTGGCGCGGCGCAGTTCCTGCAGCATCTGGAACTGCTGATAGACCGCCTGTTGCTCCTGATTGAGCAGGCTCAGCGCCGCATGAAGGTTTTGCAGCTCGGACTTGTCGTCGGCAAAGGCCACAAGACTCACGAATACGAGCGGTAACATCCATATGAAACGGCGCATGCTGTCCCCAAGGGTTTGATTTGCTCGTGTCATTATAGATGCCGGCTTCCTGAGCTTCCATGACTGTACCGCGTCATGGGAATGCGGAACGGCCGGGAGCGCTAACCTAAAGGGCCGGCCAACGCACCCCTACGGCTCAGTGTACGTCGATCGGCCGCGGTCCCTTATTGCGAATCGCTGACCCTGGTGAGACCGGATTCGGGCAGCATCTTCGGTCGGCTGGCGAGCCCGATACTCTTGTCGACGAACTCCCTCCAAGCCGCGTAGCGGCTGCGCAGCTCGCCGTTGGGATGATCGTATCCGCGACCGTGGGCACGTTCGTGCTCGATAGTCGCCTGTGATGCATCGTGCGGTAACCAGATCACCGCGCGGTTAAGCCTGAAATTGATGCAGGTGCAGGCGACCGGCAGTTCCAGGCCGAGGTGCCCGCATCGAGAACATCTGTTGTACAGCTCGGCTCCATCGACATAGTGTTCTTCGACCGTCATGCGGTCCAGACCCGCTATCGGCCCTTCCCTGTAATCGATGGAGCTGCAACCGGAAATAAGCGCGAGAAGCACCAGCACCAGGATTCGGTTGATTGGCTTGATCAGTGGTCCGTATTCGTTGGCAGGCATCGGGCTGTGGCCATTAGGGTTTCACACTACAGATAGACACCCATTGGGTGCGCCATATATCTGTATTGTTCTACGTAGTCCACCCCATCGCAATACCGTCAACACTGTATCGATACGGTCGATACAGAATTGACATTCCTTCCTGCTTACGGATCAGATCGCGGTCGCTTCTCGTGATCTGCTTCGTAAGTCAAGGGACGCGACGATGGATTCCGGGCCTGCGGCAAGGCGCGAACCGCAGCACAGCTATTGCGAGGACGAGCAGAACCGCCACGCGACAGAAGAAGCGGTTTTATGTTCCGGCACTTGCGAAGCAAACCGCTAGGTCGCTGCGAGTAACGGACACCCTGAATGGGTTAAGGTTTTTTCGGAGAGTACCGGCGTCGCCACGTCAAGGCATAACCGGCTGGACAAGAAAGGCGGACTCCTAGCGTGATGCGTCTTCGGCGGAGCGTTCTAGCAGGTGTTCCAGTTCCCCTAGGCCGAATGGTTTGCCCAACAGATGACGAATGCCCTGCTCGTTGGCATGGCAGGAAATCATTTCCAGGGGATAGCCGGTGATCACCACGCAGCCGATATTGCGGGCGTGGCGCCGCAGGATCTCGGTGTATGTTTGCAGACCGTTCATTGGCGCCAGTCCATAGTCGAGTACGACGGCATCGGGCGCAAAAGACTCGAGCATCTCTATCGCCTGTTTGCCATCCTGCGCGATCCGCACATCGTGGGACCGGCGGCCGAGAAAGGTCTTCAAGTTCTCGGCCAGTATTTCTTCGTCTTCAACCACCAGAATTCGACCCATGATCGCTAGCGCTCCTTGCAACAGATGCATTGGGGGTTTGGTCTGCAGGAGCCAATGCACGTGCCGTGCCAGCGTTCCATCCTTAGCAATACTCTGATTCTAAATGGCAAAAAAATGCGACGCGGTTTCACGAAACGCCATTTTTGGGAATTGGGGGGCGAATGCCCCCAGGGAATGCAGAAAAACCCGCATGGGAATTCACGAATCAGGATGCGGGATGCAGGATTCAGGATCTTGGACCTAGGATTTGGTTTCTTACAAGTGGACTGTTGCCAGATTTGGCGAAGATTTGGTTTCCAAATCCGTCTCCCCTTTTCATGCAGTTGCGTGCAACTGCATGAAATGGGGAGATTGATAAACGGCAAAACCAGCTTCACTGGTTCCGGATCGTCCGGTTTAGGACCTAGGGGGAAGTCAGTTGCGCGACGCGCGGCCTCCCAGTCCTCAATCCCAGATCCAAGCAGCCACAGTGGCCGGAGCTGCGATGCGCGTTTGCTGAGGGCGAAAAATTGGACCGCTACTTGCGGTCGGGTTGAATGATGTCGTTTTGATCTCGTCCCCAAAGTTCCAGCGGATTCCCGACTGAACGGCGAAGCGCCATTCTGGCGCCCAACGATGTGACGGGACGATCAAACGAAATTAGCTGCGCGTACATCTGTCCAGCCAAGCGGTACAGCCACGTGCGGCGCCGGATAGCCATGTTTGCTCCTGAATTCGATTCGTCTTTCGACGATACGGGCTCTGGTTGCATAAGCTATGCCTGCAAGTGCATGCACGCCGCCGAAGGCGGCTGTGTGCATGCAAGTGCTTCTATTCAAAGGCGTTGCTCGCAGGAAGTGGCGTTTGAAAGCGCAGCTCGCCGGGCGAATCGCGGGGCGAGATTGCTCAACTCGTGCGTTTAGTGCCCCACCGGTTTTGGGTGAGTGCAAACCTTCCGTTCCCCACTTTTGGGGCCCCGGAAGTTGGTGTTGATGGGTCTTCTGGCCCTGATGTGCGCCTGCAAGAGCTGACGTTACTGCGTGATTTTGCCCGTAAATCCGGGATTTGACCCGCGATTCCCCATCGATGGCACGCTTAGTGCTCCTCAACTAGCGCACAGCGCGATGGATAGATTCCGGCGCCCCAGTGTTGCGGTCAGCCGAGCCGCAGAAGGCATACAAGAGCATTCGGCCACGTCGCCGCATTTTGAGGAACAAGACCATGGCCAGTTACCAAGCAGGCGCAACGGCTGACAAGAGCGTCCCGCACGCCGGCGCGAATGCGAACGCCTCGATGCCGATGCGCATTCTGATCGTCGACGATGAACACGTCCTCGCCAAGAATCTCGAGACGTATCTGAGCCGCTCGGCTTTGGAAGTTCGAACCGTGGGCAATGGCGAAGAAGCGATCGAGATGCTGGAGTCCTTTACACCGGATGCGCTGATTCTGGACTACGGATTGCCGGGCATCAACGGATTGCAGACCTACGCTGAAATTGTCCGCCGCCGGGCGGGGAGAATCGATTGCGTGATGATCACCGGCAATGCGAGCGAGGAACTGGCCTTGGATGCCCACGAAAAGGGTATTCGCCATCTCATCTGCAAACCGTTCAGTTTCTCCGAATTGCAGCGGCTGCTCGAGGTGCCCGTCCCCGGGCGCGACAGCGATCCTCCCGGACCTGAATGAGCGGTTCGAGGAATGGCGCAGACGATGATACGCGGCCTACAGACAGCTGCGATTTGGACCACAGGGCTTTCCGCTTTGACCGGAACGGGTCTGATGGCGGCATTCGTGTCCGGCGGGAACCCGCAGTCGCATATTCTGACGGCGGCGGCGATCGCGGCAACGATCGGCCTGGTTTCACTGCTGATCGTTGTGGTGATCGTCGACGTTCTTGCGGGACGCCGATTCGAGTCGGGAATGAGTTCGAAACCGGCGGGCCCGCCCGGCGAGGATTCTGCGCGTGGCGATACGGAGCGTATTCAAGAGCGCCTGCAAGTGCTCGATAGACGGTTAGCTATCGACGAACCGCGTTTGTGCTCGCAATACATGATTCGGTGCACGTGCTGGTCCATGTGCGGCGGATTGCCGGGTGAGAATTCCGCGGCCGAGGAGAGCACATCCGGTCTCGGACCGCCTCAATGCCGTGACAAGTCGGAAGCGAAGCTATTTCCCCTCCCCATCGTTTTTCGGCAGGGAAGGTCGGATTGCCAATTCCGTTTTGAATCGCCGCTGGGCCCGACAGCGAGCCAGGCAGAGAGCTAGCGGTCCTGGGGAAGCGCTGTGAGGTTTTGTCATTCCCGCGTAAGAGCCTGTGTAAAAACTCATGCAAGAAAAAATCATTAATCATGTCGGCTGTTACTCCCTTGAATCGTTAAGTTATTAGTGTCGAGAATGAGGGGGCAACCGAGGTGAGTTCCAAGCATAAGCGAG
>JACQTO010000158.1 GCA_016210745.1 Betaproteobacteria bacterium
CGCCTTATTCATGGGCGGCATGGCGATCGGCTCCTGGCTGTGCAGCCGCTACTCGGGACGTTGGAAAAACCTGCTGGTCGGATACGCGATCGCCGAGGCGCTGATCGGCCTCGCTGCGCTCGTATTCCATCCGGTGTTCGTCGCGGCGACCGACGCCGCCTATTCGAACCTTCTTCCGGCACTGGGCGATGAATCGCTGGCCGCGCTTGCCAAGTGGACACTCGCCGGCGCACTGATCCTGCCGCAATCGGTTCTGCTGGGAACGACGTTCCCGCTCATGAGTGCGGGACTCATCCGCCGCTATCCGGGCGCGCCGGGCGAGTCGCTCTCGATGCTGTATTTCACCAACAGCTTCGGCGCGGCCATCGGCGTGCTGGCAAGCGGCTTTGTCATGATCGACAGGCTCGGCCTGCCGGGGACGATGCAGTCCGCGGGCGCAATCAATCTCGGCCTCGCCGCAGTGGTATGGCTGCTCGCGCGCGGCAACGAACCCGCGGGAGACTCTGGAAATTGGGGTCAGAGTAACATTTCCAAGGGGGACAAAACTCGGGGTAGCGAAACGGGAAAAGTTACTCTGACCCCAATTTCCGATGCGCCCTGGGGCCTGTTTCTCGCCATCGCGCTGTTCACCGGCGCCGCCTCTTTCATCTACGAGATCGGCTGGATCCGCATGCTCTCGCTCGTGCTCGGCTCATCGACCCATTCGTTCGAGCTGATGCTCTCGGCTTTCATTCTGGGCCTTGCCGGCGGCGGCCTGTGGGTGCGCCGCAGGATCGACTCGATACGCGACCCGATGCGCTTCCTTGGCATCGTGCAGGTGCTGATGGGACTGCTCGCATTGGCGACGCTGGTCTTCTACGGCCAGATGTTCGGCTTGATGCAGGCGGTGATGAAGGGACTGGCGAAAACGGACTCGGGCTATGCGATGTTCCTCGGCTCCTCGCACGCCATCGCGCTTGTCATCATGTTTCCGGCCACTTTCTGTGCCGGAATGACCCTGCCGCTCATCACTTACGCGCTCCTGCGCGGCGGGCATGGCGAGCGCGCGATCGGCGCCGTCTACTCGGCCAACACGCTCGGCTCGATCATCGGCGTGTTCGCCGCGGCGCATATCGGCTTGCCGCTGCTGGGACTGAAGGGGCTGATTGCCGCCGGGGCCGCGCTCGATTGCGCTTTGGGATTGGTGCTGCTGTGGCGCTCGCGCGACGCGCTCAAGGTCTCCCTCGGCTGGGGCGCCGCCACCGCCGCTTCGTTCGTCGCTGTGCTGACGCTGGTCCAACTCGACAGCTACAAGATGGCTTCGGGCGTATTCCGGCGCGGCGACCTGTACTCCGACAGCGACGCGACCATCCTTTTTCACAAGGACGGCAAGACCACCACCGTGACCCTGATGGATTTCCAGGAGGGGAGGAGCCTGCGCACCAACGGCAAGTCCGACGGCGCCATCAACATGAACCCCGGGGCGCGCATATCCGACGAGATCACGATGGTGATGACCGGCGCCCTGCCCCTGGCCTACAAGCCCGAGGCGAAGGACGCAGCGGTGATCGGAATCGGCACGGGCTTGAGCACCCATACGCTGGTCGCGAACCCCGGACTGGAAACGATCGACACGATCGAGATCGAGCCGGCGATGGCCCAGGCCTCGCGCCTGTTCGCCCCGATCAATTCGAACGCGTATGCCGATCCGCGCAGCCGCATCATTTTCGACGATGCCAAGACCTATTTTTCCACCCGCAACCGGCTCTACGACATCATCGTCTCGGAGCCCTCCAATCCCTGGGTGAGCGGCGTCTCCAGCCTCTTTACCGGCGAGTTTTACCAGTTGGTGCGGCGCTATCTCAAGCCCGGCGGGGTGCTGGTGCAATGGTTCCAGCTCTACGAAATAGACATTTCACTGGTCGCTTCGGTGCTGCGCGCGCTGGGCGAGAACTTTCCCGATTACGTCATTTACGCCGCGACCAACAGCGACCTGCTCATCGTCGCCGGAGACCGCGAGGCCCTTGCGCGGCCCCTTGCCGACATCACCGCGATGCCGGGAGTGTCGCGCGAGCTCGCGCGCGTGCACGTGCGCACGCTGGGCGACGTGGAGATGCGCCGCATCGGCGGCAAGCAAGCCTTGGGACCGTTTTTTTCCAGCTACGGCGTGCCGGCCAACTCCGACTACTATCCGTTCCTTGACCTCAACGCGGCGAAATTTCGCTTCATGCAGCAATCCGCAGGCGATCTCACCAATCTAGGCAGCGCAGCCGTGCCGGTGGTGGCCATGCTCGAAGGGCGCGACGGCAGCACGCGCACGCCTCCTTCGCTCGATGGCGAGGAGCATTTCGACAAGATCGAGAACATGCGGCGGGCGCAATATTCCCGGGATTTCTTCGTCAGCCCGAACACCAAGCAGCCGGTCAACATCCCGCGCCAGCTGCAGAAGGATCTGGAGATCGCCCGTCTGGGGCTCATCGACTGCCGCGACCCTGATCGTTTCGATATCTGGTTTCATTCCCTCTACCAGATCGCACGCAGCGCCAATGCACTGCTCTCGGCCGAGGACGCTCGCGCGATGTGGGCGCGTCTCGAATCGCCGCCCTGCGCCACGAAAATCACCGCGGCGCAAAGGCAGTGGATCGAGATGTACTGCGCGGTGGCCCACCGCGACGCGGCCAAGATGGCAGAATTGGCCGAAGCGCTCCTGCGCCAGGGCAGCGACCTGCCGGGCGGCCACCGCCAGTATCTGATCACCGCCGGGATGACCGGCCACCTCGCGCGCGGCGAGACGCACAAAGCCGCGGACCTGTGGAGCCGCTACCCGAAAGACGTCGACGGCACCACCGACCTCGATTTGCGGCTGCTTTACGCGCACGCTTTTCAGAAATAAGCGTAGGTTGGGCGGGGCGCGAGCGAAGCCCGACTTCCCGCGCAGCGGTTAAAAGACGCGGTCACTTGCAGAATAGGACTCTGCGCCTGACGCAAGGAACGCCAGAGGAACGCCAGGGGTCGGGTTGGGAATTTATCTAAAAGAGCGTCCAACCCGAACCCTTTTCATTTCTTGATCAGGCGCAGATCCGTTTCGAACCTTTGTGGCTTGCCGATCTTGATCCGCCGGAAGTCGGGATGCAGCGGATTGAGGAGGTAATTGGCTTCGGCGGGAATGACCACGCTTGGGACGGCAAGCACTGCACTGCCACGTTTCCTGGCCCATTCCGTTCCAATGGCCCGGAGCTTCTCGCGGGCCGCGATATCCCGCCAGTCCGAAGGAAGATCCTCGATCTTTATCCGGTCTATTCTTATGGCCTTCGGAAGTCGCACCTCGATCATGACATAGCGGGCCCGAAGCGGTTCATCCTGGACCAGCATTTCGAGCATGGCCAAGGATTGGCTCGCCGCGGCATAAACGAGCGGAATGCCTTTGCGGTTCCAGCGGCCTCCGTAGAGTCGGGCTCCCTCTCCGGAAAACGCCGATCTAGCGAATCGCGCGGTGGTCAGACGCCAAACGGTCAGCATTGCCGCCGTTAAGCGAAGACACCGTGTTCGATTCGCCCCAGGGTATCGAGCACGCTCTCGGCGCCGATGTCGGTATCCAGCAGGCTGAAGGGTGTCTTGCCCGCGAGCGCCGAATTCGGGGACTTGAGCCAGTGAAGCGCGGTCTCGGAATCCTCGAAGACCTCATTGGCCCGACCGACAACTCGGGCCAGCCTCAGCAGCTTGGCCGACTCCTCGCTATTGAGCGTGCCCTCGCGCTTGCGGCGGGCGAGGGTGCGTTCAGGAATCCCCAGCGCCTTGGCAAGGTCCGACTGCGATACCTGTATCGCCTTGAGCACGGATTCCACGGCGGCAGCCGGAATCCCTTGCCGGATCACGTCGATCCAGTCGAGCGCCGTTTGGGGTTTGGCGCGCAGTACGCCTCGGCCCCCGAGTAGAGTCTCGACCGACCGGAATGTTTCGGGAGCGGGGACCGCGAAGCTGGCCATGAGTACCTCCTGGTGATGCCATTTGGCGTAGAGTATAGTCAATTATGGCTGGGGTCGCTTGAATGGCGCCGCTGCTCCATAAAATGTCATTAGGTCAAGGGCGGCGAAACCCGGAAATGGCCCTGGATGTCCCTCCTACCGTCCAACGCCGTCCCGCAGGCGCTGTTCCATCTGCCGCCAGCCGTCGGGCTTCTCGGCAGGGTCGATCGGGAAATCCTCGAGTTCGAAGATCTGGCGCATCTCGCACTCGCTCTGCCCGCCGTGGCGCCCCGGCGCGTCGATCTTCACGAATCGCTTGGTCCACTCGATCATCTCTTTCCTCGACTTCACCTGGATGATCACGTAGCCGGCGACTAGCTCCTTCGTTTCGGCGAAGGGACCGTCGACCACCGAGCGCTTGCCTCCGGAGTACCGGACCCGAAAGCCCTGCGAACTCGGCTGGAGCCCCTCGCCCGAGAGGATCATCCCGGCCTTCGTCCCTTGCTCGAAAAACGCTCCCATCGCGGTCAGGAACTTTTCGTCCGGGAGGACGCCCGCTTCCGTATCCTTGTCCGCCTTGAGAAGGCCCATGAACCTGATCGTTCCGGGCTTCCTGGGTGGCGGGGCCGTGCGGAACTGCTCCTCCTTCTCCCGCCATCCGTCGGCTTTCTCGGCGGGGTCGACCGGGAAGTCGTTCAGTTCGAAGAGCGGGCGAACCTCGACCTCGCCCTCCTGGAAGGGGACGCGCCGGGCCCAGTCGAGGGCCTCCTCCCTCGATTTCGCCTGGATCAGCCAGAAGCCGGCGACCAACTCCTTCGTTTCGGCGAAGGGCCCGTCGGTCACCTTGAACTTTCCGTTGGCGTAGCGCACGCGCACCCCCTTGGAACTGGCCTGGAGCCCCTCGCCCGCGAGGAGCGCGCCCGCCTTGACCAGTTGCTCGTTGTAGCTGCCCATTTCGGACAGCATCTTCTCATCCGGCAGAATGCCGGCTTCGGAGTCCTTGTTGGCCTTCACGATCATCATGAATCGCATGGTAGTGTCTCCTTGTCGTAACAGATCCGGGCTGCAAGTTCGAATCGTCCGGATTTGAACCTCGTGAATCGCCCGTATTCGTCCCGTAGTCGAACGGTAAAACCCGAATTCGACAACGGCCCGGATTAGTTGTTCAGTTCGGCGAGAAGCCGCGCGAGATGGATGGCCTCGCCCGAGATCCGATGCCTTGAGCGGTCATTGCCCTTGCCGGCGCGCGTGGTTATTCATGCCGTTTAGGGTAATCTCGGGGCCATGATGATTCGCGCAGTTCACACCGGGCAGCGGGAGCCATACGCAAATGCTTGATTGGGCCGAGTACACCAAGTTTTTTCTGGCGCTGCTTGTAATCGTCAATCCCTTGGGCGCCGTGCCCATGTTTGCCGTCATGACCACGCAGGCCAGCGCCGAGGAAAGAAAGCATATCGCCTTTGTCGCCAGCGTTTCAGTCGCCATCGTGTTGACTGTCGCCGCAATCGGCGGCCAGCCGCTGCTTGCGTTCTTCGGCATCACGATTGCGTCGTTCAAAGTCGGCGGCGCGATCCTGATACTGCTGCTCGCGATTTCAATGATGCACGCCACGCCGACCGGGGAAAAACAAACGCCGGAGGAGGCAAAGGAGGCCATCGATAAGCAGAGCATCGCCGTGGTTCCACTTGCGATTCCGCTGCTCTCCGGCCCGGGCGCAATTTCAACGACCATCATTTACGCGACAGAGCGGTCTTCATTCGCTCACATCGGCATCATCATCGCTTGCTGCCTGTTGATGTCGTTCGCCACCTGGGGCGCGTTGCGGGCGGCGATTCCTGTCAGCCGATGGCTGGGGAAGACCGGAATCAACATAGCGATTCGCATCATGGGGCTGCTGCTCGCCGCGGTTGCCGTTGAAATATTCGCGAGCGGCGTGTTGGTGCTGCTTCCCGGGCTGAGATAGCGACGCAGCCCGGGTCGCCGGCCTGCCCCCTAGCGCGACGCACATTGAAGTGGGTCCGCATTGCAGCGCTGTGCTCAACCGGTGCTCCCCGCCATGGGCGGTCAGTCGGTCACCAATTACTGCACGAGAAGGAAGTCAGCTGGTGCCAGCGAGACCTCCTAAGATTTCCTCTGCAATCTCCTTGCCTGCTCTAGTTGCGGATTCCGTCCCTCCGCCATACTTGAAATCCCCTCCCACGTAAAGGTTCGGGATCTCGGTCTTAGGTCCTTGGAGAATTTCGCCCCGCGTGCCTTTTGGCGCACATTGCTCCCAAGTATGTTCATGGACGATCTCAGCGTCTTTGAAAAACGGACTAAGGTCAGGGTCTCCTTGCTCGCTACTGACCGTGCCAAGGCCTCTGTAATATTTGATCAGCCCGAGCCTAAACTCGGGATCACCATTGACAAGCAACGAAATTCCAGGAAAGGCGCTTTGCCCTTTGACTACGTACATCGTCTTTCTCGAATAGTGCACTTCCGGGATGGCGACGTCGTGAAGGATCTTTCTCGCCTCCGGTATCGGGGTGCAACATGCCACGATACCAAATCTTTCCGAATTAGCTCCCCACCTGAGAACAAATCCACCGTTCCCGTCGATAGCTACACCTTCAATTTTGCAGCCCTTGAGCACATGTGCCGCAAGCCGTGATTCCATAGCTCTGATCAGAGAGTGCAATCCCCCCTCCAGCGTGTACGAATGATATGGGGCCGACATAGCACGAAGACCGTTTGCTGCGAGCACTTTTTCTGCGCTACTCGAAAAGAAACCCCAGCAGAAAGGATTGACGAAGTCATCCACGATTTCCGGCCTGTACCGTGCCAGAAAATAATCCTTCAAGCTGATTCGAAACAGCTCTTCGGGTAGCGAATCAGGTGTCAGCTTCGCTATGAGGTTCCCTACTCTTGCCAGATCGATCTTGACACGCAGAGGTATCTTAGTACCGAAAATTATGGAAGCCGGATCCAGCTTAATGATCCTACGGCGTGAGAAGATTGCATGTTTTCCCCCGGTCGGCCTGATTTTCGCTTCCAGTCCCATTTCTCTGATTAGCGCCAGCAAGGAAGAGTAATGCCGGGAGAAAAGGAAGGCGCCGAGGGCTATTCTCTCTCCGTCCAACCAGTAGTCGCGAACTCTGCCTCCAACAGACTGATCTTTTTCAAACAGTCTGA
>JACQTO010000138.1 GCA_016210745.1 Betaproteobacteria bacterium
CCTCGGAAGCGGGCAGCGCTGCGGTCGGTGTCGGCGCGTCCATGGCCGGGATGAGGCCGTTCGTCGATCTAGGCACCGGGTCCTTTACCTATCTTGCCTGGTCGCAGATCACCAACGAAGCGGCAGTCGCGCACTATATGAGCAATGGCCGCCTTACGGTGCCGGTGACCTTTCACATGCTGCATGGCGTTCGGGGCGGCGGTGCCCCACAGCATAGCCAGAGTCCGCATGCGATGCTCTGGAATGCGCCGGGGCTGGAGATTGCGGCGCCCTCGACCGCGGCCGACGTATACGGCCTGATCCGCACGGCCCTGGCAAGTCCCAATCCGAGCGTCGTGGTCAGTCATGCCAAACTGCTGGGGATAGAGACGCCGGTGCCTGAGCAAAAATCCCCGATACCGTTCGGCCGGGCGGACATCAAACGCCATGGGCGCGATGTGACGGTGGTTGCCACCTCATTGATGGTGCACTACTGCCTCGCTGCCGCCGAGACGCTCGCAAAAGAGGGCGTCGACGTCGAAATCGTCGATCCGCGCACGCTTGTTCCCTTGGACGAAGAAACAATACTCGATTCGGTTTCGCGCACCGGGCGATTGGTTGTCGTCGACGAATGTCCGCTGCGCGGCGGCATCGCATCCGAAATCGCCGCCACCGTGGCCGAGCGGGGTTTCCGCTACCTGAAAGCTCCGATCGTGCGCGTCACGAGGCCCGATACGCCGGTGCCTTACAGCCTGCCGCTGGAGAATTTCATCATGCCGGATCCGGAAAAGATCGCCGCCGGCGTCAGGCGCGTGCTGGCGGCGGCCTGAGCAGCGGAGAAATAGAACGGAGAAATTGCTCGCCGAATGGCGCAGCGACGTCGGCATGCGGTATCGCGTGCGCGAGCGGACCTATCCGTTAAATTCGCATGGCGCGCCTGTATTATTCATGCGATCAATATCGAGTATAGAGTAAATGTCATTTGATTGTCTTTCGTATTGCGCGATGATGTGCCGGACGGACCGCTGCCGCGGAGAGGACCGGGGCAGATGATCCGGCCCAGTGAGCCGTATCCAGGAAGCACGCAAAGGAGGGGGATAGACATGGCTGCAACGCAGGCAAGCAAGCGGGTGTGTATCGACGTGGGCGGGACATTCACCGACTGCCTCGTCTTGGATGAATCCGGTGAACTCACGAAATTCAAGGCCTCGACCACTCCCAAGGATCCGTCGGCCGGGTTCATTCGCGCGATCGAGAAGGCAGCGCGTTATTACAAGCTCAGTCTCGGCGGGTTTCTCGGCACGGTCGATATTCTGATTCACGGAACGACCCTGGCGACCAATACGCTCCTTACCGGTCGGGGCGCCAAGACGGCAATGCTCACGACCAAGAACTTTCGCGATATTCTCGAAATCCGCCGAGGTATCAAGCCTGTCGATGTCTCGCTGTACAACATTTTCATTCCTCCGAACAGGCCGCTCGTGCCCCGCTCGAGGAGAATCGGAATCGAAGAGCGGACCCTCTACACCGGCGAAATCACCACGCCGCTGAACGAGCAGCAGGTGGCCGAATCGGTGAAGAAGCTCAGCAAGGACGGCGTCGAATCGCTTGCGGTCTGCTTCCTGCACTCATACAAGAATCCGCAAAACGAGCGCCGCGCCGCGGCGATTGCGCGGGAAGTCGCGCCCGACATGTACATCACGACTTCCTCGGAGTCGCTTTCGATGTGGCGGGAATTCGAACGTTTCAACACCACCGTCGTTGGCGCCTACGTAGGGCCCACGGTGACCAACTATCTGAACACCCTGAAAAAGCGGCTCAAGGAAGGCGGGTTCGACGGCGCCCTGCTCATGATGCTCGCCAACGGGCTTGTGCAGCCGGTGGATCAGTGCATCAATCGGGCGGTGTATCTGCTGGATTCGGGGCCGGCCGCGGCACCTTCCGGGGCGATTTATCTGGGGAAACTGACCGGGCACGAAAATCTGATTTCCGTCGACATGGGCGGAACCAGCTTTGACGTATGCCAGATCAAGGCAGGGCAGATTCCAACGACCACGGAGCGCTGGGACGGCGAACAGCGCATCGCGATCAAGATGGTGGACATGGAAACGCTCGGTGCCGGCGGCGGGAGCATCGCCACGATCGACGCTCTTGGCCTCATGAAGGTCGGACCCCAGAGCGCCGGCGCGGATCCTGGACCGGCGTGCTACGGAGCCGGGGCCTTGCCGACCGTGACCGACGCGGACGTGCTGCTGGGCTATATCCCGCACGACTATTTTCTCGGAGGAGAGATCAGGCTCGATCCGGAACTGGCGAAGAAAGCCATGCGCGCTGTCGCCGATCCACTGGGACTCGATCCTATCCAGGCCGCCGAGGCAGTTTTCAAGAGCGTGAATGCGGGAATGGCCGACAAGATCACGGAGGTTTCCACCAAGCGCGGACACGACGTGCGCGACTTCGTCCTGGTGGCCGGAGGCGGTGGCGGACCGACTCATGCCGGGTTCATTGCCGACATGCTGGGCATGCCGACCGTGGTGATTCCCTCGGTCGCGGCGCTGTTCAGCGCATTCGGCATGTTTGCCATGGATCCCGGAGAGGACTATGCGCGTTCTTTCGTCGCGCGGACGGCAAAGCTGGATATCGATGCGATGAACCAGCTGTACGACGAAATGGAGAAGGAAGCGCGCGAATCTTTTCGCGCCATCGGCGTCCCGAGCAAGGACATCACGCTCAAGCGCACGGCAGACATGCGCTATGTCGGCCAATTCCACGAGGTGGAAACCCTCGTCCCCGGCGGGAAGCTGACGCGCAAACATCTCGATGCCGCCGTAGCCAGCTTCAGCCGCGAGCATGAAATGCTGTACACCTTCGGAATGCCCTGGCAGCCGGTGGAAATCCTGTCTCTGCGACTGAAAGCCATTGCGGCGAAGGCACCGTTCCGGCTGCAGAAGATCGAAAAGGGTTCGAAGGATCCCCGCACCGCGCTCAAACGCCGGCGCAAATGTCGTTTCGACGGCAAGGACGTCGAAACGCCGGTCTACGACGGGGATAAGATACGGGCGGGTCACGTGCTCAACGGACCGGCGATCGTGGAGGAGACGACGATGACCGTCGTGGTTCCAAAAGGGTATCGATGCAAGGTCGATGATTTCAAGAACTACATTTTGACTCGGCAATAGCCGGCCGCAGTCGTGGAGGTGAGTGATGAATAAAGCGAAGAAGGTGGCGGGACAGAAGGCGAAGACCAGCACGGCGCCGAAGAGCACTGCGGCGCGGAAGGCCAAGGTGGCCGCGCTCAAGGCACTGCAGAAGGCGACGGTGCGCAAGGCACCGGTGAAACCGGCGGCGCACAAGCCAGCGCAGAAGGCCAAGGCGCGCAAGGTCACGGCGGACCCGACAACCGTCGCGACGGTCTGGCATTCGATGCAGACGATCTGCAGGGAAATGCGGCACGTGATAGACCGCACGGCGCAGAATTTCCTGATCAGTCAGCTGCACGATATATCGGTCGGTCTGTGGGACGCCAAGGGTACGACCATCGCAGTGGCGGTCGGATTGCCGCCGCAGTTTCTCGGTGCAGGGTTCGCGGTGAAGGCGCTGCTGGAGAAATTCGGCGACGACATCGCGCCCGGCGATGTATTCCTGACCAACGATCCCTACCACGGCGGACATTGCTGCCACCTGCCCGACTGGGCCTTCTTCCGCCCGATTTTCTACAAGGGCGAGCTGCTGTTTTTCACCATGGCAAGAGCGCATCAGCAGGACACCGGAGGTTCCTATCCCGGGGGTTATTTCCCGAACGGCTTCGACATCCATGCCGAAGGGATCTGCATTCCGCCGACCAAGGTCATCAAGGCGGGGCGGGTGCGCACCGACGTGCTCGATCTGGTCTGGAACAACGTGCGCTTTCCCAAGGGGGTGCAGATCGACAACTACGCCATGCTGGCGGCCTGCAAACGCAGCGAGGATCGGATCGTCGCGCTGCTGGAAAAATACGGAAAAGCCACGGTGCAGGATTGCGTTGCCCAGATGATTGATCGGACCGAAAAGGCTGTGCGCGAGGAGATCCGCAAGATTCCGGACGGCACCTATTACGGCGAGTCGGCCACGGACGACGACGGAACCGAGCTGGACGTCCCGGTATGGGTGCGGGTGGCAATCACCGTCAAAGGCGACGAGATGACGCTCGACTTCTCCAAGAGCGACGCACAGAGGAAGGGCTTCATCAACAGCATCTATGCGGCGACCTACGGCAACGCGTTTGCGGCGGTCATCCTCACTATCGATCCCGCCCTGGCCGATTATCACAACGAAGGGACCATGATTCCCGTCCATATCGTTGCCCCGCCCGGGCTGGTCGTCAATGCCCAATATCCGTCCACGGTGGGAGCCTCTCCGGTCAACGTGGGTAATCAAATCATGGAAGCGGTGCTGGAGGCACTCTCCAAGGCCAAACCGGAGCGCGCGGTCGCGGCCTGGGGCAAGCATCGGGGCGACTATGTCTTTGGTGTGGATCCGCGGAGCAACGAACGCTATGTGCGGACCTCGTTCGATTACGACGGCAGCAGCGGCGCGGTGACCGGATTCGACGGTTATCAGGGCGTGAGCTGTCTCACCGCGCTGGGCGCGGTCAGCCGCGGCGACGTCGAGGAAATGGAGATACGGCTGCCGTGGCGCCTGCTCAAGTATGAAATGGTTCCGGACTTTACCGGGGCCGGGCGCTGGCGCGGTGGACCGGGCATCTACTGGGCGGCGGTCAACGAAGGCAGCGATTCGGGAATCGCGACCGGCAGCTCCGACGGAGATGAGGTCCAGGGATTCGGGGCGCAGGGAGGCGAGCCTTCGCCCCAGTGCCGAACCTATCTTGTTCGCGGCGAGGAGAAGATCCGCCTCAAGCCGCATCGCCTGGACACGGTGAAAACCGGCGATGTGGTGGAGAAATTCTCCAGCGGCGGCGGAGGGGTAGGCAACGCTTCCGAGCGCGATCCTGAGATGGTGCGGGAAGACGTGGAAAACGAGCTGGTATCGCTGAAGGCCGCGAGCGAAGTGTACAAAGTCGTTATCGATCCGGCGACCATGCGCGTCGATACCAAGGCCACTCAGAAGCTGCGGGCCCAGCGCTGATCGGGGGCTGCGTTCGGGGCGGTACGATTCTCGAGGAGCGCGAGTCGGCAGTACAGTGAAGACCATAAGGGAGGCTGAACGAGGAGCAAAGCCTCCCTGCAAGTCTGCCACGTCAGAGGACGCGCTGATCGCGCGGGGTGTTCGATCAGAGCGTCCATGGATGAGAACGTCAACTGGAGGAGGGTCTGATCATGCGAAGGGACATGCATCGTGCGTGGGCGCTTGCGCTCATTCTGGCATTTGGCGGCAGCGCTTGGGCCGCAGACGATATCAAGGTTGGCGTGCTGTATCCGCTTTCGGGCATTTATTCCTCGGCGGGCAAACAGGGCGTAGAGGGCGCGACCCTGGCGTTGGAGGAGGCCGGCGGCCAGGCCGGTGGCCGCAAGATGGTGCTCATCGCCGAAGACGACGAAAACAAGCCCGATGTGGCCCTTGCCAAGACCAAGAAGCTCGTCGAGAGAGATCGCGTCCAGGTGCTCATGGGCGTCATCTGGAGCCCCAGCGCCATGGCCCTGCGCGGCTATGTTCATGAGCAGAAGGTGCCGCTGGTGTTGAGCGAGGCGGCGGTGCGGCCGATCACCCAAGAGGCCGGGAGCCCCTATATTTTTCGCTCCTCGTTCGCGAGCGGGCAGATGACCTATCCCTTCGGCAATTACGCCTGCGGCAAGCTGGCTTACCGCAAGGTCGTCGTGATTGCTTTCGACAGCGTCTTCGGCCGTGACGAAAGCGACTTCTTCGAGGCCGGCTGCAAGCGGGCCGGCGGCGCGGTGCTGGAGAAGATTTATGCGCCGATCGAAACGGCGGATTTCGCTCCTTATTTTGCCCGCATCCAGCAAGCCAGTCCCGACGCGGTATTGGGTATCTGGACCGGTGCTGCGGCAGTGCGCTTCCTCAAGCAGTACAGCGATTTCGGCATGAAGCAGAAATATCCGCTGCTTGGCTTCGGTCCGATGACGGACGAGTCCATTCTCCCGGCAGCCGGCCCGACGGCGCAGGGTGCGGTCTCCTATTACAACTATTCCC
>JACQTO010000135.1 GCA_016210745.1 Betaproteobacteria bacterium
ATTGGCATCAGCGCGCGAGTTGAAGGCCGCGGACTTCCGCGAGCGCTTGTCCAGCAGTGCGGGTCGTGCGGCTTCGCTGAAGCCGGCGAATGTTCGCCGCGATGCGTCTACCGGCGGCTCGGCGCTTCGCCGCATTGATCTTGCGCGAAACGATCACAGGTTCGGTCAACTTCATGACAATCCTTCTGCTAACGGCGCGGGCAACTGGGTAATTTTACTCTACCCGGTGGATATCGGAATTCGGCCATCAAGAGACGCCGGCGAGGCAAGGCATTCGCCGGGCGGGGCGTCCGGGCCACGCCTGACACCCGACGTTCATTAGCGAATGCGCTATGACGCCTGATCGGCCTGAGGCGTCGCTGGCACTTCGAGCCCTCAATGTCCGCAGCCCTATCGAGACCTGACGTTGATCAACATATCCAAAAGCCAACGGCTGCTTTAGCGAGTTCGTTTCGACAGGAGCCAAGCGGAAGCCGACCGGATTGTAATGCGATCGCTCAATGTGCGTCTCGATTGTGCTTTTGGCCGTCGTTACAACCGATGAGGCAACGCACAATCCCTACTTCCCGATTGCTTCGAGCATTGCTGTTAGAACCGGGAATACGAGCTCGTAGTGAACCGCAATGTAGCGGCACCAGCCACGCAAGGCAAGTCCTTCAACTCGCCTACGATCGTCTTCTGGCCAACGAATAGCAATTCCTTTCATTGGGGCGATACGACGGGCGTTTCTTTGGCAATGCTGGCGGGGGGCGGCAGGATAAATTGCCCGTCTATGCCCAATGCTCGGATCTGCTCCGCTTTACTACCGTCAACGACGATTAGAAGGCTCTCGACTTCTGGTCGGTCACGAAAGGCTGTAATCGTACCTGATAGCCCAGTAACCTCCTCAATGTTCCCGCCCCAATCACGGACAAACACCCCCTCGTCACCGCTCCCCTTGTACATCGTCGTCGTAAGATCAAGTAGATGGTAATCGATTGGATCCCTAAACCCTGCTCTTCGGAGAGCTTGATCGAGCAGGTCCTCCTTGTCGTGTGCTACCTGGAAGTGCAACAGAATGCTCCGCCTGAGAAGTCGCTGGGCGAGAATCTGGGCTGAGCGGTCCGCCGAGGAATTGGCGATCGCCGCAACTAGAACCCACACGGCGTCCTCAGTAAGATTGACATAATCGCTCATTGCTTGATCCATGAATTGCTGCTTCGACGTGCATCCACCATCGCGTGCTTCGCGAACTCGCTTAAGATAAGGCGGCAGTGTGGGTGATACGGTCGAATCAGCAGCAAACTCTTGCAGGCCGTCGATCGCTATCCTCAAAATGCTTTCCAGCATGAATTCGAGAACTTTGACGTTGTGGTGAAAGTAGACAGTGCGATTCATGAGTTGACGCGCCAACAAGAATGCCTCATAGGCTTTTATTCCCTTCGGAGTAAGACCGAGAGTCCTAGTGGATTTGTCCGAGTCATGATTGATTATCACCATCGAGTTGATTAGGTATTGGGCGTCGAAGTGGCCGACTGTTACTCCCGCAAAATGAGAATCTCGAAGAAGGTAGTCCATGCGATCGACGTCAATCTGGGACGAAACAATTTGCCGGTACGGCCTGGCCAGCGATGAGCTCGTAGACTTGGTAACGGCGGACGCAACCTTTTCGGGATCGATGCGAGCCTCTGTCAAAACCTTCTGAATTCCGGAGGCACGGTTGGTTATGAGCGTGCCTGTCCAGTCCTCATGTTTAGGAATCCACTCAACGTTCCCTAGAACATGCTCGAAGGAGTGAGAAAACGGTCCGTGGCCGACATCGTGCAAAAGGGCTGCGAGTACTACCTCTAAGAGCACATCTTCAATTTCAACCCTAAGGTCTTCCTCGCGCTCCAGCAAGTGGGCTAACACTTCGCGCGCAAGGTACGCGACGCCCAAAGAATGCGAAAAACGCGTATGTGTGGCGCCAGGAAACACGTACGAAGTAAGACCGAGCTGTGTTATTCGGCGCAGTCGCTGAAATTCTCTAGTATCCATAACGCTCTTGAGGCAGCTTTGCAACCGCGGATCGCTGCCGAGATTCATCACCTGATGAATCGGGTCCGTAATAATCGTTGTTTTTCGCATGTGAATTCCGGGTCAGTGGGATGGAGACCGATCAGGCACATTGGCGCCGCCAAACACCTCGGCAAACGGCAGACAACAGATGAATAGCGAGACCTGCACAGCTAGGACAAGTCGCATGGTTACCCCTCGAACAAACAAAAAGTTTGCTCGTTGCCGCACCAAAAACCTGGCGAAAATCGAGTGCTCGGGGCCCCTTCTTGATTCTGCAGGGCTCTGGCCGATTCGTGGAATCCCTAGACGAACTGGCGGCAAAGAAGCCGACATCAACGCCGTGGCAGATCGGCTCTGCTGCTTGTCGCCGAAGCATCCCCCTTTCCCACTCCGAATGCAAGGCCGCACCCCTAGGAGGAACCCTTTTGGTCGCGATAGTCCGGCGAAGAATCCATAGCGACCCGCTGCTGCCATTCCGCTACTGGAATCACGAATCCCCTACGAGGCGGGGCCGAGAACACCGCAGTAAGTAGACGATTCGCGAACTGCCCTCAGAACTTTGCGTGACGGGCGGCATCACCTTTTATCGGCTTTTTGGCTGCTGAGGGTCGCCTCCTCCTTTTGGAGCTTGGGTTCGACGGCCCAGAAGGTTTCCGGCAATTCGTCCTGCATACGGCGGAGCACAAAACCAAGCACGATACGATCAAGAACCGGCTGTTGCGATAGCAACGCTGAGGTGATCTGAAGCATGGACAGCCCCGTAAGCTGGGCTGGATCTGTAAAGCCACTATTTGTCGGGCCGACGAGCAGCAACTCTTTTCCTTGAGTCCGTTCCATAAGCCCCATCCTGTATGTCGCCCCCTTAGTGCTTGCATGGGTCTGTTGGCTGGCTAGCTTGTAATAAGGTCGAAAGTGATCCAGTTCTACAAACTCTTCGATGCTGCTAAATCTCGGCGTCGTACCGCCAAATACCGGGGGAAGCCCATGCCCCGAAAGCAAAGGTGAAAGCTCGTCTAGGGATTGAGCTGGCCCTGAGTAGCTAAATCGTGCTCTAGGAAACCGTCAATCCGAGTCGGGATTGAGGGAGCTAACGCCAGAGAGCTATTACTTGCGCGTGATTCTCTTTCCCACAGTCTTCTTGCTCGGGGACATAGTAGGCGCATCTCCTCCTAGATCGAGACGCACAGCCTCGTAGCGCTCGCGCAATATTTGAATGAAATTGGCCCCATTTGCGACAGCCTCAAGATCGTCGATCGCAACCACAACGATCACCATTCCGTGCTCATGAAACACCTTCAGCTGCTCGCGTTCGCCGTCTGACGTTCGACCGGCGCCGGAAAGACCTTGCTTCGAGAAGAGAACCCCGAACTTCGACTTTATGGACTCCAAGACGCGGCAAAATTTCGCCATGGTTGAAAAGTCAGCGCGATTCTTCCAGTCTTTGCATTCGCACACGAAGTAGCGACCAAGTTCCGAGCGGAAATCCACCTCGAAGCCTTCCATAGAGCACACAACGTCGTAGTCCGTTGACCGACTGCGCTTCCGGCGCATTGTCCGGCAGCCTGGCATACAGGACATAAGGTACTCCGCAAGTAGTTCTAGGTGCTCGCCCGATCCGTCGCCCAGCTTGGCCAACAAGTGCTGAGCGTATTTCGGATTGGTCCAATATGAAGACGCTTCGCTAGCTGATGGAAATTCTGTTAGCCAACGCTGATCCACCCGCTGTAACAACGCCTCGGGAAATAGTCTTTCATCCCGGTACGTCTGACCTAGCGAATGAAATAGCCTGGCATACCGGCGCAACTCTGCATCCGAGAGTCGGCCCCAAGCTAAGCGGAAATAAATGCCCGTGTCTTGCGGGGACACCATGCCACCGCCATGCAAAGCATCTTCGCAGAGGGTGAGCATGTAGTAGCGCTTGGCGTGTACCGGAAAGCCCAACGCGGCAAAGCAATCGGCGATCCATACAAGCGGTAACCCTTTATGGACATATTGCCCGCCATCCTGAGCGCTGAGCATCTGTTGATACATGGACCAAAAGATCGCCAGAGCTTCCTGAACACGGCGAGTATTCAAGTGCAGCAATCCTGCGACCTCCCAAGCTCTTTGCTCAAGCCCAACCCTCGCGACACTTGCAGGTGTATATCGCCTCGGCAGTTCTTCAAGAAGCAGTGCTGCGCTATTCCGCGGCTCGACAAAAGGCAATAGGAATGGAGCAATTTCCTTTAGCTCGATCATCAGAGGATGATCGTCCGCAATCCATGTACTCAAAGCGTCACTCCCCCAAAACGAAGCCGGCTCATGGTCCTTAACGCGACCCGAAATAGATCAACTCCTGTCGGCTAAAAGCTGCCGATGGTTGTCTCAAAACGCGGACGCTCAATGCCAGGATTCAGCGCGCGCCACCTGCGGCTCGTCGACCTGCGATCCCTTGTTTGGTCGCACGCGTATTTCCTCTGGTGCTCTGGTGATTAGTATGCAGTTGTGATCGCAAATATGCAGACCCGTGGCTTTTCGGTTGCGATATTGTCTGCCGATATTTGAACGAGTGCTACCCAGTGCGATATATCAACTGGCCGCTTCGGGTCGATAGGGTGAGTGGCGGTTATCGATAAGCTGCCGCTCGGATTTGCCACCCCCGATTTGTTGCGGGCGAGTTGACGAAAGGCGGCAATATGCATCGTTGCTGCCGCTCAAGCGGCAAACCTTCAATGACCGTTGAGGCCGACAAGCCGAAGCTCACCGCGAATCGGCGAACGGCAGCTTCTCTGATACCTGCCATCCGTAACGCTGATGCGGGATACTCTGGAGCAATGGCTTTCGCGTTACGGGGAGGAAGCGCCGCGCGCGCTGCTCGAACGGAAGGCCATCCGCTACCGGCCATGGCCCAAAATTGCCGCGCTGATCAGCGATCCCAGCGAGCGTGCGAGCCGGCTGCGGCAGTCCACCCCAATCGCGGGTGTGCTCAGTGCCCGCGAGCGTGAGCGCTGCTTTCGGCAGGGAGTCAGGTTACTAAGCGCTGGCGAGCGCGCGGTGAGCCGGTGCCGCAGATTTCTGCCCGTCGGCACCGTACGTGGCGAACCGTATGCTGGTCTGGTGCAGGACCGATAATGCGCCGCTGGTGAAGTGCATCTGGGCGTTGATCAGGCGGCCGTTGACCAGATTGGCCTGGCGCGCCTCTTGTGCAAGTCTGAGCAGGCGTTGCCACGGCCCCCGCAGTACTTCGGTGCCGGCTACCAGGGTGTTCATTCCGGTCAAATCAGAGGAGAGACCCTTCAGGCGTAAATTGACGCCGCGCGCCTCGGCGAGCGATCCGAGCGCCGCCAGGTGTTCGTTCTTCGCCAGGGCGAAGGCGGAAACGCGTTCGAACTCATGCGCAAGCAGCGCTGCCTGCTCTTGGCGCAGTATCTGCAGCAGCGCCTCGATCCGGGCCGACTCCGCCGATAGCGATCGCGCCATGTCGCGCACGCCGGCGGCTTCATCATCGCAAGCTTTCCCCTCACCCTGGCCCTCTCCCCGCAGGCGGGGCGAGGGGACACCTCCTCTCCCGCCTGGGCGGGCTGGGGTGAGGGTGGGGTATCCGCCAGCGCGGTTACTCATGCGTACCAGGCTCTCTTGCGATCATCGATAGGGTCTTTTCAATGGAGTTTCCCAAGGACTTCATAGGCGTTGGCGATCAACTTGTCGGCCACGGCCTCTGCGTTCACGCTGAAAGTTCCGCCCTTGATTGCCTGTTTGATCTGGGCGACGCGCTGGGCATCGAATGCGTCGCCCTGCACGAGCTTGGACTCGACGTGCTTCAGTTTGGAGGAGAGGTCCGAGAGCTGCAGCG
This sequence comes from Betaproteobacteria bacterium, assembly GCA_016210745.1. Lineage (GTDB taxonomy): Bacteria > Pseudomonadota > Gammaproteobacteria > Burkholderiales > SG8-39 > JACQTO01. The sequence goes on from JACQTO010000135.1 coordinate 5,870, forward strand.
CACTGCCCGCGACGGCTTGAGGCTCGGCTGCGGGTTTCGGCGAGGGTTTTTGGCCGGCCGAATCCTTCAGCGGCGACATTCCCGCGCTGACCTTGTCGAGGTCTATTTTCATAAGGCTCTCCTGTTGCTTTCCCGGGGCATGTAAGACCCCTCACGCTCCTTATCGGCCGCTGCCGCGAAATCTTTAGGGCCCGGACCGCCCTTCTTGTGCCTAGCGCGGCAACTGCCGGAATTCATTGCGTTCATTATCGGGAAGCGGGTTTGCGGGCAAAGTCCGATCAGGGGCCGAAAACGGCGCCAGTTCGGCGTTTCAGGCGCCAGTTCGCCGACCGCCGGTCCGGCGTGCCCTCTGCTATCGGCAGCGTTGGCTAATACTTGACCTCTACAATGCGCCCCGGTCTCGCCGTACCGGTCAGGATCCGGCCCGAAGCGGTGCGCACCTGGACGCTTTGGCCGTCGGTTGCGTGTGCCGAGGCGGTACCCTCGGCGCTGATGGCAAAGCCGGGCCCGAATGCCTGAACCCTGACCGTGTCGCCCTGGGCGACCACCTGCTGCAAACGCAACATTTCGCTGCGCACCGGAACCCCGGGATTGAGTCCTACCGAGAGGTTCTTGCCGACAACCTGTGCCGGGTCGCTGAGGATGCCGGGCTGGGTGACTTCCATTTCCTGCACGCGCACATCCGCGGCCGAAAGGACTTGACCGGGAGCGAGCGGCCTGGAGGCGACGAGCGCGGGCGCAAAGACGCGCACATGGACCGGAACGAACAAGGTGGCGCCACCGCCCTGTGCGCAGCGCAGCGCGACCGTGACGCGTCCATACAGGCGGGCGCCGGAGGGCAAGAACGGCTCGAATGAGCGGCAGTCGCTCTGGCGCTGGCGCATGTCCTGCGGATCGACACTGACCTCGACACGCGCGCCCAGTCCGGCCGTTTGCTGCTGCACAAAGCGCAGCGCAGCATCCTCGACGAGCCCCGCCTGAACGGCGCAATTCGCCGCCAACATCGCGCTCGCAAGAGCCCACCGTATCGTCTTCATCGCGCCTCCGTATAGGTAATTCGAGACAGTGCCATCTTAGGTTCTGGATGGGAGCACGGGTCTTCAGAATTGCCGGAGAAAATTTGCGCTTATCGGCCAATGCCGCGGGAAGGTCGCGGACCATACTGCAAGCATCATCAATGGAAGCGGAGGATCCGAGGTGATCGGAAAACTCGACGAGACGCTGGCGTTCCAGGCCAACGCACTCAAACTGCGCGGCTACAGGCAGCAGTTGCTCGCCTCCAATCTAGCCAATGCGGACACCCCGAACTACAAGGCGGTCGATTTCAATTTCGCCGAGTCGATGAAGGCGGCAGCCGGTGCGCAGAGCGGCAAGAGCGCGCCGGCACCGCTGCAGATCACGGCGCCGGCGCATTTGCGCGGCATCGCATCGGCGCCTGCGGAGGTGCGTGTGCAGTACCGCGGCGCGCTGCAGGCCAGCATCGACGGCAATAGCGTAGACCTGGATACCGAACGCGCCCATTTCGCCGATAACGCGGTTCGCTACGAAGCCGCCGTGCGTTTCCTGAACGGACAGATCCGCGACCTCACAACCGCGATGAAAGGAGAGTGACGATGTCCCTGTTCAACGTCTTCGAAATAGCCGGTTCGGGACTCTCGGCGCAATCGCAGCGCCTCAACGTGGTCGCGAGCAACCTGGCCAATGCGGAGAGCACGACCGGAGCCAATGGCGAAGTCTACCGCGCGCGCCAGGTTGTCTTTTCCAGCACACCGGTCGCCAATGCCGGGACCGAGTCCTCGGGCGTTCGCGTGTCCGGAGTGATCGAGGATCAGGCGCCGCTCAGGCGCCAGTTCGATCCGCAGCATCCGATGGCGGATGCGCAGGGGTATGTGACCTTCCCCAATGTCAACGTCGTCGAAGAAATGGTCAACATGATTTCGGCTTCGCGCTCTTACCAGACCAATGTCGACATGATGAATACGGCGAAGAATCTGTTGCTGAGGACGCTGTCGCTGGGGAGCTGAGAAGCAGGATTGAGGATTTAGGCACTTACAAGTTTACTGACGGCGAATTTGGCGAAGATTTTGGTTTCTAGATTCGTCTCCCCTTTTTCGCGCAGTTGCGAGCAACTGCGCGAAAAAGGGGAGATTGATGAAAGGCAAAACCACCTTCTTTGCCTCCGGCCATGCCGGGTTGGGATTGAGGGCCCGGGTTTCGGTGCGATGAAAGGGAGCGGGACATGAGCGCAATACAGGCGGTGAGCGGGGCGGCGGGAGTTGCGGTCGGTGCAGGGGCCGGCGGCGCTGCCAAGAGCTCGAGCCAGGACAACCAGGACCGCTTTCTCAAGTTGCTGGTAACGCAGCTCAAGAATCAGGATCCGCTCAATCCCCTGGATAACGCCCAGATGACGACGCAGATGGCGCAGATCAGCTCGCTGCAGGGAATCGAGCAGCTCAACAAGACGCTGGAGGCGCTCGTGGCGAGCTTCTCCGGCGGTCAGACCGTACAGGCTGCGGCGCTGGTTGGACGCGAAGTCATGGCCCCGGGGAGCGACATGGTGCTCTCGGCCGGACACGCCCAAGCCGGCGTGGAACTTCCGCAGGCGGTCGATCAGCTGACCGTCACGATCCTGGACGCGGCAGGTGCGGTCGTTCACAGAGCCGAGCTCGGGGCGCACGCGCAAGGTGTGGTCAAAATCGATTGGGATGGAATCACCGACAACGGCACGTCAGCCGCCGAAGGCCGCTACCAGATCAAAGTCACCGGATTGGCCAACGGAAAGGATGTCGGCGCACAGGCACTGATGAGCGGCCGCGTCATGGGCGTTTCCTCATCCGGCAGCGCCACGACGCTGGATCTGGGGTCGCTCGGCAAAGTGGGCCTGGATCAGGTACGGCAATACCTTTAGCGGGGCTTGGCCAAGGAGCATTCGCTGTTGCCGATCCGGCCCGAACAGATGATTGAAATTTCGCATAACAGTTGATCAGAGCTTTCCGAGGAGAACCACAGCATGAGCTTCCAGCAAGGATTGAGCGGACTGAACGCCGCGGCAAAGAATCTCGATGTCATCGGCAACAACGTCGCCAACACCAATACGGTGGGATACAAGGGCTCGGAGGCGCAGTTCTCCGACGTGTTCGCCAGCTCGCTCTCGGGTGCATCGGGGATCAACGTGGGCATAGGCACCGCGCTCTCGAAAGTCCAGCAGCAGTTCGTGCAGGGCAATATCGTGGTGTCGAGCAGTCCGCTCGATATGGCGATCAACGGCGGCGGCTTCTTCCGCATGACTGACAACGGCGCAGTCACGTTTACCCGCAACGGGCAGTTCAACCTCGACAAGAATGGCTATATCGTCAACGCCAAGGGCGACCGGCTCACGGGTTACGCCGCGAACGCGAACGGATTTGTCAATACGTCGGCCTCGACCACCCTGCAGATATCCGCCGCGGATATTTCGCCTGCCGCCACGACCACCGTGACCGGTTTGGTGAATCTGGACTCGCGCGACTCCGCGATGGCCTCGGCCGCATTCAATATCGGGAATTCGGCCACCTATCACAATGCGACTTCGCTTTCGGCCTACGACAGTCTGGGAAACGCGCACTCGATCTCGCTGTATTTTCTCAAGACCGCCTCCAATGTTTGGGATGTGTTCGCCGGCGTGGACGGCGTGCAGATAGGCGCCGCAAAAGTAGGCTCGGTCGAGTTCGACGGCGGGACCGGCGCGATCAGTACCGCGGTCGGCTCGGCGACGAGCTTCCCGGTCACCATCGGCGCTCCGGTCGCCACCGGAGCCACCACGCCGATGCAGCTCAAGATCGATCTCTCCGGGAGCACCCAGTTCGGCAGCGCTTTCGGCGTCAATTCGCTCACCCAGGATGGTTCGGCATCGGGCCGGCTGGCCGGCTACAACATCGGCTCCGACGGAACCATTCTCGGCCGCTATTCCAACGGCCAGTCCAAGACGCTCGGTCAGGTGGTATTGGCGAACTTCACCAATCCGGGCGCGCTGCAGTCCCTCGGCAGCAATTCCTGGGGCGAGACCCTCGACTCGGGCGTAGCGCTGGTCGGTGTGCCCGGCACCAGCAGCCTGGGCATACTCCAGTCAGGGGCGCTGGAGGAATCCAACATCGATCTGACCGCCGAGCTGGTGAAGATGATCACGGCGCAACGCGTCTACCAGTCGAACGCGCAGACGATCAAGACCCAGGACTCGGTGCTGCAGACGTTGGTCAATTTGAGATAGAGACGACAAGGATTCAGGATTCCGGATTCAGGATCCAGGGAGAAGTCAGCCGCGCAAAGCGCGGCTCCTAAATCCAAATCCTGCTCCCGAATCCCGAATCCAGAATCCCGAATCCTGAGCCAACTCCATGGACAAACTGATCTACGTCGCAATGACCGGCGCCAAACACAATCTCTTGCAGCAGGGGATTGCGGCGCACAACCTTGCCAACGTCGGTACCACGGGGTACCGCGAGGAAACTGCGGCGTTCCGCGCGCTTCCCGCTGTAGGCGAGGGGGCCCCGACGCGGGTGTACGCGGTCGAGACGACCACCGGCGCGAACCAGGCCCCGGGCGCCATCCAGACGACCGGACGCGACCTCGATATCGCGGTGCAGGGCCGAGGCTGGATCGCCGTGGAAGCTCGCGACGGGACCGAGGCGTACACGCGCAACGGCAGCTTCGAGTTGAGTCCCGAGGGCATATTGCAGACGCGCACCGGACTGAGCGTTCTGTCCGAAGGCGGGCCGATGTCGGTTCCCGCTAATCATGCCATCACCGTTGCCCGCGACGGCACGGTGTCGGCCGTGCCGCAAGGGCAATCGCTCGCCAACGTGATTGTCGTCGGGCGAATAAAACTGGTCGATCCCCCGGAGACGAATCTCGCCAAAGGAACCGACGGCCTGTTTCGCACTGCCGACCGCAAACCCGCGGAGACCTCGCAAAGCGTTGCGCTGGTCCCGGGCGCACTCGAAGCGAGCAACGTCAACGCCGTCGAGGCGATGGTGACCATGATCAGCTTGGCGCGCCAGTTCGAGATGCAAATGAAATTGCTGCAAAACGCCGAGTCGAACGACCGCTCGGCCAGCCAATTGCTTTCGGTGAACTCGTAAGGAACCCCATGATCCGTTCGCTCTGGATATCCAAGACCGGCCTCGATGCGCAACAGACACAGATCGATGTCATAGCCAACAACCTGGCCAACGTCAGCACCAACGGCTTCAAGCGCTCGCGCGCGGTGTTCGAGGACCTGCTCTACCAAACGCTGCGCCAGCCGGGCGCATCCTCCTCGCAGCAGACGCAGATTCCCTCCGGCCTGCAAATCGGCACCGGCGTGCGCCCGGTGGCGACCGAGCGCGTTTTCACCCAGGGCAATCTGCAGCAGACCGGCAACAATCTCGACGTCGCGATCCAGGGCAGCGGGTTCTTCCAAATTCAAATGCCCGACGGCAGCGCGGCATATACCCGCGACGGCTCCTTTCACCTCGACAGCCAGGGCCAACTCACGACCTCATCGGGCTACCGCGTGCAGCCCTCGGTGACCATTCCCGCCGCGGCACAGTCGGTGACCATCGGCCGCGACGGCACGGTGTCGGTCAAGCTCCAGGGGCAGGCCGCGACGAGCCAGGTCGGGACCATCCAGCTGGCGAATTTCATCAACCCGGCCGGGCTGCAGAGCTTTGGCGAGAACCTGTACCTCGAGACTGCGGCCTCGGGTACGCCGAGCGCCAATACGCCCGGCACCAACGGTCTGGGATTGCTGAACCAGGGCTACGTCGAGACTTCCAACGTCAACGTGGTCGAGGAACTCGTCAACATGATTCAGACCCAGCGCGCCTACGAGATCAATTCCAAGGCGATCCAGACTTCCGACCAGATGCTGCAGCGCTTGTCGCAATTGTAGGAAAAATGGGGGTCAGAGAAAAATTGGGGTCAGAGTAACTTTTCCGTAGAGTGATCACCCAACACACAAGGACGCATAGTGAAAAGTTACTCTGACCCCAATCTTTCTGCTGCGCTGATCGCGCTGCTGATGCTGCTGATCGGCGCGGGCTGCACCAGCTCCGATACCGTTACGGTGCACCAGCCTCTGACAGTACGGCCGCAGGCGCCGCGTCCGCAGGTGTACGCGAACGGCTCCATCTACGCCGCGGCGAACTACCGCCCGCTATTCGAGGACCGGCGTGCGCGCGACGTCGGCGACACGATCATCATCGCCATCAACGAGAAGATCAATGCCAGCAAGGACTCCTCGACCAAGACCAATCGCACCGGTTCCGTAACCGCATCGGTGCCGACCATAGCCGGACTGCCCGGCAAATCGCTGCAGGGCATGTCGGTCGACGGCAAATCCTCCAATGACTTCGAAGGCAAGGGCGAGGTGGCAAGCAACAATTCGTTCACCGGAACCATTACCGTCACCGTGATCGAGGTGCTTCCCAACGGCAACCTGCTGGTGTCCGGCGAGAAGCAGATCGGCATCAACCGCGGCACCGAATTCATTCGTTTCTCCGGCGTGGTGAATCCCACCAATATCGTTGGCGGCAATACCGTGGCCTCGACGCAGGTGGCCGACGCGCGCATCGAATACCGGGCCAACGGACCGATAGACGAGGCGCAGGCCGTCGGGTGGCTGGCGAGATTCTTCTTTTCGTTCCTGCCGTTCTAGGGGCAGAAATCAGGATTCGGGATCGAGGAAGCAGGACTTAGGACTGAGGATCTGGTTTTCGGTGAAGAATTTAGTGTTGCATTGTCTCGTCTTTTCGTGCCGTTGCGAAGTCGCAACGGCACGAAAAGACGAGATCGAAAGAGGCAAAACCAGCCGGCTCGAGCAATGCCGGCTTAGGGCGAAGGGCGGAATATGAGAACGGTGATTGCGATTTATGGGCGTGTGCTGATTGCACTGGTGCTCGCAACGTGCATGGGTCCGACCCAGGCCGAGCGGATCAAGGATCTGGCTACGGTTCAGGGGGTTCGGGCCAATCAGCTGATCGGCTACGGACTCGTGGTCGGGCTGGACGGCAGCGGTGATCAGACCACGCAGACGCCCTTCACGGTGCAGAGCATCGCCTCGATGCTCGGGCAGCTCGGCATCAATCTGCCGCCCGGCACCAGCCTGCAGCTGCGCAATGTCGCCGCCGTAATCGTCACCGCCAGCCTGCCAGCATTCGCCAAGCCGGGCCAGCAGCTCGATGTCACGGTGTCCTCGATGGGCAACGCCCGCTCCTTGCGCGGCGGAACGCTGCTGCTTACGCCTTTGAAAGGGGCGGACGGCCAAGTCTATGGGATGGCGCAGGGCAACCTGCTCGTGGGCGGTGCCGGCGCAGCAGCCGCAGGCAGCAGCGTCCAGGTGAATCACCTGTCGGCTGGCCGCATTCCCGCCGGGGCCACGGTCGAGCGGGGAGTGCCGATGCCGATCGGGCAGGGCGGCTACGTGCATCTGGAGCTCAACGCCACCGATTTCGGCATGGCCCGGCGCGTCGCCGAGGTCATCAACGAACAAATCGCACCGGGAACAGCGGTGACGCTCGATGCGCGCGTGGTCCAGTTGCGCGCGCCGGCCTCTCCCGACGAACGCGTCAGCTTCCTGGCGCGAGTCGAAAGCCTCGAGGTCGAGGCCGTGCTGCCGGCGGCGCGAGTGATCATCAATGCGCGCACCGGATCGGTGGTGATGAATCAGGCAGTGACGCTTTCGGCCGTTGCCATCGCGCACGGCAACCTCACGGTCACCGTCAGCATGGAACCCGTGATCAGTCAGCCCACGCCGTTTTCCAGCGGCGGACGTACCGTCGTGGCGGAGCGCGCCAACGTGCAGATCAAGCAGGACGGCGGCCAGATTATCGGGCTGCCGGCCGCACCGAAGCTCTCCGAGGTGGTCAAGGCACTCAACGCGGTCGGCGTGACGCCTCAGGACCTGCTTGCGATTCTGCAGGCGATGAAGTCGGCCGGCGCGCTGAGAGCCGAACTGGAAATCATCTGATGACAACCTCTGCTCGGTACTGCGGAATCAAAGAGGCGGCTTTCATCAATCTCGTGTTTTCGCGCAGTTGCGAAGTTTGCAACTGCACGAAAACACGAGACCTATACAACGCCAAATTCTTCGCCGAAGATGTTCACGGCGGACAAGGCGATTATTGTCAGGCACGCCGGCAGAACTGAATAATGACCCCCGCAATCCCTGATCTCCAAGGCAGGCTTGCCATCGATGCGCAGGCGCTGGGCGCCTTGCGCGCGCAGGCAAAACAATCGCCCGGCGCCGCGCTGGAAAAGGCCGCGACCCAGTTCGAGGCCCTGTTTCTGCAGATGCTGTTGAAGAGCATGCGCGAGAGCGTGCCCCAGGACGGTCTTTTCGATAACGAGACTACGCGCACCTACATCGGCATGCTGGATCAGCAGTTCGCCGCCGGGTTGAGCGGCAAGGGCAAGCTGGGGCTTGCCGACATGCTCGTAAAGCAGTTGCGCGCGGCGGGCGCGGCCGGTGCGGCGTCGGCCGAACCGGGCTCCGCGCCGACAGAATATTCGCCGCTGAGCACGGGCCCGCGCCAGCCCCCGAATCAGGCCATCGCGCCGGGGAATCCGGTGCCAATGCAGCAGTTCAATCCGTTCGAATCCAGGGACAGTCATGGGCCCAACCCCTCATCGGGCGTCGCCGGCGCCAAGGAGTCGGCGCTTTCTCCGCGGATGCGCGAGTTTGTCGACAAGATCGGCCCGCACGCCCTGGCCGCCAGCCGCGAGACCGGCATTCCCGCCCGCTTCATCGTCGCGCAGGCGGCGCTCGAATCCGGATGGGGACGCAGCGAGATCCGCGCCGCCGACGGTGCGCCGAGCTACAACCTGTTCGGAATCAAGGCGGGGCGAGGCTGGAGCGGCAACACCGTCGACACCGCAACCACCGAATACGTCAATGGCGCGATGGTCAAGACCACGGAGAAATTCCGCGCCTACGGTTCTTATGCGGAGGCATTCCAGGATTACGCCCGGCTGCTGCGATCGAGCGGCCGCTACAGCGAGGCGCTAGCGAGCGGCGACGATCCGTTCAAGTTCGCGCAGGGACTGCAAAAGGGCGGTTATGCGACCGACCCGCGTTATGCGGAAAAAATCGCCCGCGTGATTCAGAGCACGTTCAGCGTTAAGGCATGAAACCTAAACCGGACGAGCCGGAACTAATGAAGCTGGTTTTGCCGTTTATCAATCTCCCCTTTTCGTGCAGTTGCATGCAACTGCACGAAAAGGGGAGACGAATTTAGAAACCAAATCTTCGCCAAATTTGTCGACAGTGGACTTGTACGTGATCGAAACAAATAGGGACGCTGGTTTTGCCGTTAATCGATCTCCGAGTTTTGCGCAGTTGCTTTGCAACTGCGCAAAACTCGGAGACCTATCGAAAAGCAAATTCTCGCCACCTGCGTCAAACATTCCTCTCCAACAATATAGTGTCCAGAAGACCCTGACATGAGCGGCCTCATCAACACCGGAATCAGCGCGTTGAACGCGGCGCAATACGGCGTGCTCACTGCCGGGCACAACATCGCCAACGCCAACACACCGGGTTTCTCGCGCGAGATCACCGAGCAAAAGACCAATACCCCGTTGTTTACCGGCGCGGGTTACGTCGGTCAGGGCGTTGCGGTATCCGCCGTGCGCCGTATCTACGACGACTTTCTGGCGCAGCAGACGCGCCAGGCGCAAAGCGAGTCTTCGAGCCTCTCGACGTATCAGTCGATGCTCGACCGCGTCAATAACATGCTCGCGGATCCGGCAGCCGGTCTGTCGCCGGCATTGAACGCGTTCTTCACCGGCCTGCAGGCGGTGGCGGCCAGCCCTTCGGATGCGTCGGCCCGCCAGTCGCTGCTCTCCAATGCCCGGGCCCTGGCCGGGCAATTCAACTCGCTGGAGGGACAGCTCTCCGACCTGCGCAGCGCGGCCAACCGCGGTATTGAATCGAGCGCCTCCCTCGTCAACGCCTTGACACGCCAGATCGCCGCGCTCAACGACCGCATAGCGACGGCGAGCGCCCTTTCGGCCGGAGGCCAGGCGCCCAACGACCTGCTCGATCAGCGCGATACCCTGGTCGCCGATCTCAACAAGGAGCTGCGCGTCGATATCGTCAAGGCGAGCGATGGCAGTTACAGCCTGTTTCTCGCGAGCGGCCAGGCGGTGGTGCTCGGGAACAATGCCTACGCGCTCTCGAGCGCCCCGGATATCGAGGATCAGGCAGACACACAGGTGATGATATCGATCGGCGGCATGAAACAGCGGGTGCGCCCCGAGGATCTTACCGGCGGCCATCTCGGCGGCTATGTCGCGTTCCGGCAAGAGGGGCTCACCGAAGCGCAGAACGCGCTCGGGCGCATCGCCATCGCCGTCGCGGGCAGCATCAACGATCAGCACCGGCTCGGGCAGGATCTCGACGGCGCTCTCGGCGCCGATTTGTTCACCGCCGGATCGCCCACGGTTCAGTCCATATCGGACAATACCGGCAGCGGGATCGTGTCGGCTGCGGTGTCCTCGTACGGTGCACTGACGACAAGCGATTATCGGCTCCTCTACGACGGCATCGACTACACGCTGACGCGCCTGTCCGACGGCCGGACGCAGGCTTTCGGCAGCCTGCCGCAGACCGTGGACGGCCTGACGATCAGCCTGTCATCGGGGTCGCCGAGTGCCGGCGATCGATTCCTGATCAAGCCGACGCGGGCGGGCGCGCGCGACTTCAGCGTCGCGATCTCCGACCTGCGTTCGATTGCCGCGGCAGCGCCCATGCGCACGGCAAGCGGGCTGAACAACGGCGGAACGGGGACTATCAGCGCCGGGAGCGTCAACGCGCCGCCGCCGCCAAACGCCAATCTGCGCCAGTCGGTAACCGTCACTTTCACCAGCGCAACAACGTTCAATGTCAGTGGAACGGGCACGAACAATCCAACCGGGGTCGCATACACCCCCGGCGCCGATATCAGCTACAACGGCTGGACGGTGCAGATCGCCGGCAGTCCTGGCGCCGGAGACAGCTTCAGCATCGTGAGCAACGCGAACGGCGCGGGCGACAACCGCAATGCGCGTCTGCTGGCTGGCCTGCAGACGCAAAACCTGGTCGGCAACGGCAGCGCCACGCTCCAGGGGGCATACGCGCAGCTTGCCAGCCAGGTCGGGAGCAAGGGCAGGGAATTGCAGCTCTCGAGTCAGGCGCAGGCAAGTCTGGCCGCGGCAGCCGAGAAATCCCAGAGCGCTGTCTCCGGCGTGAACCTGGACGAGGAGGCCTCCAACCTGATCCGCTACCAGCAGGCCTATCAGGCCGCGGGCAAGATGATCGGGATCGCCGGCACCCTGTTCGACACCATACTGAATCTCCGCACATGAGAATAAGCACAGCAAACATCTTCGATATGGGCAGCGCCGCCATCACGCGCAATCAGTCCGAACTTCTCACCACGCAGCAGAAGCTCGCCAGCGGCCGCAGAATTCTTTCGCCGGCAGACGACCCTATCGCCGCCAGCGACGCGCTGCGGGCCCGGCAGGCGAGCGCCCTGAACGATCAGTACAGCGGCAATCAAAGAGCGGCGCAGGCCACGCTGGTGCAGGTGGATTCGACGCTGGGCGAAGTCACCTCGCTGCTCCAGGACGTGCGCGTGCTCGTTGTTTCGGCGGGCAACGCTACGCTGCAGAATTCCGATCGCCAAAGCATGGCGCAGGAGCTCTCGGGGCGCCTGGAACAGCTCGTCTCGCTTGCCAATTCGAACAACGGCACCGGGAGCTACCTCTTCGGCGGCTACAGCGATACCGCGCCGCCATTCGCGCAATCCGGGTTCACCGTGACGTACAACGGCGATCAAGGTGTCCGAGCGCTCCAGGTCACCGATTCGCGCGCAATGGCCGTGAGCGACAACGGCGCCGAGGTATTCGAGCGCATACCCAGCGGCAACGGGACCTCAAAAAGCGCGTTTGGAACGATCAAGGACCTCATCGAGGCGCTCGCGGCGCCGGTTTCCAGCGGGACAGAGCGCGGAGCGCTGAGCGACGCCTTGGCGGGCGGCATGGCGAATCTCGACAGTGCGCTCGACCACGTGCTGTCGATTCGCACCGGCGTGGGCTCGCGCATGCGCGAGCTCGAGGGCCTGCAGGACGAATCATCGAACCGCGCGCTCGAACTCAAGCAGGTGCTTTCGCAGCTGGAGGACATCGACTACGCACAAGCGGCGAGCAAGCTCTCGCAACAGCAGCTCGTGCTGCAGGCGGCGCAGCAATCGTTCTTGAGGGTGAGCTCGCTGTCGCTGTTCAATTATCTGTAAGGGAGCATCCGAGTTGTCATTCCTGCAATTGCGCGAAACCCGGTAGTTCATCTCGACACGCTGCCATGGACGCAACCATCACCCCATCGGACGCCGCGCGCGAGACGCTGAAGCGTCTGGCGACGCGCAAACTCGCGCCGACGCCGGATAACTTCACCGAGGTCTATCAGGAAGTCGCCGGGGGCGCTGCCATCGGACCGGAGAGCTCTCCTGCGCGCATGCTCGAACAACTGGCGGCCGATCTGGCGCAGTCCCCGGGCGCGAACACGGCATCGTCGCAACTCGGACGCCTGGTGGCCGCGCGCAACTGGGGCAAGGCGCAGGAGCTGCTATTCGGGATGGCGCGCGGATCCGGCGACTGGGCGGGACTGATCCGCGATCTGCTGCGCGGCTTCGAAGCGCGGCATGCCGGTTGGACTGCGGCAAGAAAGAAGGAGAGCATTGCGCACGCGAGCGAGGCCGCTCGCGGCGATTCCTCCAAACTGTACGAGCGCCTTCGCCGGCTGATCCATTACTGGGCGGAAGCCCCCCGCGATGTGGTTCTCGAATCGCTGCCCAAAGAGGCAGCCGAATCGCACAATGCCGGTCCTCCGGCTGAGCCGGAGGCGGCGTCGGCTTTATTGTCGCCGGTATCCGATGCGACCGGGGATAACCACGATTTGCTGCATGAGCTGCTCGCCAGCACGATTGTCGTGGCGCTGACGCAGCGGCTCGGGGAGCCGACGGAGCTTTCCCAGAGCGGTGAAAAGATTGCTGCCCGTGTGCGCCTTGCAAGGGGAGCGGCGGAAATCAACGCATGCGCAGCCGACATTCGCGATCTGTGGCTGCGCATGGAAGCGCGAGGCAAGGACCAGGACGAGGTCCTTGCCGGCATGTTGAGGCTGATGAGCCTGCTGCTCGAGAACGTGACCGAACTGGTCCAGGAGGATCGGTGGCTTGCGGGCCAACTCGTCGTCATGCGTGAAGCCCTGGTGCAGCCGATCGACCTCAAGAAACTCCGCGAGGCCGAATGGCGCTTTAAGGACGCGCTGCTCCAGCAGGGCACGCTCAAGCAAAGCTTGGGCGACGTGAAGGCGGCATTGAAGACAATGCTCGCGACGTTCATAGAGCGCCTGGGTACGGCTTCGGAGACCACCGGCCAGTTCCATACCAAGATCGAAGGCTACGCCAAGCGCATTCAGGAGACGGACGACATCAGTCAGCTCGATCGGGTATTGCGCGATCTGATGCAGGATACGCGCGGGATGCAGACCGATATGCTGCGCTCGCGCGACGAGCTGCTGGAGACGCGCAAGAAGGTGCAGGACTACGAGGAGCGCATCCGCAGCCTCGAGCGCGAACTCTCGCAGGTTAGCGAGAAGGTGCGCGAGGACCAGCTCACGCAGGCGCTCAACCGGCGCGGCCTCGAGGAGACCTTCACGGTCGAGGCGGCACGCTGCCGGCGCAAAGGCAGGCCCCTGTGCGTGGCGCTGCTCGACATCGATAATTTCAAGGAGCTGAACGATTGTTTCGGCCATAAGACCGGCGACGATGCGCTGGTGCATTTGGTCGGGGTGATGCGCGAGACGGTGCGCCCCTCCGACAGCGTGGCGCGGTTCGGCGGCGAGGAGTTCGTGATTCTGCTGCCGGAGACCGAGCTGGAGGAGGCGGTGCAAGTGACCAAACGCGTGCAGCGAGCCCTGACCCGGCGCTTCTTCCTCGCGGACAACCAGAAATTGCTGATCACCTTCAGCGCCGGAGTAGCGATATGCGGCGACGATGAGCGTCGCGAAAGCGTGCTCGGGCGTGCCGATGCGGCGCTCTATGCAGCGAAACGCGCCGGCAAGAACCGAGTCGTTTCTGCCCGGGTTTAGTCCAGCTGCAAGTCGATTCTCGACGAATTCGGAGAAGATTGGGTTTCTATACACGGCGACCTAAATCACGCCGCCCGTTGTTTGGGGTTGCGATGTTGCGCGGATGAAGAAGCCATCCGTGCACAATCGACGATCTCGGCCAAAACCCTACCAAGTCCCTGCAGTTAACCATAACCGCGTTTTCTGCACGGATGGCGTTTATCCGTGCAGAAAACGCGGTTGGCGCGCGCAGCGCGCAAGTCCGCTGGTGGCATGATGGGCAGGCGATCGCGCCGGATTTCTAAAGTTGCCTGTCCTGCTGCCGTAAATACCCTTAGAAAAACTTTCTGGCCCCATGCGGGCGCGAGGGAAACCGATGCGAGACTGCTGCGCAGGAAGGCAGATGCTGTTGCTGTGCGCGGCGGCCGGTGAGGCGCAGCAATTCGACACGTTCGACTGGGATACAAAGGTCTTCCCGCTGCTTGATGACTATTTCGCCGGCATCAAGAACGAGCTGAACCAAGCGGACCGCTTGTCCGGCGATGCGGTGGGCGAACTCGTCGCGAGCTTTAAACACATCGGCAACCTGACCCGCTCGCAGCAGGATATCGCCTTGGCGATTGCCGCGGCGGCACTTTCTGCCGAGCCCATGGGGCCACTCCTCGAGCGCCAGACCATGATAGCCGGGCAAATCGAGCGGGAAGTGGATGCAGCTGTAACCGCGCTGCAATTCGGCGATCTGGTGGCCCAGCTGCTCGATCACGCCATGGTCCGCGTCGATGCCATCGGCGCAGCGCTGCAGCGCATCGCCTCGCCGGATGCGGCAGAGGACGCCGGAGAGCCCAAGCCGCGGCAGTTTCACGAAGCGGTTTCGAAGGCGGTGATGCTGGCCAATAGTGCGAGCCGCGGACGACCGGCGATTGAACATGGAATGCAAACAGGTGCGATAGAACTGTTTTGAACGGCGCGGCACTGATGCGCGTCGGCTCACTCAATGAGCGAACCGAGGAGCAACGAGTATGGCGACAACAATTCTTGCTGTGGACGATTCGGCCTCGATCCGGCAAATGGTTTCCTTTACCTTGAAGGGCGCCGGCTACGAGGTTGTAGAGGCCGTTGACGGCATCGATGCCCTCGACAAGGCAAGGAACCATGAGGTTGCCCTGATCCTGACCGACATCAACATGCCGCGCATGGACGGACTGGCGCTGGTCAAGTCGCTGCGGGTCATGCCGCGTTACAAGACCGCACCCATCCTGATGCTGACCACCGAGTCCAGCGATGGCATGAAGGCGAGGGGCCGCGCGGCAGGGGCTACCGGGTGGCTGGTCAAGCCGTTCAATCCGCGCCAGCTCGTGCAGGTCGTCCACAAGGTCATCGGATGACTATTGAGGATTACGTAACTGCATGACACGTACCCGTCATCCCCGCGAAAGCGGGGATCCAGTGACTTTCGCTGAGCAATTCTGGATTCCCGCCTGCGCGGGAATGACGGAGCTCCTGCCCGCAGGGGTTCCACGCGCGGGATTGCGGTGCTTTGGCGCTTGTTTTCCGGGAATTGGCCGGACCGTCGGGCTGCTACGCTGGCCGCTGAATTCGATTTTCCAATCCTGATTCCGGGCGTACACGTGAGCACAGACCTGAAACAGTTTTATCAGGTGTTTTTCGAAGAAGCAGGCGAACTTCTGGCGCAAATGGAGTCGCTGCTGCTGGGGTTGGACGTCAGTACACCCAGTTCCGAAACCCTGAACGCGATTTTTCGAGCTGCCCACTCCATAAAGGGTGGCGCCGCCACCTTCGGTTTTGGCGACATGACCGAGCTGACCCATGTCCTGGAAACGCTGCTGGACAGGCTGCGCAAGGGCGAGCTCGGCATTCGAAGCGAAATGATCGACGTTTTTCTGGAGGCGGGCGACGTGCTCGGGGGACAGCTCGCCGGCCACCGCGGAGATGGCGAGTCGAATGCGGCCGCGGCGGCCGAGATCTGCGCAAAATTGAAGCAGCTCGCCGCAACGGGCGATGTCGCCGTCCCAGCTCCGGATCCTTCGGCGGCGAAGGGCGCTGCTGACGGCGCGCCGGCACCGGCCGAAATACCGCAGGCGGCAGCAGCGCCGGCGCCAGGGCAAAACGTTTTTCGTATCGAATTCTCACGCCAGGGCCTTACCGCGAAAGGGATGGAATCGCTGCGTGCGGAGCTGGGGCGCCACGGCGTTCTGGAAGATCTCGGCTCGGCGATCGATGCTGCGGAGAAGAAAGGGAAAAAGAAGGCCGGCAAGAAAGCCGGTCGGTCGAGCGGGCCTTGCGTGCTCCGATTGACGAGTTCGTTGAGCGACGCGGATATCTGGGAAGAGTTGGCGTTTCTGGTTGACCCCGCCAGCTTGAAGATCGAGGCCGAAGCGGCGCCAGCAGCGCCTGCCGCCGCCTCGTCGCCGGGCCTCGGGGGATCGGCCGAACCTTCGGAGGAAGCTGATTTCGGCTTCTTCGCGGGGGCCCCGTCGGTGCCGGAGACGAGGCCCGCGCCGGAACCTGCAGTGGGCGCAAGCGGCGCGACGGCGCCGCCGCGTTCATTCGGCCGGCGTGCGAGCGACGATCCCAATGCCGCGGCAGTCGTTGCGGGACGCCGCGACAACGATAAGGTCGCAGTTTCGGCTGCCGGCGAATCCACTTCGATCCGCGTCAGCGTCGAGAAGGTCGATCAACTGATCAATCTGGTGGGCGAATTGGTCATCACGCAGGCGATGCTGGCGCAGGCCGTAGCGCACGTGGATCCCGTGATTCACGAGAAGCTCCGCAACGGCATGAGCCAGCTCGAGCACAACACGCGCGATCTGCAGGAGTCGGTCATGTCCATCCGGATGATGCCGATCTCGTTCGTGTTCAGCCGGTTCCCGCGCGTAGTGCGCGACGTGGCGAGTGCGCTCGGAAAGCAGGTTGAATTGAAGACCGTTGGAGAGGGCACTGAACTGGACAAGGGGCTGATCGAGAAAATCGCCGATCCGCTCAACCATCTGGTGCGCAACAGTCTCGATCATGGCGTCGAGCCGCCGGAAAAGCGCTTGGCCGCGGGCAAGCCGGCCCAGGGAAGCGTGACGCTGAGGGCGTTTCACCAGGGCGGCAACATCGTCATCGAAGTGGAAGACGACGGCGCCGGACTGAGCCGGGAGAAGATCCTGGCCAAGGCCAAGGAGCGCGGCATGCCGGTCAACGACGGCATGTCCGACCAGGAGGTCTGGCAACTGATATTCGAGGCGGGGTTTTCCACGGCCGAAAAGGTAACGGAAGTTTCCGGTCGGGGAGTCGGCATGGACGTTGTGAAGCGCAATGTCCATGCCATGGGCGGCCGCATCGAGATCGAATCGGTGCTCGGCGTGGGCACGCGCATTGCGATACGCCTGCCGCTCACGCTGGCGATATTGGACGGCATGTCGGTTTCCGTGGGCGAGGAGATCTTCATCATCCCGCTCACGTTCATCGTCGAGTCTCTGCAACCGGTGAAAGAGGATACCAAAACCGTGGCCGGCCGCGACACAGTGGTGCGCGTGCGCGGCGAATATCTTCCGGTGGTGGCGCTGCACCAGTTCATGAACGTGCGGCCCAGGGTCGCCGAGCTCGACCGCGGGATCATGGTCATCGTGGAGTCCCAGGGCGCCAAGGTGGCGGTGTTCGTCGACGATCTGCTCGGGCAGCACCAGGTCGTGATCAAGAGCCTGGAATCGAATTACCGCAAGGTCCAAGGGGTATCGGGCGCGACCATCATGGGCGACGGCCGGGTGGCCCTGATCCTGGACGTCGACGCACTGGTACGAATGTCCGATCGGCAAGGCAATCTACTGGCGGCATGAAACAGGAATGACGTTTTTGATGAGCTGCGCCGTAAGGATTCCGTTTTCCCAGGTGCCGCTTTGCGAGGTGCTCCAGAAGCGGTCTATTCATCAAGATTGGGCGCATCCATATTTTGCAAGGAGCAAGAAATGAATCAGGCAATGCAAGCGGCTGCCGGCGCTGTGAAGCCGGAGGCGGGGGCGGCAAAAACTGCGTTGGGGACGGCAGCCGACCGGCAGGAGTTTCTGACGTTCACGCTGGGCACCGAAGAATACGGCATCGAGATCCTGAAGGTGCAGGAGATCCGCAGCTACGAGCAAGTGACCAAGATCGCCAACGCGCCTGAATTCATCAAGGGCGTGGTCAACCTGCGCGGCACCATCGTGCCGATCGTCGATATGCGCATCAAGTTCAATCTGGGAGCGGCCGACTACACCCAGTTCACGGTGGTGATCATCCTCAACGTAGCCGGGCGCGTGGTCGGGATGGTCGTGGACAGCGTCTCCGACGTGATCGCGCTTATGTCCGAGCAGATCCGGCCGGCGCCGGATTTCTCCTCGTCCTTCGACGTGAAATACATCACGGGTCTCGGAACGGTGGACCAGCGCATGCTGATTCTGGTGGACATCGAGAAGCTCATGTCGGGCAGCGACATGGCGCTGGTGGACGTGGTGCACTGATCGAAAGCGGCGGCAACTGCGAATTGTCTTTACGGAGAGTATTCATGTTTTCAATCGGCAATATGAAAATCGGGGTGCGCCTTTTGGGCTTATTGGGCCTTGTGCTGATTCTGATGGGGGCAATCAACATCTTGGCACAGCGCAATCTCGCCTCAGCCAATGATCGGTTGGCGCAGACCTACCACGACAAACTCCAGCCCATCCGCTTGGCGGCGCACATTCAACGGCTACTGGAGGAAACCCGCACCCAGATCATGCTGGGCCTGCAGCACAACCCAAAGTCGGAGCTCGTCAAGCTGCATGATCATCCTCTTTCGAGACACACCGGCACGATCACCAAGGTGTTGGCCGAGGTTGAAAGCCCCTGGAAGGAACTGGCGGCGGGTCGCAATCTTCCGCCCGAAGAGAAGGCCCAGCTCGACGACTTCGAGAAGGCCATGCGCGTTTACATCGCTGAAGGCCTTGACCCGGCATTCAAGGCGCTCGTCGCCGAGGATTACAGCCAATCGAACATCGAGCTGCTGAAGAAGACCAACCCGAAGGACGTTGCCCTGCAGGAAGCGGCGACCAAACTGCACGACTACTACGCCAAGAGCGCGGACAATCTTTTCAAGGAGGCCGAGGTGAGCCAAAAACAGGCCTCAGCGTTGATGTTGGGGGCCGGCATCTTGGCGGCCGTGCTGGCCGTCCTGCTGGGCCTGTGGATCACCCGCAGCATCACGCGTCCGCTGTATGAGGCCGTGGGCGTTGCGCAGCGGGTTGCGGCCGGGGATCTGACGAGCACGGTGGAAGTCAAGACCAAGGACGAGACTGGGCAGCTGTTGCAGGCTCTGAAGGATATGAGCGAGAGCCTGAGGAAGATTGTAGGCGAGGTGCGCTCTAGTAGTGAGGCTATCGGCAGCGGCACCAAGCAGATCGCCACGGGCAACGCGGATTTGAGCCAGCGCACCGAGGAGCAGGCTTCGAGCCTGGAGGAGACCGCCTCCTCGATGGAAGAGCTCACCTCGACGGTGAAGCAGAACGCGGAGAACGCCAAGCAGGCCAATCAACTGGCGCTGGGCGCCAGCGCGGTCGCGGTCAAGGGCGGCTCGGTGGTGAG
>JACQTO010000015.1 GCA_016210745.1 Betaproteobacteria bacterium
CTTTTCACCATGACCGAAGCCCTTGTACTGGCGAGTCAGTCCCGATGAGGAAACTACCGACTGGAGAGCCGTGCGCGGGCGAACCGCACACACGGTTCGGAGGGCGGGGAGGGGCCATCGCTCCTTTCCGACCCCTATCAGGAAGTTCAGCCAGTTGCTGGATCCCCGCTTTCGCGGGGATGACTTGATCCGTGTTTCCCTAGGTCAGTAGCCCGAATATTGGACGCTGCCCGCTCTTCGCGAATCGCCGAGGAAGCCAACTGCCGACAGTGGAGGAGCGATAAATGCAGGGTTGCCGGGCGGTCGCAGTATCCGAGGAATACGGGCGCGAGTTCGTGTTCACTGAGGCCGATTTCGAGCGCGTACGCAAGCTGATCTACAACCACGCAGGGATTTCGCTCAGCCCGAGCAAGCGCGAAATGGTCTATAGCCGTCTCGGACGGCGCTTGCGCGCTCTCGGGCTGGCAGGATTCAAGGAGTATCTGGTTCTGCTCGAGAAGGGCGACGCGGTCGAATGGGAGGCGTTCACCAACTCGCTGACGACCAACCTCACGGCATTCTTCCGCGAGGAGCACCATTTTCCGATCCTGGCCGAGCTGCTGGAGCGCCACAAGACGAGCGCAGGAACCGGGCAGATCTCGCTCTGGTGCGCAGCCGCATCGACCGGCGAGGAGCCGTACTCGATGGCGATGACGGCGGTCGAAACCCTGGGCGTGCTCGCTCCGTCAGTCAGAATTCTCGCCACCGACATAGACACCAATGTGCTGGCCAAAGCGCAGGAGGGCGTCTACAGCATGGATCGGCTGGAGAAAATGCCGAGGGAGCGGCTTCGGCGTTTCTTCCTGCGGGGCAAGGGCCGGCACGCGGGCCAGGCGCGGGTACGCGACGAACTGCGCGCGATGATCGACTACCGGGCGCTCAATCTGCTGCATGCGGACTGGCCGATCCGGGGATCGTTCCACGCCATTTTCTGCCGCAACGTAATGATCTATTTCGACAAGCAGACCCAGTACCGGATCCTGGAGCGGTTCGTGCCGCTGCTGCGTCCCGACGGGCTGCTGTTCGCCGGACATTCGGAAAGTTTTCACCACGCTGCCGACCTTTTCCGCGCGCGCGGAAAAACTGTCTATGAACTCGCCGGTCGCAGCCGCGCGGCGGGCGGGTAAGGGGCCGGAACGTGCTCGCCACGAATCGGTATTTCGACGATCGCTTCAACCTCGATGCGGCGAAAATCCTGCCGGGGGAGTATTACGTCACCGGGCGCGACATGGTGCTCGTGACGGTGCTGGGCTCCTGCGTCAGCGTGTGTCTTCGCGACAAACTATCCGGAATCGGCGGCATGAATCATTTCATGCTGCCCGATTCCGGCGCGGAGCGCGACAGTCCGGCCAGCGCTTCGGCGCGCTATGGGGCATACGCCATGGAAGTCCTGGTCAACAGCCTGATTAAACTCGGCGCCCATCGTACGCTGTTCGAAGCCAAGGTATTCGGCGGCGGCAACGTGCTGCCGGGCATGACCATGTTGAACATCGGCCAGCGCAACGCCGATTTCGCGCTGCACTTTCTAAGCGTGGAGAAAATCCGGGTCGCGGCGCGCGACCTGATCGACATCTATCCGCGCAAGGTCTATTACTTCCCGAAGAGCGGGAAAGTTCTGGTGAAGAAACTGCGCAATATCCACAACGACACCATCTTTGAGCGCGAGTTGGATTACCGCTCGCGCCTGATCAAGGAGGAGGTGCAAGGTGAAGTGGAATTGTTCGCGTGAAGGCGGAGCCCTTGTTCACCGAGTGAATGACCGACTCATGAAAAAAATTACCGTTGTCGTGGTGGACGATTCGGCGCTGATTCGCAGGTTGCTCACCGAGATCATCAACGGCGAGCCCGACATGCAGGCCCTGGGCGCGGCGCCAGACCCCTTGGTTGCGCGCGAAATGATTCGTTCGCTCAATCCGGATGTCCTGACGCTGGACGTGGAAATGCCGAAAATGGACGGCCTCGACTTTCTCGAGCGGCTGATGCGCCTCCGGCCCATGCCGGTGGTCATGGTGTCTTCGCTCACCGAGCGGGGATCGGACATCACTCTGCGAGCCCTGGAGCTGGGCGCAATCGACTACGTTGCCAAGCCGAAGATCGATATCGCCCACGGCATGCACGACTATGCTGCGGAAATCGCAGAGAAGATCCGCACTGCCGCGGCGGCGCGCCCGCGCCCGCCGGCGGCCGTCGCGCCGGCGCCTCACGCGGAGCGCGCGTTGCCCGCGCTCGCGAATCGCAGCGTTTCCACGGAAAAGTTGATCATCGTCGGAGCCTCTACCGGAGGCACCGAGGCGATCAAGGAATTCCTGATGGACATGCCGCCCGACTGCCCCGGCATCCTTATCACCCAGCACATGCCCGAGACGTTCACCAAGTCGTTTGCCGCCAGGCTCGACAGCCTGTGCCGTATCGCGGTCAAAGAAGCCGAGCACGCCGAACGGGTGCTGCCCGGGCATGCCTACATTGCGCCCGGGCACTCGCATCTGCTCCTGAAGCGCAGCGGCGCCAACTACATGACGCAGCTCTCCGAGGCCGCTCCGGTCAATCGGCACAGACCGTCGGTGGACGTACTGTTTCGTTCCGCGGCCGAGTACGCCGGGCGAAACGCCGTGGGCGTAATTTTCACCGGCATGGGCAAGGACGGGGCCATGGGCATGCTGGCAATGAAGCAAGCCGGCGCCTATAACTTCGCCCAGGATGAAGCCAGCTGCGTCGTGTTCGGAATGCCCAAGGAAGCGATCGCCGCGGGCGCGACCGACGAGGTGCTGCCGTTGCGCGACATGGCTCAGGGCGTTATGCGGCGCCTCCATTCCCTGGGCGCGCGCGCAATAAGGGTATAGGCGGATCATGGGCGATTACGACACTGATACCGGCAAGAGCAGGCAAGCGCTGGAGCGGCGGGTGGCCGATCTCACGGCGGAGCTGGAGGCCGCGAACCGGCAGCTGGAGTCTTTCACCTATTCGGTGTCGCACGACCTGCGCGCGCCGCTGCGGGCAATCGGAGGTTTCACCGATATGCTGATTCGGGGCGGTGGGGTGCGCTGCGATGCCGAGTCGCGCGATCTGCTGGAGCGGGTGGCGCTCAACGTCGGCAGGATGAGTGCGCTGATCGATGACTTGCTGGAGTACTCGCGGCTGGGCCGTGCCGGCCTCAGTCCGGCGCCGTTCTCGCTGGAAAATCTTGCTCGCGAGGTGACCGGCGATCTGTGCGAGCGCTACCGGCGCTCGCAGGTGCGGATCGCCCCGCTTGTCCGAGTGGTCGGAGACCGGGCAATGATGCGCCAGGCGCTGGCGCACCTGATCGGCAATGCGCTCAAGTTTTCGGCTCGGCGCGACTCCGCCGTGGTGGAGATCGGGCAGACCGAGCTCGATGGCGAAGTCGTGTTCTACGTGCGCGACAACGGCGCCGGCTTCGATATGCGCTACGCCGAGCGGCTCTTCGGGCTGTTTCAGCGCATGCACCGAAGCGACGAATTCGAAGGGACCGGCGTGGGTCTGGCAGTCGTGCGCCAGGCGATCGGGCGCCACGGAGGAAGGGTCTGGGCCGAGGCGGCGATCGAGGAGGGCGCGACGTTCTATTTCACACTGCCGCTTGCCGGAGGGCAGGATTGAGGATCCCAGGTTCCAGGATTCATACATGGCGACCTAAATCGCGCCGCCCGTTGTTTCCAGTTACGATTTTGCGCGGACGAAAAGCCGTCCGCGCGTATCGTCGTTTGCGCACGTATTATAAGGCCATCCGTGCGCAATCGACGATCCGCGCGGACGGCTTTTCGTCCGCGCAAAATCGTAACTGGAAACAACGGGCGGCGCGATTTAGGTCGCCATGTATGAATCCTGGAACCTGGGATCCTCAATCCTGCCCTCCGGCAAGCGTCA